>JAFLDU010000403.1 GCA_017309145.1 Zoogloea sp. | reverse complement strand
AAAATCCCGGGCGGCGATGAGGCCGTGCATGGCCGCGGGTTCGGTGAGCGTCACCCGCTGGCCGTCCATCACCACCTCGCGGGGGCCGGCCTGGATGCGGTTCCACGGCACGCCCCAGGCGGCGAGTTCGCGCACGGCCTGGGGGGCGGTGTGGACGAAGAGGCGCGCCACCTCCTGGTCGCAGCCCCAGTCGGAGCCGCGCACGGTGTCTTCAAAGTGCACGTCCTCGTTGTCGCCGGCGCCCATGGCGGTGTTGCCGAGGCTGGCCTGCATGCCGCCCTGGGCCGCGGCCGAGTGGGACCGCTTGGGCGGGACGAGGCTCAGGATGGTCACGTCGTGGCCACGGCGCCGGGCGCCCACGGCGGCACGCAAGCCAGCGAGGCCGCCGCCGATCACCAGCACGTCGGTGTAGTGGATGCGCATGGTCAGCCCCGGGCGGCCTTGGCCGCGGTGGGCACGTAGGGTTCGCCGGCGCGGTCGGCGTGGGCGATGCCCAGCTGCACATAGGCCAGCAGGGTGACGAGGCCGAGGCCCACGAAGAACACGCTGAAGGCCGTCTTCACCGCCCGCAGGCGGCGCCGGCTGGCGGCCGGGTCTCGCCCTTCGAGCCAGCCCCACTTGAGGGCCAGCCGGTACAGGCCGACGCTGCCGTGGAGCTCGACCGCGAACAGCAGCAGCAGGTAGAGCGGCCACATGGTGCCCGTCCAGATGCGGTCGGCGGATTCATAGGGGCCGATCAGCTCGGGATGCACCAGCATGCCGTAGAGGTGCACGGTGCCCAGGAAGAACAGCGCAAAGCCGGTCCACAGTTGCAGCCACCACAGGCCGGTGTCGCTGTGGCGCAGCTGCCGGCGGTGCTCGGCAAAGGCCCGGTACTGGCGCCAGTTGGCGGGAAACTTGCGCAGCGCCAGCCACGCGTGGCCGACGAACACCGCCAGCACGAAGCCCACCACGCACGACACGACCCACGGCTGGGGCGTGCCGAACAGCCAGCCGGCCTCGAAGAAGCGGGCGACGGTGTAGAAGGCGTCGTGGCTGATGAGGATGGACGACACGAAGAACATGTGGGCCACCAGAAAGACCGCCAGAAACAGCCCGGAGGCGCTCTGGAGCAGGTCGAGCCGGGCCGGCCAGCGGCTCTTCTTCAGGCGGCGGGCGGCGTGGGCGGGATGGAAAACCGCAGCCGGAATACCCGGAAGAGCCGGGGCGGCGGCGTCGGGCTGGAAGAGCCCGGTCTGTTCGATGGAACGCGTCATGATGAGGAGACCGCGGTGAATCAACCACCAGCCGGCTGGTCATGGGGCACCTGCGCGGGGGACGCATCCCTCGCCCGGTGCGACACAACCCGAACCTGGGGTTCGAGCCGGCGCCTTGTCTCCTCTTTTTTTCTCTCTTGGGCTACAGCACTGATCGACGGTGTGAGTTCAAGCTAGTCCGTCTTTGGATATATTGCTGTGCACAATGCCGCGATTAACGGTCGGACACCGGCCGAATTGAGGGTTTTCCGCCAGAGACGGCCGGAATTCGTTGTTTTTCGGCAACAGGAACGCCGGCGCGCCCGGGGTTACACTGGCGCCCTTCCCTTTCACACCCCACGCACCATGCAAATCTGGATCGACGCCGACGCCTGCCCGGCCGTGGTCAAGGACATCATCTTCCGTGCCGCCGAGCGCCTGCAGATCCAGACCTTCGTGGTGGCCAACCGGCTGCTGCGCACGCCGCCGTCGCGCTTCATCCGGGCGATCCAGGTGCCTTCGGGCTTCGACGTGGCCGACGCCCACATCGTCGATACGCTGGCGGCGGGCGATCTGGTGATCACCGCCGACATTCCGCTGGCCGCGGCGGTGCTGGAACGCCAGGCCCACGCCCTCAACCCGCGGGGCGAGATGTACACCGCGGCCAACATCGCCGAGCGGCTGTCGATGCGGAATTTCCTGGAAGAGCTGCGCAGCAGCGGGGTGCAGACCGGCGGCCCGGCCGCCTTCAGCCAGGCCGACCGGCAGGCCTTCGGCGCGGCGCTCGACCGCTTTCTGGCCAGGGCGACGCGCTGAGCCTCAACCGTCCAGATCGGCCGCCAGCTGGCGCGCGATGCCGGCCAGGGCGCGGACCAGATCGGGCGCCGACAGGGCATCGAGGGGCGTGGCCATGTCGTGCATGGCCTGGATGTGCCCCACCGGATTCGGCGCATCGCCGATCGCGCTGAGCAGCACCCAGCGCACCTTGACCGCGTAGCGGGCCGTGGCCTCGAGAAAGAAGCCCAGCTCCTCGCTGCGGATGAAGGGCGAGGCCAGAAAGCCCGGTGACACCAGCAGCAGGGCGACGCGGGTGGAGGCCAGCGCCCGGTCGATGGCGTCGCGCCACAGCTCGCCGGCCTCGATCCGGGAGTCGTCCCACACCTGCAGGCCGCGCAGTTCGACGTAGGGTTCCAGCGGCGCCTTGACCACGTCCAGCCAGGCCTTGTCCCGGTGGCTGTAGCTGATGAAGAGCTGGCTGCGGGAGATGCGTGACAGGCGGTTGGCGAAGCCGCGCATCATCGCCGAGGCGGTCATCACGGCCCGCTCGTCGTGGACGCGGTCGGCGGGCCGGCTGCCCGGCTGGGCCCGCCGGCGCTCGCCGGAGAGATCGTTTCCCCAGTCGCGCAGGCAGGCCGTGGCGGCGCGGCGCCCGGCTTCAAAGAGGTAGGGCTTGCGCGTCTGGGCGGCGTCGAACTGTTCCATCTCCAGGTCGAACACC
>JAFLDU010000402.1 GCA_017309145.1 Zoogloea sp. | reverse complement strand
GATCCTGGAAGGCCGCTTCGACGACGCCCTGGCGGTGGCCCGCCAGCAGGTGGAGAACGGTGCCCAGGTGATCGACATCAACATGGACGAGGCCATGCTCGACTCCATGGCGGCGATGGAGAAGTTCCTCAAGCTGATCGCCTCCGAGCCGGACATCTCCCGGGTGCCCATCATGCTCGACTCGTCCAAGTGGAGCGTCATCGAGGCCGGTCTCAAGTGCATCCAGGGCAAGGGCGTGGTCAACTCCATCTCCATGAAGGAGGGGGAGGCCGAGTTCCTGCGCCAGGCCCGCCTGTGCCGCCAGTACGGCGCGGCGGTGATCGTGATGGCCTTCGACGAAAAGGGCCAGGCCGACACCTTCGCCCGCAAGACCGAGATCTGCAAGCGCGCCTACGACCTGCTCACCGGCATGGGCTTCCCGCCCGAAGACATCATCTTCGATCCCAACATCTTCGCCATTGCCACCGGCATCGAGGAACACGACAACTACGCCGTGGACTTCATCAACGCCGTGGCCTGGATCAAGCAGAACCTGCCCTACGCCAAGATCAGCGGCGGCGTCTCCAACGTGTCCTTCAGCTTCCGCGGCAACGACGCGGTGCGCGAGGCGATCCACACCGTCTTCCTGTACCACGCCATCAAGGCCGGCATGAGCATGGGCATCGTCAATGCCGGCATGCTCGGCGTGTATGACGATCTGGAGCCGGAGCTGCGTGACAAGGTCGAGGACGTGGTGCTCAATCGCCACCCGGGGGCCGGCGAGGCCCTGGTCGAGTTCGCCCAGACCGTGAAGGAGGGCAAGGCCAAGGACTCCGGCCCCGACCTGTCGTGGCGCGAGCAGCCCGTCGAGGCGCGGCTCAGCCATGCCCTGGTGAAGGGCATCACCGACTTCGTGGTGGCCGACACCGAGGAAGTGCGGGCCCGCCTGGAGGCGGAAGGCAAGCCGCCCCTGGCGGTGATCGAAGGCCCGCTGATGGCCGGCATGAACGTGGTCGGCGACCTCTTCGGCGCCGGCAAGATGTTCCTGCCCCAGGTGGTCAAGTCGGCCCGGGTGATGAAGCAGGCGGTGGCGCATCTGATCCCCTACATCGAGGCCGAGAAGCTGCGCACCGGCGCCACCAGCAAGGGCAAGATCGTCATCGCCACGGTGAAGGGCGACGTGCACGACATCGGCAAGAACATCGTCGGCGTGGTGCTGGGCTGCAACGGCTACGACATCGTCGATCTGGGCGTGATGGTGCCCTGCGACAAGATCCTCGCCGCGGCCCGTGAGCACGGCGCCCAGGCGATCGGCCTGTCGGGTCTGATCACCCCGTCGCTGGAGGAGATGAGCCACGTGGCCGCCGAGATGCAGCGCCAGGGCTTCGACGTGCCGCTGCTGATCGGCGGTGCCACCACCAGCCGCGCCCACACGGCGATCAAGATCGCGCCGCACTACGATCAGCCGGTGATCTACGTGCCCGACGCGTCCCGCGCTGTCGGTGTGGTGACCAGCCTGCTGTCCGAAGAGCAGAGCGCCGGCTATGCCGCCGAGGTGGCCGCCGACTACGAGAAGATCCGTGCCCAGCACGCCGGCAAGAAGGGCGTGGCGATGGTGAGCCTGGAGCAGGCCCGCGCCAATCCCTTCAAGTGGAATGCGGACCCGGCCTACCGCCCGGCGGTGCCGGCCCAGCTCGGCATCCAGGCCTTCGACATCGACCTGGCCGAGCTTGTGGACTACATCGACTGGGGCCCCTTCTTCCAGACCTGGGACCTGGCTGGCCGCTACCCGGACATCCTGCAGGACGACGTGGTCGGCGAAACCGCTCGCGAGCTCAAGTCGGACGCCGAAGTCATGCTGGCCCGCATGGTCGCCGAGCAGGACACCAACCCGTGGGTCAAGGCTCGCGCGGTATTCGGCCTGTTCCCGGCCAACGCGGTGGGCGACGACATCGAAATCTACGCCGACGAATCCCGCAGCCAGGTGCGCATGACCTGGCACGGCCTGCGCCAGCAGCACGAGCGCCCGGCCGGCAAGCCCAACTACTGCCTGGCCGACTTCGTGGCCGGCAAGGACTCCGGCGTGGCCGACTATGTGGGCGCCTTCGCGGTGACCGCCGGCCTGGGCATCGAGGGCCGCCTGGCTGCCTACGAGCGGACCCACGACGACTACCACGCCATCATGCTCAAGGCCCTGGCCGACCGCTTCGCCGAGGCCGCCGCCGAATGGCTGCATGCCAAGGTGCGCAAGGAGGCCTGGGGCTATGCGGCCGCCGAGACCCTGAGCTGCGACGACCTGATCAAGGAAGCCTACCGGGGCATCCGCCCGGCACCGGGCTACCCGGCCTGCCCGGACCACACCGTCAAGGGCGACCTGTTCACGCTGCTCGATGTGCCCGCCCACACCGGCATGGGCCTCACCGAGAGCTTTGCGATGACCCCGGCGGCGGCGGTCAGCGGCTTCTACTTCAGCCACCCGGACAGCCACTATTTCGCGGTCAGCAAGATCAGCCAGGACCAGCTGGAAGACTGGGCCCGCCGCACCGGCATGACGGTGGACGAGGCCCGCAAGTGGCTCGCGCCGCTGCTCTGAGCAGGTTCAGGCCGGGGCGGGAGCGCGCGTGATGCCCTGGCAGGTGCCCGAGGACGAGATCAGTTTCGTCCCCCCTTTGATCTTAATAATTCAGGAACATGGACCTCACTGCAAGATGGAAGCAGGGAATGGAGACTTGAAATAACTTATCAGAATGCATATT
>JAFLDU010000401.1 GCA_017309145.1 Zoogloea sp. | reverse complement strand
ACGTCATCGAGTCCGCCGTGAACAGCACGCCGGGCATCGAGCACGTGCAGTCCACCTCGTCGCCGGGCGTATCCACCGTCAACATCACCTTCTCGCTGGAGAAGAAGGTGGACGTGGCCTTCAACGAGGTCCAGTCGAAGGTCAATCAGGTGCTGCGCCGGCTGCCCAAGGATGTGGACCCGCCGGTGGTGGCCAAGGTCGAGACCAACGCCCAGCCGGTGATGTGGCTGGCGCTGCAGGGCGACCGCACCCAGCAGCAGCTCAACCAGTACGCCATCAACACCCTTAAAAAGCGCCTCGAGACCATCGACGGCGTGGGCGAGGTGCGCCTGGGCGGGCGGCGCGACCGCACCATCCGGGTCAATCTGCTGCCCGACCGCATGGCCGCCCACAAGGTCACCGCCCAGGACATCACCGACGCCTTCGCCAAGGAGCACGTGCAGCTGGCCGGCGGCTTCGTGGTGGGCAAGACCACCGAAAGCCTGGTCAAGCTCGATCTGGAATTCCACCAGGTGGAGCAGCTCAAGGAGCTCGTGGTGGCCTGGCGCGAGAAGGCGCCGGTGCGCCTGGGCGACATCGCCGAGATCGAGGACGGCCTCACCGACAACCGCCAGCTGGCCCGCTTCAACGGCAAGACCACCGTCGGCCTGGGCATGGTGAAGATCGCCAACGCCAACACCGTGGCGATCACCGAACGCATCCAGGAACGCCTCGACAAGGATCTGCGCCCGATGCTGCCGCCGGGCATGACGCTTTCCGTCGTATCCAACGACGCGGTGTTCATCCTCGAGATCGTCGATTCCCTCAAGGAACACCTCATCGAGGGCACGCTCCTCGCGGCGCTGGTGGTGTGGATCTTCCTGCGCTCGGTGCGCTCCACGCTGATCATCTCGCTGGCGATCCCGGTGTCGCTTTGCGGCGCCATCGCGGTGATCTACTTCGCCGGCTTCACCCTCAACTCCCTCACCATGCTGGCGCTGCTGCTGCTGATCGGGGTGGTGGTGGATGACGCCATCGTGGTGCTGGAGAACATCTTCCGCCACCGGGAAGAGCTCGACCCCGACCCCGTCTCGGCCGCCGTCAATGGCAGCAACGAGGTGGTCTTCGCGGTGATGGCGGCCACCCTGTCGCTGGTGTGCATCTTTGCGCCGGTGGCCTTCATCTCGGGGATCATCGGGCAGTTCTTCCGCAGCTTTGCGCTGGTGGTCACCTTCGGCGTGCTGGTGTCGCTGTTCGTCTCGCTCACCCTCACGCCCATGCTGTGCTCGCGCTACCTCAAGGTGGAAAAGCAGCACGGCCCGATCTACCGCTTCTTCGACCACGTCTTCGAGCGCATGGACGCGCTCTACGTGCGCCTGCTGGAAGGCGCCCTCACCCACCGCCTGTGGGTGCTGCTGGCGACCCTGGCCGTGGTGGGGTCGAGCGCCTTCTTCTTCGCCAACGTGGGCAAGGCCTTCGCGCCCGAGCAGGACGAAGGGCGCTTCCTGGTGTCGCTGCGCACGCCGCTGGGCTCCAGCATCGACTACACCGACAGCAAGCTGAAGGAGGTGGAAGGCATCCTCTCCCGCCACCCGGAGGTGCGCACCGAGTTCGCGCTGATCGGCCTCGGCACGGCCGGGCAGGTGAACCAGGGCACGGTGGTGGTGCGCATGGCCCCGCGGGAGGAGCGCACCGTGAAGCAGCAGGACATCATCCCGCTGCTGCGCAAGGAGTTTGCCCAGATCGCCGGCGCGCGGGTGTTCGCCGCGCCTTACCCGATGGTCCAGGGCCAGCGCGGCGAGCCGCTGCAGTTCGTGCTCACCGGCGAGAACCTGCAGGAGCTCGGCCGCCACGCCGTGGCCCTGCAGAAGAAGCTCACCGCGATGCCCGGCATCGGCCGCATGGACACCGACCTGCAGCTCGACCTGCCCCAGCTGATCTTCGCGCCGGACCGCCTGCGCATCGCCGACGCCGGGCTCACCACCCAGGACGTGGCGCTGGCCATCAACATGCTCACCGGCGGGGTGGACATCGCCAAATACAACGACGAACCGGGCGACGGCCAGCGCTACGACATCCGCGTGAAGGCCAGGGAAGGCACCTTCACCCAGCCGGCCGATCTTTCCAAGATCTTCCTGCGCAACAAGGGCGGCGAGCTGGTGCGCCTGGATAGCGTGGCGGGCTTCCGCGAGGCCCTGGGCCCCGCCATCGTCGGACGCTTCGACCTGCAGTACGCCGCCACCTTCTTCGCCACCCCCACCCTGCCCCTGGGCGAGGCGGTCGAGGTGGTCAAGGCCACCGCGGCCGAGCTGCTGCCCACCGGCTACCAGGTCAAGCTGATCGGCCAGGCCGAGGAGTTCGGCAAGACCCAGAAATACATGAGCTTCACCTTCGCCCTGGCCATGACCCTGCTCTACATGGTGCTCGCCAGCCAGTTCAACAGCTTCCTGCAGCCCGCCATCGTGATGCTGGCCCAGCCGCTGGCCATCGTCGGCGGCGTGGCGGCCCTGTGGCTCACCGGGCAGACCCTCAACATCTACTCGATGATCGGCCTGGTGCTGTTGATCGGCCTCGTCGCCAAGAACTCCATCCTGCTGGTGGATCTCACCAACCAGCGCCGCGCCGAAGGGCTCAAGGTGGACGCCGCCCTGCGCAACGCCTGCCCGATCCGGATGCGCCCGGTACTGATGACCTCCATGACGGTGATCCTGGCCCTCGCCCCGGCCGCCGCCGGCTTTGGCGCCGGCAACGAGACCAACCAGCCCCTCGCCATCGCGGTGATCGGCGGCATGAT
>JAFLDU010000400.1 GCA_017309145.1 Zoogloea sp. | reverse complement strand
GGCCTGGGCGCTGGCATGCACGGCCGGCCAGGCGGCCGGGCGGCGCACCAGGTCGACCGGCAGTTCGCGGATCAATACCGAGGACGTCTCCAGGTGGATGCGCTCGTGCTCGAAGCCCATGAACAGCGCCCACAGCGGGTGGTTCATGGTGATCGGGGCGTGTCCCTCGGCCAGGTCGGGGTGGGTTTCGATGAGATGGCGCACGGTGGTGTATACCCGCGCCCGGTAGGTATGGGCCTCGGCAAAGTCGGGCCATTCCATCTCGTTCTTGGACATGTCGTCCCAGCGCATCTCGTCCACGCCGGTCTCGAAGATCCGTTCGAAATAGGGGTTGATCGGGTTGTCGATGAGGCCCGCCACCCGCAGCTTGTTGATGTACAGGGCGGCCGGATGGCAGTAGTAGAAGACCATCGGATGGCGCAGGTGATGGTAGGGCGGCCGGTAGAAGGCCTCCTCGCCCTGCAGGCCGGCGAAGAGCAGCTCGGTGAGCGTCCAGCCGTTGTCGAAGGCGGCCAGCACGGACTCGCGGGTGCAGGTGTCGAGCCGGGGTTGGGGCAGGGCGGTGAGCGTGCCGTCGGGCTGGCGGCCGGGGCAGTCCTGGGGGCTCAGGCCGGTCCACCACCAGGCGGGGCGGGGGCCTCGCAGGGCGGCATCATGCTCGCCGCGCAGGTTCTTGCGCCAGGGCTCCACGGCGGCAGGGAGCGCCGTGTCGAGATTAGGGTGGGACATGCGGATCTCCTGGAATGCAGCTGTCGTTATTCTGGGGATCGGCTCAGGCGAAGAGTTCGGCCTGTACCGGTTGAAGGGGGGCGTGTCCGGGGTCGGCTTCCCGGCGGGTCAGGCTGGCCACGCGCACGCCGAGCAGGCGGATGCGCCGCTCCAGCGGGATGCGTTTGAGGCACTCTCCCGCGGCCCGGCGGATCGCCGCGGCCTCGCCGATGGGCTGCGGCAGGGTCTGGTCTCGGGTGACCGTACGGAAGTTGTCGAAGCGCAGCTTGAGCCCGATGGTCTTGCCGGTGTAGCCCTTGCGTGCGAGGTCGGCGGCCAGCTGCTCGCACAGGCGGGTGAAGCTCTGCGACAGGGCATCCCGGTCGAGCTGGGGATGCAGGTCGCGCTCGAAGGTGGTCTCCCGGGACAGGCTCTTGGGCTCGCTGTAGGTGACCACCGGGCGCTCGTCGAGGCCATGGGCGGCGCGATGCAGCCAGACGCCGTAGCGTTCGCCGAAATGCGCTTGCAGCCAGGCCGGATCGGCGGCGGCGAGCTCGCCGATGTGGTGGATGCCGAGGCTGTCCAGGCGTGTCGCCGCCTTGGGACCGATGCCGTTGATGCGCTTGGCCGGCAGGGGCCAGATGCGGCCGGGGATGTCGTCGGCGGCCACCACGGTGATGCCGGCGGGCTTGTCCAGGTCGGAGCAGAGCTTGGCCAGCAGTTTGTTGGGTGCCACGCCGATGGAGCACGACAGCCCGGTGGCTTCGCGTACCGCCTGCTGCAGGCGCAGGGCGATGGCCCGGGCCCCATCACGGCTGCCGTCAGGGTTGAGGGCGCTCAGGTCCAGGTAGATCTCGTCGATGCCGCGGTCTTCCAGCTCGGGGGCGATCTCGCGCACGGCAGTCTTGAACAGGCGGGAGTAGTGTCGGTAGGCGTCGAAGTCGGCGGGCAGCAGCACGGCCTCAGGGGCCAGCTGGGCGGCCTTCATCAGGCCCATGCCCGAATGTACGCCCAGGGCTCGCGCTTCGTAGGTGGCGGTGGTGATCACGCCGCGTCCGACGTAGTCGCGTAGATGGGGGAAGGCGCCTGTTTCCCCTGCCGGATTGGCCCGGCGTCCGCCCACCACCACGGGTCGGCCACGCAGCTGCGGATAACGCAGCAGCTCCACCGACGCGTAGAACGCGTCCATGTCCAGGTGGGCGATGCTGCGGGGCAGAGAAGGCATTGTTCCGGTTTTAGCCGCGGGGCGGGCTCCATTGTGCATCAAGGCGCGGGGAATGCGGCAGGGGCGTGGCCCGGACTTGCGCAAAGCCGTGGGGCAGGATTCAATCCCCGCTACCCGCCCGCGGTCGGCGCCAAGAGGGTGCCTGGGCCCCGGAGGGCAAGCCTGACAGCCATAACAAGGAGGGCGCCTTGCCGCCCACCGTGAGGAGACCCGCCATGACCGACCTACCCCTGCGCGACAAGCGCATTCTGGTGACCCACGCCGATGCCTTCATGGGGCCGGTGTTGTGTGAGGTGCTGGCCCGCCAGGGCGCCACCGTGATCGCCGACACCCATCCCCTGCTCGATCCCGACGCGCCGGCTGCCATTGTGGCGGCGGCGGGGCACATCGATGTGCTGCTCGCCAATCTGGCCATCCCGGCACCCACCACCCCGGTGACCGCGGTGGGCGAGGACGAATGGCGGGCCACCTTCGCCGCGTTGGTGGATCCCTTGCCGCGCCTGGTGCGCGCCGTGCTGCCGGCGATGATCGAGCGCCGGGCCGGCAAGATCCTGGTGATGGGCAGCGCCTCGGCCCTGCGCGGCATCAAGCGTGCGTCGAGCTACAGTGCGGCCCGCGGTGCCCAGCTGGCCTATGTGCAGGCGGTGGGAGTGGAGGTGGCGCCGCATAACGTTCAGGTCAATGCGATCGCCCAGAACTTCGTGGACAACCCCACCTATTTCCCGCCTGAAGTGCAGGCCAACCCGCGCTTCCAGGAGCGCCTCCAGCGCGAGGTGCCCCTGGGTCGCCTGGTCGGGGCCGAGGAGGATGCCGCCTTTGCCGCCTACCTGTGCAGCGAAGCGGCCAACTGCTTCGTGGGCCAGGTGTTTCCGGTCTGCGGCGGGTGG
>JAFLDU010000399.1 GCA_017309145.1 Zoogloea sp. | reverse complement strand
GGCGGCCTGGATCACCGAGTCATCCGCATTGCGGTTGTTGAAGAGGTACTGCTGCGGATCCTTCAGGATGTACTGCACCGCGAACTGGATGTTCACGATGTTCTCGTCGTCCGTCAGCATCAGGGCTTCCTTGAGCACCTTGTTGCGCTCGGAGCCGCGGTAGCCGATCTCGACGGTACGCACGCCGGTGAGATTCACCAGCTCGTGGGTCTGGATCGGATAGGGCAGCCGCCAGCGCAGGCCCGGCTCGGTTGCTTCAATGAAGCGACCGAACTGCAGGACGATGCCCCGCTGGCTGGCATCGACGATGTAGAAACCGCTGGCCAGCCAGATCACCGCCGCAAACGCCGCGATCAGGCCGATGCCGCCGCCAAACTGGCGGAAATTCATCTCGGGCAGGCGATTGCCGCCGTCCCCGCCGGAGCCACCATTGCCCGGGCCGCCACTGCGCCCGAACATGCCGGACAGCCGCCGGTTGAAGTCGCGCCAGAGTTCTTCGAGGTCGGGTGGCCCCTGATTGTCGCCGCCGCCGCGATTGTCGCCGCTGCCGCGATTGCCCCATTTGGGATCGTTGAGAGACATGAGGATGCCTGAGATCACAGTGATAATCCGCTCCGGGAATGGTTGAAGCCCGGTTCCGTCAAAAGGGTTCCGGACTTTCCGATGCGGCAGCCAGGGCTGCCTTGTGTTCCAGCGCCACGTCGGTCAGAACCTGACGCAGCAACTCGAGCCCTTCGCCGGTGCGGGCGCTGAGCAAAACGCGCGTGATCTTACCACAAGCATCCTGCTGGACCTCCGGACTCGCCAGCGTGGCGTCGATCTTGTTCCAGACCTGGATCTGCGGAAGGGTGCCGGCGCCGATCTCTTCCAGCACCGAATTGACCGCGGCGATTTGTCCTTCCCGATCCTCACTGGCCGAATCCACCACGTGCAGCAGGAGGTCGGCATTTGCCGTTTCCTCAAGCGTGGCGTGGAAGGCGGCCACAAGCGAATGCGGCAGATCACGGATGAATCCGACCGTATCGGACAGCACGATGTTCCCCGCCTCTCCCAAATAAAGCCGTCTGGAGGTGGTATCCAGCGTGGCAAACAGCTGGTCGGCGGCATAGGCGCCCGCCTTGGTGAGCGCATTGAACAGCGTGGATTTGCCGGCGTTGGTGTAGCCGACGAGGGAAACCGAAAGCACATCCCGCCGCTCACGGGCACGCCGGCGCACCGAACGCTGCCGCTCGAGCTTGGCGAGGCGGTCCTTCAGCAGCTTGACGCGCTCACCCAGCAGGCGGCGGTCGGTTTCGAGCTGCTTTTCGCCGGGGCCACGCAGGCCGATGCCGCCCTTCTGGCGCTCAAGGTGGGTCCAGCCACGTACGAGACGGGTGGAAAGATGCTGCAACTGGGCGAGCTCGACCTGAAGCTTGCCCTCGTGGCTCTTGGCGCGCAGGGCGAAGATGTCGAGGATCAGCGCGGAGCGGTCGACAACCCGGCAATTGAGCTTGCGCTCGAGGTTGCGCTGCTGCGCGGCGGTGATGTCGTGGTTGAAGATGACGATGTCCGCATCGTTCATCTGGGCCACCTGACCGATCTCTTCAGCCTTGCCCTTGCCGACAAAATGAGCCGGGTCAGGCGCCTGACGCCGCCCCTGGACGACACCGACGACGGTTGCGCCGGCACTTTCAGCCAGCAACGACACTTCAGAGAGTCGTTCTTCTATCCCGCCCTGACCGAAATCGACCTGAACGAGGATTGCCCGCGTCCCCGAGGCAGGTCGTTCAAACATGCCATGCCCCGGAGTCGTATCGGCCGCGGACTGGCCAGGTCATCAGCCCGCTCAGCTTGCGGCCTCGTTCTGTTCCTGCTGGATATTGACGGGGCGGGCCGGCACCACGGTGGAGATGGCGTGCTTGTAGACCATCTGGGTGACGGTGTTCTTCAGGAGGACCACGTACTGGTCGAAGGATTCGACCTGCCCCTGCAGCTTGATGCCATTAACGAGGTAGATCGAAACAGGCACGTGCTCGCGCCGCAGGGCGTTGAGGAATGGGTCTTGAAGGAGTTGCCCCTTGTTGCTCATGGTAGAACCTCTATGGTTGTAGTTTTGAATAATTATAGAGCGACTTGCTGCAGTGCCGCATCAGCACCGAGGATCGCCGTTGGTGTGGAAATCGGTTCGTCAATCCCTGTTGGCGTAGGGGTTGTGGGACGACCTGAATTGTATCCTCAGGGGCGTTCCCTGCAATCTGAACGCTTCCTGGAAGGTACGTTCAAGGTAGCGAGTATATGACGGAGGCACGTGATCGAGCGCACTGCCGTGCACGACGATCACCGGCGGATTCATCCCGCCTTGGTGGGCGTAGCGCATCTTGGGCCGGAAACCGCCGTGGCGCGGCGGTTGCTGCTTGAGTACCGCGTCGAGCAGCAGGCGGGTGAGCTTGGGGGTAGCGAGCTTGGTCATCGCGGCAGCGTAGGCGCCATCGACAGCCTTCAGCATCGGGACAATCCCTTGCCCCTTCAGCGCCGAAACATAGAGGAAACGCGCAAAGCCAAGGAAAGGCAGCTTGCGTTCGATGTCTTCCTTGATGCGCTGACGGCGGTAATCATCCACCGAATCCCACTTGTTGACGGCAACAACCAGCGCCCTGCCCGCCTCGACGACAAAGCCGCCGATGTGGGCGTCCTGGTCGGAGATTTCCTGGCTGGCGTCGAGGACCAGCACGACCACGTTGGCCTGTTCGACAGCCTGCAGCGTCTTGATGACCGAGAACTTCTCGACCGCCTCGAAGACCTTGCCGCGCTTGCGCAGACCGGCGGTGTCGATCAGCGTGTAGTGCTGGCCATTGCGCTCGAAGGGCACCTCGATGGCAT
>JAFLDU010000398.1 GCA_017309145.1 Zoogloea sp. | reverse complement strand
CGCCGGAGGCGTGCAGGTGCCGGTATCGTCGGTGGCGCGGGTCATCGAGCGGCCGGCGAGCCTGGCGGTGAATCACATCGGGCAGTTCCCGGCGGTAACGGTGTCCTTCAACCTGGCGCCGGGCGCTGCGCTGGGGGATGCCGTCGAGGCGATCCGCGCAGTGGAGCGCGACCTGCAGATGCCGGCCAGTATCGAAACCAGCTTTCGCGGCGCGGCCCTGGCCTTCCAGGCATCGCTGACCAACACCTTGCTGCTGATCCTGGCCGCGGTGGTGACCATGTACATCGTGTTGGGCGTGCTCTACGAGAGCTACATCCATCCGGTGACCATCCTGTCCACCCTGCCCTCGGCCGGGGTGGGGGCGCTGCTGGCGCTGCTGCTGGCCCGCAGCGAGCTGGGCATAGTCGGCATCATCGGCATCGTGCTCTTGATCGGCATCGTCAAGAAGAACGCCATCATGATGATCGACTTTGCCCTCGACGCCGAGCGCAAGCACGGCATGACTCCGCGGGAGGCGATCTTCCAGGCCTGCCTGCTGCGCTTCCGGCCGATTCTGATGACTACCCTGGCGGCCTTGCTGGGCGCGCTGCCGCTGATGCTGGGCACTGGCGTCGGCTCCGAACTGCGCCAGCCCCTGGGCATCACGATGGTCGGCGGGCTGCTCGTGAGCCAGGTGCTGACCCTGTTCACCACGCCGGTGATCTACCTGGCCTTCGACCGACTGGCGCGGAGGACGGCATGAGGACTGTACGGGCATGAACCTCTCCCGTCTGTTCATCTTCCGGCCGGTGGCCACGACCCTGCTGACCCTGGCGGTGGCCCTGGCGGGGGCGATCGCCTTTCGTCTGCTGCCGGTGTCGCCGCTGCCCCAGGTGGATTACCCGACCATCTCGGTGTCGGCCAACCTGCCCGGGGCCAGCCCGGAGACCATGGCTGCCACGGTGGCCGGGCCGCTGGAGCGGATCCTCGGGCAGATCGCCGGGGTCACCGAGATGACCTCGAATTCGTCCCTCGGCAGTACCCGGGTGACCTTGCAGTTCGAGCTCTCGAAGAACATCGACAGTGCGGCCCGCGAAGTGCAGGCGGCCATCAATGCCGCCCGGGGGCAACTCCCGACCAGCCTGCCCAACAACCCCACCTACCGGAAGGTGAATCCGGCCGAGACGCCCATCATCATCCTGGCGCTGACCTCGGCGACCCTCACCCAGGGCCAGCTCTACGACGCGGCCTCTACCGTGCTGGCCCAGCGTCTGGCCCAAGTGGACGGGGTGGGGCAGGTGTCCATCGGCGGCGCTTCGCTACCGGCGGTGCGGGTCGAGGCCGACCCGGCGCGCCTGGCGGCGGCCGGCCTCAATCTGGATGATGTACGCACGGCCCTGGTCGGCGCCAATGTGAACCGCCCCAAGGGAGTGCTCGAGGACGGCGAGCAGGCCTGGCAGATCGGGGCCAACGACCAGGCCCGCACGGCCGCCGAGTACCGGCCGATGATCATCTCGTGGAAGAACGGCTCGGCGGTGCGTCTGGGGGATGTGGCGCGGGTCCGCGACGGGGTCGAGAACGACCGCAACTACGGCTACGCCAACGGCCGCCCCGGTGTGCTGTTGATGGTCAACCGGCAGCCGGGGGCCAACATCATCGAGACGGTGGACCGGGTCACCGCGCTGCTGCCCCACCTGCGGGCCAGCGTGCCGGCAGCTGCCGCGCCCGCCACCCCTGCCAGCAGGTTCAGGTTGCCAAAGCTGCTGGTGTACTTGGTGGTGGCCCTATCGTGGGGGATCCTAGCGGTGTACTTGACGTTTTACGTGCCGCAACGACACGCACTGTTGCAACAATATTTGAGCGACGGCATTCACAAGCTCGGAGACGTGCATTACGAGTCACAGGCGGCGTGCGGGGGACTCCGGACGGACCACTGGGGGCAAGTCACCTACCCACACGTCAACTACAAAGTGTATCCCGCGTACGTGAGTCGACGCGTCCCCGTATTGCAGCGGTACACACGGGAACGGGTCACCATCGTGGTCTTGCCCGACTGCCCGTTCTCAGGCCTACCCAAGGCCGACGTTGAGTTGGATGTGGCGGCCTCGACGCGACACAAGAAGCGCCTGTTCCACCTCGTGGTCTTATCGTGGGTCTGGCTGGTCTTTTCCGTCGCAGCTCCCGTGTACATTTTGGCCTGCATGGAATCCCTAAAGCTGGGCTTTGGGAGCTTGCACTACTCTTTGAACTGGATCTTGTACGCTGGATGCGTCGGTGTGTTGATTCCTGTTGCATCGCTGTGGAGCAATCATGCCGTCTGGACGCGGTACTACTACGACACGACGCAGCGCGGCCACATTGCCGAAGGCCCCGCCGCCAGCAGCTCGGCGTCGACGCAAAGCACCGACATGGAAGTGGGCCGTCACGGCCGGCCATACAAGCCGCCGGCCCATCCCGTGGCAGCCGCCGCCGCTCCACTTTCTCCGGCGCGGCCTCCGAGCCCAGATTCGACGTGTTCCTTTACCACCATGGCCTTGGTATGAAACCCAGAACATGTTGTGATTCAGTTCAAGGGGCCGTCGGAACTCTCGATTTCAACACACTAATGAATACTTATGTAAAAACACATTTTCCACATCCTGTAGGCCAGGCTATCCCAGCCGGGACACTGTATGAATACACTAGGTTGGTGGTCGCGAAGAAATACAGTGCAATGCAGTGACTATGAACTGCCGGCGTTCCTTCCGGATTTACAGTGAGTTCAGGCCCTATTCATTCAATCGTTTGCCCATCGGCTTGAGAAACACTGTCTTAGGCGAAAAAGACAATGAAGAAAATGACAAAGGCCACAAGGATAGAGAAGACCCGGAGTGCCAGCATCC
>JAFLDU010000397.1 GCA_017309145.1 Zoogloea sp. | reverse complement strand
CGACGGCCGCCAGCTCACCGAAGGGCTGCTGAACCACATCGAAGTCGCCATCCGCGCCTTCGACCCGTGCCTCTCCTGCGCCACCCATGCGCTGGGCAAGATGCCCCTGGCAGTCGAACTGGTGGACGCGGGCGGCCGCCTGATGGATCGCGCCACCAGCGGCGCCTGAGGCCCGGCATGGACGTGGTGGTGTTTGCGGTGGGCAACCCCTCGCGGGGTGACGACGCCATCGGCCCGCGGCTGATGGCGGAGCTCGAAGCCGCAGCCCGGCCCGGCATACGGCTGGTGGATGATTTTCAGCTGCAGGTCGAGCACGCCCTCGATCTGGACGGTGCGGCCCTGGCCCTCTTCATCGACGCCGGCACCGGCACGCCGGCGCCCTTCACGTTTGCCGAAATCGAGCCCCGCGCCAGCCGCGCGGTGAGCAGCCACGCCCTCGATCCCGAGGCTGTCCTGCAGGTGTTCCGGGATGTGCGGCAGACGGCCCCACCGCCGGCCTTCGTGCTGTGCGTGAGGGGAGAATCGTTTGAACTCGGCGCGCCCCTCAGCGAGGCCGCCGAAAGGCATCTGGCTGCCGCCATGCAACGGCTCGCCGACTGCCTGACCCGCCCGGAGGCAGCGCGCTGGCGTCAGCTGGCCGGCAAACCGACGCTCACGCCCTGACGGACTGACGACGGCGGTCGTATTCGTCGAGGAAGATCGCCATCGCCTGATCCGCACCATCGGCCAGCCGGGCCGGGTTGCGCATCTGCGCCACCAGCACCACCTGATCCAGGCCCCGGGCCGGATTCCGGCCCCGCACCATCATCAGTTGATCGCAGGCCAGGTCGTGCCACACCGGCGCCAGCACATCGATGCCCAGCTCCAGCGCGCACGCGCGGCCGCCCAGCCAGGCCCCGACCTCATCGACGAAGGCCTCGCACGAGATCACCCGTTCGGATTCGCCGCAGCGTCCAAACCCTCCCGCCCACGCCAGCTCCTCATTGACACGACTGCCGTCAGCCGCGATCAGCCCGACAGCCACCCGCTCAGCCCCCAGCGCCCGGTGCAGCTGACGCAGTGCCCGCAGAGTGGCGAAGCGGAAGTCCTCCAGATGCCGCACCAGCGCGGCGCCGGTGATCGCAGCCTCCGTCACGGGATCACTCGCCCCCCACCTTCGTCCGTCGTCCGGAACAGGACACAGGCTTTCTGGCATGGACCAACGGATCTGTTCTGTGCGCAACATTTTTATCACCTGCTTCTGGAGGGGCCGAGCGGAGGAAGAACCATCGAGACCCGGGCAGAAACAGCCTGCCGCGCATCCGGCTCACAAAACTTCAATTTTACAAAAACCAATGTCGTTTCTGTAAATTCACATCAAATCGTGATATGTCGATGAATTTCACATTGATCACGATATAGACGTGGAGAACTTATCCACGACAACTAGTGATTTAACGAAATTTTATAAATCAGACGAATATTTTGGCGTGCGTTATTCCTCACGGGACGCCATCAGATCGGAAAAATGTCACGGACCATGTCGACAAGTTCCTGCGGACGCAATGCGCCGGGCCGCGCGGCAAGGGAAGAAATGACAAGGGAACCATGACAGGCGCCCAAAAGAAAACGGCCGGCGAAAGCCGGCCGTCTTGCAGGACAGGTGGATCAGGCCGCTCGGCCGCGGCGCTGCATCGCCATGATCTTGGCCTGGACATAGCCCTTCAACTCGCGGAAAGGCACCGGCTTGCTGTAGAAGATGACATCCGGCGGCAGGCCACCGTTCTCGAGGATCTCGTCTTCGGTGAGGCCGCTGACCACCACGATGTCGAGTTCCTGGAGCTGCGGGTCGGCACGCAGGCGACGGATCATCTCGAAACCGTCGATGCCGGGCATGCGCAAGTCGGTGATGAGCAGATCGGGCGGCACGCGGCCGATCTCCAGCAGACCGTCGATACCGCTGGAAACCAGGCGGATCTGCAGCGGCAGGCCCCATGACGAAAGGGTGTGCTCGTAGAGCTTCTGCAGGATGCGGTCATCTTC
This sequence comes from Zoogloea sp., assembly GCA_017309145.1. Taxonomy (GTDB): domain Bacteria; phylum Pseudomonadota; class Gammaproteobacteria; order Burkholderiales; family Rhodocyclaceae; genus Zoogloea. Next base: position 847 of record JAFLDU010000397.1, on the reverse strand, counting down.
GGCGACCAGCACCTGGAGGCTGTTGGCGGCCGGACGCGGCTGGCTCTGGGTGTTGCCGGCCATCGACCGGGCACGGAACTCCTCGATCGAGCTGACACGGATGCGCCGATGCCCGCCAGCGGTCTTCCAGCCCTCCAGCTGGCCGTTTTCGACCATCTGCTGGACGGTACCCAAAGACAATCCAAGACGCTGGGCGGCTTCGGAAGTACTGCAATATTCCTTTTCAGGCGTTTCGGGCGTGACGGCCATGAGTCAATCGGGAGAAAAGAACAAACGATTCAAGGGATGGTAACGGTTCTGTCATTCGGGGCTCGCTACCTGATCCGACCCCAGGGGGAGGATTCTGGCAGACTGCGGACGAGACCCGAAGAGTGTAATCAAACACTCGTCTTTATCAAAATCAGTAATTACACTAAATCGCCACCCCGGATTGAATAACAATAGCAAACAAACTCGCTTTTACAAGCCAGATTGTTTGCCAGACAAAACAATAAAACCTGACGCCCCCGCTTCCGGCGAAACTGACCAGCGACGGTCGATCTATAACTAAAGTGTAGCAGCTTGGCCCGGCGCGACGGCAAGAACCGCATGATCGCTAGGCGTCGGCGGGGCCTCGCGGCAGACCTCCAAAACAAAACAGCGTGGCAGAGACTGCCACGCTGTCAGGGAAACCCGCCCGGCAGGCGCCGGATCAGAACGGGATGTCGTCGTCGAAATCGCCGAATCCACCACCGCCAGCCGGCTTCTTCGGGGCCGGCGGCGCACTCGGCGCGGGCGCCCCGCCGCCGTAACCGCCACCGCTGCCACCGCCGCCGCCATAACCACCGGCATCACGGCTGCCACCGCC
>JAFLDU010000396.1 GCA_017309145.1 Zoogloea sp. | reverse complement strand
CCAGGCCGTCGCGCAGGCCGGCAAAGCGGGTGCGGCGGCCGCTCAGGCGGGCCTGCTCGGCGCGCAGCGCGGCCAGGGAGGGGGCCTCCTCTTGCCAGCCGGCCAGCAGCTGGGCGGCCACCCGGGAGAAGTCGGCAGCCTCGTCCTCGGCCAGGGCGGCGCAGTCGCCGGTGAGGTAGCGGTGCTTGCCGCCGGTGACGCGCCACACCAGGGCGCGGTCCTTGGAGTCGAACTCTTCCACGCCGGCCACGGTTTCGATGACTTCCGGGCCGGACAAAGCGAGGCGCCCCTCCTCCGACATGATGACGGCCGAGCACAGGCGGGTAACGATGCCCATGCCGCCGAAGGCGCCACAGCTGCCGCCCACCAGGGCCAGCACCGGCACGCCGGCGGCGCGGGTATCGAGCACCGCCCGCATGATCTCTGAGATGGCGATCAGGCCGGCGTTGGCCTCGTGCAGGCGCACCCCGCCGGAGTCCGCCAGGAAGAGCACGGCGGCGGGCTTGTCGCGCCGGGCGCGCTTGAGCAGGCCGACGATCTTGGCGCCGTGGATCTCGCCCACCGCGCCGCCCATGAACTGGCCTTCCTGGGCGATCACCAGCACCTCGCGCCCGTCCAGGCGGCCGGCGCCGATGATCACACCGTCGTCAAAGGCGCCGGGGATGTCGAGCACCGCCAGGTGAGGGCTGGGCTCGGAGGTTTCGGGGGGCAGGAATTCGCGGAAGCTGGCCGGGTCCAGCAGGGCCTGCAGGCGGGCCCGGGCGGTGGCCTCGAACCAGCTGCGGCGCAGGCCGATGGGCTGCGGGGCGTTCATTGCGCACCTCCGGTGTAGTCGCCGAGGGCCTGGCTCAGGCGCAGGCTGACCACGGCGGGGGTGGCCCCCATGTCGTTGATGTCGATGCGGGTGCCGCCCACCGGGTGGCGCGCGGCAAACTCGGCGATCACCGCCTCCCAGATGCGCCCGAAGCCCCGCGCCGAGGTGCGGATGTGCACCTGGCAGGTGTCGGCCGGCTCGCCCGGGCGGATCAGGATCTCCAGGTTGCCGGAACCCACCACGCCGCACAGGGCGGTGCCGGCGGCCGGGGTGGCGGCTGCGGCCTTGAATTGGAATTCGAGTTTTTCCATGTCGGTCACCAGTTGCGGAAGCGGGCCGGCGGGGCGTAGAGGCCGCCCGACCAGCGCACGAGGTCCTTGACGGAGCGGGCCGCGAGCAGGTCGCGGCTGGCCATGCGGGGGTCGATGCCCATGTCTTCGGGGCGGCGGATGATGCCCCGGTCGCGCAGGTTCTCGACCATGCGGCGGTCGCGGGCCATGCCCACCGGGGTGAAACCGGCCACCCCGCGGAGGGCCTGCTCGCGCTCTTCAGCCGTGCGGCACAGCAGCAGGTTGGCGATGCCCTCCTCAGTGACCACGTGGCTCACGTCGTCGCCGTAGATCATGATGGGCGGCAGCTCCATGCCCATGCTCTCCTTGAGCTTCCAGGCGTCCAGTTGCTCGACGAAGACCGGCGCCATGTGCTCGCGGAAGGTCTCCACCATCTGCACCACCAGCTTGCGGCCGCGGATGGCGTTGGCGCCGCCGGCCTCGCGCCCGGCCTTGAGCCAGGCGGCGGAGGCGTGGCGGCGGCCGTGGGGGTCGGAGCCCATGTTGGGAGCGCCGCCAAAGCCGGTGATGCGGCCCAGGGTGGCGGTGGAGCTGTTGCCGGCCAGGTCCATCTGCAGGGTGGAGCCGATGAACATGTCGCAGGCGTAGAGCCCGGCGGTCTGGCTGAAGGCGCGGTTGGAACGCATGCTGCCGTCGGCGCCGGTGAAGAACACGTCGGAGCGCGCGGCGATGTAGTTCTCCATGCCCACCTCGGAGCCGAAGCTGTGCACCGACTCCACGCAGCCGGCCTCGATGGCGGGGATCAGCGTCGGGTGCGGGTTGAGCGCCCAGTGGGTGCAGATCTTGCCCTTGAGGCCCAGTTCGGTGGCGTAGGTGGGCAGCAGCAGCTCGATGGCGGCGGTGTCGAAGCCGATGCCGTGGTTGAGGCGCTTGACCTCGTATTCTGCGTAGATGCCCTTGATGGCCATCATGGCCATGAGCACCTGCACCTCGGTGATCTGCGCCGGGTCGCGGGTGAACAGCGGCTCGATGTAGTTGGGGCGCGGCGCGACGATGACGAAGTCCACCCAGTCGGCGGGCACGTCCACGCGGGGGAGGCTGTCGGTCAGCTCGTTCACCTGGGCGATCACGATGCCGCCCTTGAAGGCGGTGGCCTCGACGATGGCCGGGGTGTCTTCGGTGTTGGGGCCGGTGTACAGGTTGCCGGCGGCGTCGGCCGACTGGGCGGCGATCAGGCTCACCTTGGGGGTGAGGTCCATGAAGTAGCGGCCGAAGAGCTCCAGGTAGGTGTGGATGGCGCCGATCTCGATCTGGCGGTCCTGCACCAGGCGGGCCAGGCGGCCGCCCTGGGGGCCCGAGAAGGAGAAGTCGAGGCGCCGCGCCAGCCCGCGCTCGAAGAGATCCACGTGGCTGGGCAGAGCCAGCACCGACTGCACCAGGTGCAGGTCGTGCAGGCGCTCGGGCGAGCAGTCGGCCAAGGATTCGGCGAGGAAGTCGGCCTGCTTCTGGTTGTTGCCCTCGAGGCAGACCCGGTCGCCCGGTTCGATCACCGCCTCGAGCAGGTCCACCACGCGGGCGGCCGGCACGATGCGCCCGAGGCCGATGGCGGCGGCCCGCTCGAGGCGGCGCTGGCGTCCCTGGCGGCGGGTATCCCAGCCGCCAGGGCCGGAGGGATGGGGAGCGTTCATGATGTCTCCGGTGGTTTCAGGGAGGAGTCGGCGCGCGATGGCCGGGTCGCCCTGCCCCGCCCCCGCCGGCGTGGCAGGCGGGAGGGAAGCCCCCGGC
>JAFLDU010000395.1 GCA_017309145.1 Zoogloea sp. | reverse complement strand
GCGGGCCATGTTCTCTAGGCGCGCATGGGGGGTCGGGGACGTCCAGCTTGCCTGTTTGGTGCCGCCAGGGCGCCCCTTCAGCGGGGTGTCTCCGTCGTCCTCCAGACCGCCGAGTTTGCCGATCTCTAGCGCCAGTGCGGTGTTGGCGCATGCATAGTCGAAGACCTTGCGTGGGTTGAACAGCAGGCCCCACTAGCTGGCCCAGAAGGCCCCGGAGATCTTGATGCCCTCCACCACGGCATGGGTCAAGGTGGCATACAGCCCACCCGGGCTCCCGTCTAAAGCTCGGAGGGGGTGCTGCCGATAGTGTTCACGAAACGGGGAGCGCCTGCCCACCACCGGACTCTGGAACACTTATCGATGAATATGCTGGTCAGTACTGCGCCGGACGAACTGCTTGCCTTCCTTGAGGACGATGGCGGAATGATGGCACCCTCGCAGGCCGGGACTTGGCGCGTGCTTGTGGTCGATGATGATTCGGAGGTGCATCAGGCCACGGTCTTTGCCTTGAACGACGCGGTGATTTGCTCCCGTCCCGTTGAACTGCTGCACGCCAACTCTGCCGAAGCGGCGCTCGACATCCTTCGTACCACGCCCGAGGTTGCCGTCATCCTGCTTGATGTCGTCATGGAGACGCATGATGCTGGCCTCGATCTCGTGCGTCGTATCCGGCAGGAGCTTGGCCTCGCCGACACCCGCATCATCCTGCGCACCGGGCAGCCGGGTTATGCGCCAGAGGTCAGCGTGGTTCGCGATTACGACATCAATGACTACCGGACGAAGTCCGAACTGACCCACACCCGCCTGCTGACGACCCTGACTGCGGCCATTCGGTCCTATCAGCAACTTCGGACGCTTGAGGAAACACGCAGTGGGCTGGCCTTCCTGGTGGAGAACAGTCATGAACTATTCACTCCGCGGGATCTGAAGTCCTTCGCCGAGGCGACCCTGGGGCATCTGGAAGTGCTGCTCGGCCGATCGCTCAGCGCGCTTTTCCTGGGGCCGGCACGTGGAGGCGGGGAGAGCTACGACGAGTCGCTCGAAGTTCTGGCTGCACGCGGGAAGTGTCACGATGTGCTGGGCAATCGGCTCGAGAGCCTGGTCCGGTCAGATGCGGGCGGCGCATTGGTGAAGGCGCGGGGGCAGCGCGCCCATGTCTTCGAGGATGAGGCCGTTGCGCTTTATCTGGGGCAGGCGCGCGGCCTCGATGCGCTGGTTTACCTGGAAGTGTCTGGCGTCATTACCCCGCTGGTTCGGCAACTGCTCGAGGTGCTTTCTGTCAGTTTGCGTGTCGGGTTCGAGAATGTCGTGCTTTTCGAGCGCCTCAACTTCTTTGCCTACTTCGATCCGCTGACACGACTCCCCAACCGGACCCGCTTTTTGGACAGCTTGGACGAGGGACTGGCAGGGTTTGCCGACAAGGCATGGATTCTGGCCATCATCGATGTCGTGCGCTTCTCGGAGCTCAATGACGCGCTAGGCCATCGTAGCGGCGATCTGTTGCTCACCGAGGTGACCGCGCGCCTGAAGGCAAGGGTCAGTCCGGAGGCCTTGCTCGCCAGAGTGGCGGGTGATGCCTTCGGAGTGTGTTGGCGGCCTCAGGATGAGGAGCCAGCGGCGATACTCGATGTCTTCACCGCACCTTTTGTGGTCCGTGGTCATGCCGTCCCGCTGCGGGCACGGGCTGGCTTTGCCCGCATGGCACCGGTGCCAGGTGGAGCGGTCGAACTCCTTAAGCGAGCGAATCTCGCGCTCAGCCATGCCAAGATGGAGGGCGACCAGCACTGGCGGTTCTTTACGGAAGAAATGGAGTCCAGCACCCAGAGCAGGGTGCAGTTGCTCAATGAGCTGAGGTCCGCCCTGAATTCCGGAAAAGGCCTGGAGTTGCATTATCAACCGCAGGTCTCACCCCTGGATGGGCAGATGATCGGGTGTGAAGCCTTGATCCGCTGGATCAAGCCTCACGGCGAGTTTGTCGCTCCGGACAAGTTCATCCCCCTGGCTGAATATACTGGGCTCATCGTCGAGATCGGTGACTGGGTGTTTGCCGAAGCCTGCCGGCAGATCATCAGGTGGGACCAGTGCGGCCTGCCATGCTTCCGGGTCGGAATCAATATCTCCGCCGCCCAGTTTCGGGAGGTGGATTTCGTCACGAAGATCGCCTCCGTCATCGCCGAGACGGGAGTGGATCCTGCTCGCCTCGAGCTGGAGATCACTGAGTCCGTCGCCATGGATGATCCCGAGTCCGTCGCCAGGCAACTTCGGGAGCTGAAGTCCCTTGGCTTCAAGGTGGCCGTGGACGATTTCGGCTGTGGCTTCTCTTCCCTCGGCACGCTCAACAGACTGCCGTTCGATCGGGTGAAGATCGACAGGGCTTTTGTCCGGGAGCTCACCCCTGAGACATCTCATGAGTGCATCGCTCGTCTGATCGTCAAGCTTGCCCGCAGCCTCGGGCTGGATGTGATCGCGGAGGGGGTGGAAACGGAAGAGCAGGCAACCCTGCTTGACGAGATGGGCTGCAAGGAAATGCAGGGCCACCTCTATGGACGGCCTATGCGGGCGGATGCCCTCGAGGCGTGGCTACGTCTGCGCGGGGAATTGTCCGAAATGCCCTCCTGATCAGGAGGGCGCGCGCCTTCTGCGGCCGGGGATTTATTTTCCCAATCTTCTTGACGTAGTCTGATAGCTCTATATAATTCGCCTCCTTCGCTGCAGCGCAAACGGAAACGTGGCGCTGGGGCGGTGAAGGGGGTTTCGGATTGAATCCGGAATCTGCGTTGAGTGGGTTGTTTTCAGCGGTATCTGCTAAAAACAATCACTTGACAGGGTTTGAAAGCTCTGTAGAATGCGCACCTCTTCGCTGCAGCGCAAACGGAAACGTGGCGCTGG
>JAFLDU010000394.1 GCA_017309145.1 Zoogloea sp. | reverse complement strand
TCGGGGCGCTCTATCACCGCCGCTGGCGGGTCGAGGAGGCCTTCAAGCGAATCAAGCATCGTCTGCGCCTTGAGGCGCCCAGCGGGCTCACCTATCTCGCCTTTCAGCAGGACTTCGCCGCCAAGGTTCTGGCCGACAACCTCTGCCAGCTGCTCAGCGCCGAAACGGCGCCGCCCGACGCCACCTCACGCCCCAACCGAACCTACGCCCAGGGCGCCCTCAAACCAATCCTCGCCGGCTGCCTCCTGGCGCTCGAACACGCCCGAAACCAGCTACAGACCGTGCTCGACGCCGTCTCACGCAACCACTGCCGCATTCAGCCTGAGCGAAGTTACCCCAGGCCACGACGCGTCAAGCCGCACCAGCATTTGGCATACAAGGGGGCTTAAGTTGGGAGCATTGACCCTGCAAGGCGGCGAGGCGGTGGATCTGGGCGGCTTCCTGAATCTGGTGCATGGGCGGGACCCGGAGAAGCGTATCGAGATCGAGATCGGGATGGATCTCAGCAATGACTCCATTCCGGAAATCACCCCCGAATCTTTCGACGAGTGGGTTGGCGACAATGACACCATCGATTTCTACAACGAGCTCTACAGCATCCGCAATGCGATTCAAGAAGTCAGCATTCGCTTGGAAATAACCTGGAACGAAATGCGTCAAACCGCGGTCATCACAGGCTATCAGGTCAGCGCAAACAAGAATTGGTGCATGCGCCTGGAGGCCGCCCCGGACGGTCGCGACGTAAACATGCGCATCAACCGTGAAAACCCGATTTTCATGCGCCTGCAAACACAAGAAGAAGCTGACGACATCGCAGTGGCATCGGCTTGGCTCGGTGTTGACGATGATTGGCTGATGTCCGAAGACATACCAGCAGATTGGCGGCCTGATGTGTCATTACCCGCAGATAGAGCTTGTTACTCGATCTTGCCAGACATTCTCGAACGAGTCCGCAGCACTGGAATGGAAAGCCCCGGCAAGGGGCTGCGGGCATGGCTATATGGTTTTGGTAGTGCCTTGCCCAAACTGGATCGGATGTTGAACATCCCTGTGTCCGGAGTTCAGGGCGCACAGAACGTCTACATCGCCCGCGAGTTCACGGCCTTCCTCTCCTGGCTCACCGTTGGCCCGGCCATGCTGCTGCGCGACCAGTTGCAGGCCGCCCGCTATGTCGGCCCACTGCGCTGCATCCCGCCCCGTGGTTTTGAAGCCTCACTCACCAAGAGCGAAGCCGCATGGTCCAACGGCATGGCCGCCTGGGAAGCCTTGCTCACCCGCTCGCAGGAGATGGTCGAACGCTGTAGCCACTGGATGCAAGATGCGGATCGCCTGAATTCCGGCTACGGCCTTGTACGTACCGAAGTGCAGGAAATCGACTGCAACACCGGCGCCCCGCTTGGCCGGGTCAAATCGCGCATCGCCCTCATCGATCAGGCAGGCCTAACGCATCAGGCGCTGGATGTGGGCGTCGGCATCTCGCAGGTGCTGCCCGTCGTGGTGGCCGCGCAAGACGACCGCGCCAGCATCGTCTCCATCGAGCAACCCGAACTCCACGTCCACCCGGCGGTGCAAGTGGGCCTCGGTGACCTCTTCATCGACGGCGCCATCGAGCGCGGCCTCAGCTTTCTGCTCGAAACCCACAGCGAACACCTGATCCTGCGCCTGCTGCGTCGTATCCGCGAGGCGGCCGAAGAAGGCAACGCCGAGCACATCAACCCAGACCTGCTCGGCGTGTACTACCTCGCCAGCGAAAACGGCCACATCACCGCTACGCGCCTGCCGGTGAATTCCGAAGGCGATTTCGATACCCCCTGGCCGAAAGGCTTCTTCGAAGAACGCGGCCCGGAGCTCTTCTGATGATCAAGGAATTCGCCGTCGAGCCGAAAGCCATCGTTGGCAGCTACCGCGACTTCAGCTACGTCATTGAGAAGTTCGGCGTTTGCGAAGGGCGTGTCATCTCCCGATTCCCGAAGACCTGGAAGCGGCTTGTGTATGAAGCGGCACAGGCGCGTCATAGAGGAACAGTTGAGGGAAGACGAATTGAAGAGCGATTGAATCGGCTGCCGGACGAAGTGCTGATTGCCATGTCCAGACCCGCAGGCAACGGCGAATGGATTGAAGTCGCCATCGCAGAACACCAACGTCAGCCCTTCGATTACCTGCTCACCAACGCCCGGCAAGGCTTCGCTGAAGCCGTGCCGGTTGAGAACCTGGACGGGGAGCATCCTTGTCTGCAAATCACACGCGAGATCTCGATTCCCCGCGAACCGGAAGCAATGGCCAGCGCCTGCGCCTTCCTGCTCAAGACTGCGAAAGTAATCAAACTGATTGACCCGCATCTGGATTTCTCGAAAAGCCGCTTCCGCGAGCCATTCAAGGCGTTCATGAAGCACGTTCGCGCCGGCACACAAATCGAGATCTACCGTGGCATTGATGATGGCGGGCCAAGCCCCGAGTTTTTGCGGCAGAACGCAGAGCGGTTCTTGCAGACAGCTCTCCCCGCCGGGGTGCATGCACGCATTCTTTTGCTGCCTGCAGAAACCATGCACAACCGGTTTTTGCTGACTGACTTGGGTGGCATCAAATTCGGTGTTGGTCTGGACGCCGCAGGTGACAACGCAGCACCCGAAGATGAACTCTCACTAATGGTGCCCGATGTGTGGCAATCGCGCCGGGGGCATTATTCGGGGGGCGAGCTACTGGGGGAATGGGCAGGGCCACCGCAGCTACCCACCTGTCGTTGACCGACCGAAAAGGACGTTCGCCATCAACCGCTTAGTCTTACTGTGTCACTAAAATAACAAATCAATTACCCGCTCTTTTCTGTGCGCAGCATGGACATCGCTCAAGGCTATTGGCCAGTGTCTGGGCGATGATCCATCGTAGCGTCGAGATCGAATTGGGAA
>JAFLDU010000041.1 GCA_017309145.1 Zoogloea sp. | reverse complement strand
CCGCCTGGGCGCGGCCCGGGTCACTGCCTGGGCCAGCACCGCCGCCTGCCTGCTGTGCCTGGCGCACTTCGCCCTGACCCGGCCCCTCGGCCTGCTCGTCCAGCCCGCCCCGGTGCTGCTGCTGGCCGGCGCCATGGCCCTGTTTTCCACCGTGCTGCCGGTGTGGATGGTGTCCGAGGCGATCCGCCGCATGGGCGCCGGGCCGGTGTCCCTGATCGGCACCCTCGGCCCGGTGGTGACCCTCTTCCTCGGCTGGCTGATCCTCGATGAATCCATCGGTCTGTACCAGATCCTGGGGGGCGGCCTGGTGGTGGCCGGGGTGCTGCTGGTCGGCAAGCGGGGCTGATCCCAGGCATGTAGGGGCGGCTTCAGCCGCCCGCGAACTCTGTTCAAGCGCGAGTCCGCAGGGCAATGGGCGGCTGAAGCCGCCCCTACACGCCTACGGCTCTACAATGCGGTTCCAGCCTTCCCCCGCTTCCCGCCCATGTTGCAGATTCACGTCGCCGACCATATCGCCACCCTGACCCTCGACCGCGAACAGCGCCGCAACGCCCTGTGCGAGGAGATGGTCCAGTCCTTTGCCGCAGCCCTCGACGCCTTCCGCACGGCCGGCGTGCGCTGCGTGGTGCTGCGAGCCCGGCCGGGCTGCAAGGTCTGGTCGTCCGGCCATGACATCGAGGAGCTGCCCGCCGCCGGCCTCGACCCCCTGGCTTGGCGCGACCCCCTGCGCAAGCTGGTGCGCGAGATCGAGACCTTCCCGGCCCCGGTCATCGCCATGATCGAGGGCAGCGTATGGGGCGGCGCCTGCGAGACCGTGTTTGCCTGCGACCTGATCGTCGCTGCCCGGGACGCCACCTTTGCCGCCACGCCGGCCAAGCTCAACGTGCCCTACAACGTCGGCGGCCTGCTCACCTTCCTGAACGCCTCCAACCTGCGTCTGGCCAAGGAGATGCTGTTCACCGCGGCGCCCGTCACGGCCGAGCGCCTGTGCAGCCTGGGGGTGCTCAACCAGGTGGTGGATGCCAACGAGCTGGAAGAGGTTACCTACGCCATGGCCCGCCGTATCGCCGGCAATGCGCCCCTGTCCATCTCGGTGATGAAGGAGCAGCTGCGCATCCTGGCCGGTGCTCACACCATGTCACCGGAGGACTTCGAGCGCATCCAGGGCCTGCGACGGGTGGTGTACAACAGCCAGGACTACGCCGAAGGTATCCGCGCGTTCAAGGAAAAGCGCAAACCCGAGTTCAAGGGCGAATAGCCACAAGGGAGCAGGACGCATGGCCCGCATCACACTGTTCACCGGCAGCATCCGCCCCTTGCCCGACAGCGGGCGCCCCACCGGCATGTACAAGACACCCGTGACCGCACCGATCGCCCTCGGGATCGAGGGCTTCTCCGGTGACCAGCAGGCCGACCGGCGCGTCCACGGCGGCCCCGACAAGGCGGTCCATCTCTACCCGGCGCGCCACTATGCCCGGCTCGCCGAACGCTTCCCGGAGGCTGCGCCGCAGCTGGTTCCCGGCGCCCTCGGCGAGAACCTGTCCACCCCCGATCTGGATGAAGGGGACGTACGCATCGGCGACCTGTGGCAACTCGGCAGCGCCCTGCTGCAGGTCTGCCAACCCCGCAACCCGTGTTGGAAGATCGACGAGCGTTTCAGCGCCGACGGCATGGCCGGCTTCATCGCCGAACACCGGCTCACCGGCTGGTACTGGCGCGTGCTGCGAACCGGCTACGTGTCGCCGGGCGACACCCTGGACCTGCTCCACGCCGCGCCCGACAGCTTCACCCTGCGGGACGCCCAGCGCCTGTGGCAGGCCCACCGCCCCGCCATCGCCGACCTGGAACGCCTGGCCGACCTGCCCGGCCTGGCCCCCGCCTGGCGGGACAAGATCGTGCAGCGCCTGAGCTGGCTGAAGAAGCCGGGCTGAGGTGGTCAGGGGGGGCGCTCCCGCACGTGGAAGCTTTCTCCGGCACCATGCCCCAGCATGGTGTCCGTCGAGGGGCGTGACGGCGCCGGGAGCGGGGGCCACGTGCTCTACCTCGGGCTGGCCGTCGGCATCGGAACCGGCAATGCGCGGATTGCATAGTGATCGAGTGCGCTGCCTCACAGCCGGGCCAGGGGGGGCCGTGGCAGGCTAAGGCACTGACACCTGCCGCCCTGCCATGGACCGCTCCGAGCGCTTCTACCTGATCCGCCAACTCCTTGCCCGCCAGCGCTACGTCACCACCCGACAGTTCATGGATGCGCTGGAGGTCTCGCAGGCCACCTTCAAGCGCGACATCCAGTATCTGCGAGATCGGTTCCAGCTGCCGATCGAATGGTGTCGAGAGCAGGGGGGCTATGTCCTTGACCGTTCGCAGCCCGAGGCCGCCCAGGCCGAACTGCCCGGCATGTGGTTTTCCGATAAGGAGATCCATGCACTGCTCACCATGCAGCACCTATTGGCCAACCTTGATCCCGGTGGTCTCCTGGCGCCTCACGTGGAGCCGTTGGTCCGGCGTCTCGACACCCTGCTGGGCGCTGCAGATGACGCTTCCGAGGAGGTCCGCCGCCGGGTATTGATCGTCGGCATCGGCAAGCGCGGCATGAAGCTCGCGCATTTCGAGAAGGTTGGATCCGCGCTGCTGCGGCGCAAGCGCCTCTCTATCCGCTATTACGCCCGGGGCAGGGGCGAAGAGTCCGATCGGCAGATTTCCCCCCAGCGCCTCGTCCATTACCGGGAGAACTGGTATCTGGATGCCTGGTGCCATGTCCGGGGCGCCTTGCGCAGCTTCGCGGTCGACTCCATCCGCAGCGTCGCGCTTCTGGATCTGGCTGCACGGGATATACCCCAGGACACGATCGATGCCGTGCTGGGGCCTGGCTACGGCATCTTCGCCGGCTCCACCCTCCAATGGGCCCGCCTGCGCTTCAGCCCCGAACGTGCCCGCTGGGTCGCCAGCGAGTTCTGGCATCCCGATCAGAAATCCCACTTTCAGAGCGATGGCGCCTACGTGCTGGAGATTCCCTATGCCGACCACCGTGAACTCCTGATGGACATCCTCAAGCACGGCAGGCACTGCGAGGTACTGGCGCCGGATGCGTTGCGCGAGGTGGTGGGGGAGGAGCTGAGGGCGATGTGCCTCAGATACTGACCGCCGGGTGGGGAAGCTCACGTGATGAGCCACCCGCGCCAGCACAATCCAGCTGAAAACCGACCGGAGCACATCAATGGACGCCTTTGCCCCCTCCGACCTCAAGACCATCCTGCACTCGAAACGGGCCAACATCTATTACATCCGGCATTGCCGGGTCCTGGTGAACGGGGGGCGGGTCGAGTACGTGACTGATGAGGGCAGCCAGTCCCTCTATTGGAACATCCCTATCGCCAACACCACCGTGCTCCTGCTGGGTACCGGCACCTCGATCACGCAGGCGGCAATGCGGGAGCTGGCCAAGGCGGGAGTGATGGTCGGGTTTTCGGGAGGTGGGGGAACGCCGCTGTACAGCGCCAACGAGATGGATATCGAGGTGGCGTGGTTCTCACCGCAGAGTGAATACCGTCCAACCGAATACCTGCAGCACTGGGTCCGCTTCTGGTTCGACGATGCACTGCGCCTGGAGGCGGCCAAGGCCATGCAGCGTGCTCGGCTGACACGTGTTCTCGGGCATTGGGTCGGGAACCGCAGATTTGCGGATGATGGCTTCGTGGTGCCCGCAGACAGGCTGAAGCCCGCCCTGGATGCGTCGCTGCACCAGATCGATCAGGCGCCGGACAGCACCGCCTTGTTGACCGAAGAAGCCCGGTTGACCAAGAAGCTTTTCAAACTTGCTTGCGAGGCCACGGGCTATGGTGATTTTGTGCGCGCCAAGAACGGCAGCGGCGCCGACCCGGCCAACCGGTTTCTCGATCACGGCAATTATCTCGCCTATGGCCTCGGTGCCACTGCTGCATGGGTCCTCGGCTTGCCCCATGGGCTGGCCGTGCTGCACGGAAAGACCCGCCGAGGTGGTCTGGTGTTCGATATCGCCGACTTGGTGAAGGATGCGCTGATCCTGCCCCAGGCCTTTGTTTCAGCGATGCGTGGTGACGACGAGCAAGGCTTCCGCGAGGCCTGCATCGCCAGCTTGGTCCAGGCCGAAGCGCTGGATTTCATGATCGACACCGTCAAGGCCATCGCCCTCGACCTGGGCAAGCAGACGCAATGAACATCCTGCTGATTTCTCAGTGCACCAAGAATGCCCTGACCGAAACCCGGCGGATCATCGATCAGTTTGCCGAACGGCGCGGGGAGCGGACCTGGCAGACTCCGATCACTCAGGCAGGGCTGGATACGCTGCGCCGTCTTCTGCGCAAGACCGCACGCAAGAACACCGCGGTGGCCTGTCACTGGATCCGGGGCAAGGACCACACCGAGCTGCTGTGGATCGTGGGGGATGCCAGTCAATTCAATGCCCAGGGGGCTGTGCCCACCAATACCACCCGTCGCAATGTGCTGCGGCGGGATAGCGAGAACGACTGGCACAGCCTCCAGCGCATCCATCTGCTGACTTCCCTGGCAGCCTTGTTGCATGACCTGGGTAAGGCGACGCAAGCGTTTCAGGATCGTTTGCGTGCCAAGGGCATCGTGGGTCGCAATCTGTACCGGCACGAGTGGGTGTCCCTGCGCGTGTTTCAGGCTTTCGTCGGTGACGCCCCGGATGAGATCTGGCTGGCGCGTCTGGGCAGCCCGACGGAACAGGATGATGCCCGCTGGGATCCCAAAGGCGCTGAGCTGCGGGATGGTCTTGATCTTGGCGCCCGGACCAACAAACCCTTTGCCCGGCTCCCTCCCATTGCCCGCGCTGTGGGATGGCTGATCCTGACTCATCACCGCCTGCCTGTGATGCCTGTCGAAGATGGTCAGGGTGGGTACGGCCGACTGGGTGCCAAGGTCAACAACTTCCGCAGTGAGTTACTCACGGACGCACTTGCCAGGGTCGATGCCAGCTGGAACGAGTTGCCGGGAACCCCTGAAGCGAAAGAGATCGAGCCCTATTGGGCATTTCCCCACGGCTTGCCTGTCACGCAGACCCTATGGCGCAAGAGAGCCGCACGCATTGCCCGCCGCCTGCTGGCGCTCCATCAAGCGTCTCCGGGATTGAACTTGCTTGATGACCCCTACGTGATGCACCTCTCCCGCCTCAGCCTGATGCTGGCGGACCACCACTACTCGAGTCTCACCGAAAAGCTTGAGCGGGTGAGCGTGCCCAAGGGCTATCCGCTCCACGCCAACACTCGGCGAGACACGGGGGCTTTCAATCAGACCCTTGATGAGCACCTGTTGGGGGTTGCCATCCATGCGGGCACCATCAACCATGCCTTGCCAGGCCTAGAGCGCCATCTGCCCCGGCTGGCAAGGCACAAGGGGCTGACCCGGCGTAGTCAGGAGGCCCGCTTCCGCTGGCAGGATAAGGCCGCCGATGTCGCTGCCACGATGCGCGAGCGGTCCGCTTGCCAGGGGGCATTCATCATCAACATGGCATCCACCGGCTGTGGCAAGACGCTGGCCAACGCCCGCATCATGAACGCGCTGGCCGATCCGCTCAAAGGCATGCGTTGCGCATTCGCGCTGGGGTTGCGCACCCTCACCTTGCAGACGGGGAGGGCGTTTCGTGATGCTCTTGGCCTGTCCGACGATGCGCTCGCCATCAAGGTGGGCGGAACCGCCAGCAGGGAGCTGTTCGAGTTCTACGAGCGTCAAGCTGAGCAATCCGGTTCCGGTTCATCCCAGAGCCTGTTGGAGGAAGACAGTCACGTGGTGTTCGAAGGCAATGCCGAGCATCCCATCCTCCAGCGTCTGGCAAAAGATACGCAGATCCGGTCTCTGCTGGCGGCGCCGCTGTTGGTGTGTACCGTCGATCATCTGACACCAGCCACCGAGAGCCAGCGCGGCGGGCGACAAATCGCTCCGATGCTGAGGCTGATGAGTGGAGATCTGGTGCTCGATGAACCGGATGACTTCGATATTGACGACCTGCCAGCCCTGACCCGTTTGGTGCATTGGGCCGGTTTGCTGGGCAGCCGGGTTCTCCTGTCGTCTGCCACCTTGCCGCCGGCACTGGTGGATGGGCTGTTCCAGGCCTATCTGGACGGCCGGGCCTGGTATCAACGCAACCGGGGAGAGCGCCCGGGCGAGGCACCAGATGTGTGCTGCGCCTGGTTCGACGAGTTTGACCAACTGCAACAGGATTGCGCGGCGGCCCCGGCTTTCATCGAGGCCCACGCCCTTTTTGCCCGGAAACGCCATGCCCGTCTGGGCAAGGATGTGGTTCGTCGCTTGGGGGAGTTGCTGCCCTTCAAGGCCAGCGGATCACCCACGGAGATCCGAGCCGCGTTTGCCCGCAATTTGCTACCTGCCGTGTTGCGCCTCCACACGGCGCACTGCGGTATCGATCCGGCATCGGGCAAACGGGTGAGTTTCGGGCTGGTGCGCATGGCCAACATCTCCCCGCTGGTCGACGTAGCCCTGGCATTGCATGCGCAGGGCATGCCCGAGGGCTGCCGGCTGCATCTGTGCGTGTATCACTCCCAGTTTCCATTGCTGATCCGCTCTGCCATTGAAACCCAGCTCGACACCACCCTGAATCGGCGGAACGCGGATAGCGTGTATGCATTGCCGGGTATTCGTGAGCGTCTTGATCAGTACCCGGAGCCTGACCAGATCTTCGTGGTGCTCGGCTCTCCCGTCACCGAGGTGGGGCGGGACCACGACTATGACTGGGCCGTGGTCGAGCCCTCTTCCATGCGTTCCCTCATCCAGTTGGCCGGCCGCATCCGGCGGCATCGCGCTGGTGAAGTAAGCAGCCCCAATCTGCTGATCCTCGATACCAATCTGCGCCATCTGGAGAGCCCGGGGCGTGCCGCCTTCTGCCGCCCTGGGTTCGAACAGGATGACGGCCCGTTTCGCCTGCACTCCCACTGCCTGGCTGATCTCATGGACGAGGCCGAGATCCGTGTCATCGACGCCAGGCCACGCATCGTGCCGCGACCTGACGAGGCGCTGAGCCCCTCGCAACGGCTGGTGGATCTGGAACACGCCCGCCTGCGCCAGCAGATGCTGCCACAGGTCCGGGCCGTGGATGCCGTGCAACCCCGAAGTACCCGCCGGGCCAGTCAGCGGGTGCCAGGCGCCGGCCTCAACGCCGCCAGCCACTGGCGTATTCCGCAGGTCTGGCTGACCGGCGCGTTGCCTCAGCAACAGCCTTTCCGGGGCAACTCTTCGGGACCACAGGTCGATGTGGTGCTGCTACCCGACGAGGAGGCGGAGGACTACGTCCTGCATCAGGTGAGCGAGGGTGGTAGGACATGGGAAAAACTCTACGTCCGGATCGACGACAGCAAGAACCATCGCATCCCCGACCACCTGCTTCAAGGTGTCCGCATCTCGGTCTGGGGCAAGCCGGATTACATGGACCTGCTTCGATTCCACGCCGAAGACACCGGCCTGTCTCTCCTGGCCTGCGCCGAACGCTATGGCACCGTCAGCCTGCTCGATAGCACCCAGGGCTGGCGCTTTCATCCGGCGCTGGGATTCGCGGAGGAGAAGTGATGTGGAACGTAAGGGGCTGCACGTCACGGGCCAGCCCGCCCTCGGCGGTTCGCCTGATATAGCGACTCAATGGTGGTCGAGGGGTTTGGAGGGCTTCATGACGTTCGTTGCTTCTTGCTGCCCGGTTGTCGGCACCCATCTGCGGGGTGAGTCGCAGAAAGGAGGATGTGGGTGTGATTGACCATCGCACGATCAGAAGAGTGACTTGACCATCGCAGTGAATCAAACCCCCCCGAGGCTTTGCTTCGGGGATTCTACGGCTCGCCGTTATCTTGTCAAAGCAAGAGGTTCCATTTTGTCCGAATCTCCTCAAGATCGCCGCAGTCAATTCCGTGCCGCCATTCAGCAGTTCCTTCGGGAGCGTCTGGAGGGCAAGCTCGACAAGCTGGGGGACGATGACCCCAAGCGTGCCGAGTTGCTGGGGCAGTACGCGCCAGAGGCATGGTTGGCCGACGCGGCAAAGCGGGTTGCACAGATCCAGACTGTCACCCATTCCCTCAAACCGATTCACCCCGAAGCAAAGGGGACAAACCTCTACTGCCCACCGGCCACCATGCCCGCACGTGTTGAGGTGGGGTCCCACGTTCTGGGGGCAGATTTCGCCGGTGACGTGGTGGGCAACGCCGCTGCGCTCGACGTGTATAAGTTCCTGCGGATCGTGGTTGAAGGACGTCCTCTTCTGACGTGGTTGCAGCAGGCCGATGTCGATGCCGTGGCGGCCCTGTCCGACGATGCCGAACGTGCTCAGGCGTGGGCAGAGGCTTTTTGCAGCGTAACCGAACCCTTCAGCGGGATCCCGGCCTCCCATGTGCTGGCCAAACAACTCTACTGGCTGGTCGGGGACGACCCCGGAGTGGATGAGGATTTCCATCTCCTCGCGCCGCTTTACGCCAGCTCGCTGGCACATCGGGTTTTTCAGGCCATCAACGCGGATCGTTTCGGCGACCCGGCCAAGGAAGCCCAGCAAGCCCGCAGGGAGCACCGCGCTCACGTCGGCGTGGTTCGCGATTACCCCGAGCTGGCGGTACAGAAGTTTGGGGGGACCAAACCTCAGAACATCTCTCAGCTGAACAGCGAGCGGGGAGGCAGCAACTATCTCCTCGCCTCCCTGCCACCTCACTGGAAGGGCTCGGAGTTCTCGGCCCCTTGGTTTGCGGAGTCGGTCTTTACCCGGTTTGGGCGTAGTCGGGATGTGTGGTCGGTGGTGACGACCTTACGAGAGTTTCTCCAGTCCGACCCGCCTCCGGGAAAGGAAACAAGCATCCGGCGGAATGGCTTGATCGATAGTCTGATAGATGCGCTGACGGTCTTTGCCCGACAGTTTCATACCGCTTTGCCGGCTGGCTGGACCTTGGATTCCCGCTGCAGCTTGCCGGAGGACGAGCGTCTGTGGCTGGATCCTGGTCGGGTAGCGGCCCGGGCAGAGGAGGACGAAGCCTTTTGCTCCAAGTGGTTCCAGATGGGCTGGCCGGCGGGTATCGGGCGTCGTTTTGGCAACTGGCTCAACCGGCAGTTGGAGGGGGGCGATTTACTGCTGGGAGATGTGGAGGCACGCCGATGGCGAGACGAGCTGCTGTCGAACCAGGAGTGGGCCGAGCACTTGTACGAGCTGCGTGGCTTGATTGACGCACCCCAGTACATTCCTACGCGGGAGGGCGCATGAGCATCTTGCTACCTGAAAGCGAAGGTGTGCTGGTGTTCAACCGGCTGAAGATCCAGAACGCCAATGCCATCTCGAGCCCAATGACCCACGGCTTCCCATCCATGACAGCCTTCCTGGGGTTGATGTGGGCGCTGGAGCGCAAACTTCAGGCTCAGGGCAGTACGCTCCAGTTCGACAGTGTCGGCGTCATCTGCCACGGCTTTGACGAGCAGGTGACGGCAGGCGGCCATACCAAGGCCTTTCGATTGACCCGTAATCCCGTCTCCAAGGACGGCAGCACGGCGGCCATCGTGGAGGAGGGGCGCATCCACCTGGAGATCACCCTGATCTTTGGTGTGTCGGGCGAGGCCGTGCTGCGCGATGCCGAGCCCCGGCAGCAGCTGGCAGATCAGATTGCCGACACGCTGGCCGGTATGCGGGTGGCGGGCGGCAGTGTGCTCCCCACAAGGCGGGTCGGTCGTCTGCCTGGCGCCGAACTACTGCGACTGGACGAAAACCCGGATCAGGCCCGCAAGGATTTCCGGCAGCGTCGTCGTCGCTGGCTACCTGGGTTTGCGCTGGTTTGCCGGGACGACCTGCTGGCACGGCGCCTTGAGAGCCTGCAGGCCAGCACGCCCGAAGCCACGGCACTGGATGCCCTCCTCGACTTGTCTCGATTCAACTGGCGGTCCGAGGCTCCCGGCGACGCTGCCGACGGGAAGGCGGTAGTGTGGAAGCACGATCGCACTGAAGGCTGGATCGTGCCTATCCCCGTGGGCTACGGCGCGTTGTCTCAGGTTCATGCCGCTGGAACGGTGAAGAACGCCCGGGATACCCACACTGACTTCCGGTTTGTGGAGAGTCTTTATTCCGTTGGCCAGTGGATCAGCCCGCACCGCCTGGGGAGTTTTCGCGAGCTGCTCTGGTATGCCCACAGCGACGTGGATGCCGGGCTGTATCGCTGCCGTAACGACTTTGCCGCCAATGCGCGCGGCCTCTGAATACGCCTCTGAAAGGAATACATAATCATGACGCTCAAGACTGCCTCCGTTCTTGCCTTTGAACGCAAGCTTGATCCCTCCGATGCTCTTTTCTTTGCGGGAGCCTGGGACAGCCGTCACAGCAGCGCCGCCTGGCCGCCCGTGGTCATTGAGAGCAAGTCAGTGCGGGGCACCATCTCAAACCGGCTCAAGACCAAGGATCAGGATGCGGCCAAGCTGGATGCGGCCATCGAGAATCCCAACCTTCAGACCGTGGATGTTGCTGCGCTGCCTTGGCAGGCAGACACCTTGAAGGTGGTCTTCACGCTGCGCGTGCTGTCGGGTACCGGGCAGCCTTCGGCCTGCAACGATGCGGATTACCAGAAGAAACTGGTCGATACCGTGGTGGGCTATGTGGCCATCCAGGGCTTTGGTGAACTGGCCCGTCGGTACGCCGCCAATCTGGCCAATGGGCGCTTCCTATGGCGCAACCGGGTGGGCGCAGAGAGCGTAGAGGTGCAGGTGGCGCATTTGGTTAATGGTCAGGCTCAAAAGACCTGGACCTTCGACGCACTGGCCTTCTCGCTGCGCAGCTTCGACGGGCCCGTTGGAGCCTCGGTAGCGCTGGGTGAACTCTCTGCGTTGATCGCAGACGGCCTGGCGGGTGACAGCCACGTGTTGCTGCAAGTGACCGCCTACGTGAGGGCAGGTGCTGGGCAGGAGGTTTTCCCGTCTCAGGAGCTCATCCTGGACAAGGGGCGCTCCACCAAGAGCAAGACCCTGTACGCGGTGAGCGGCATTGCAGGGCTGCACTCCCAGAAGGTGGGCAACGCCATCCGCACCATCGACACCTGGTATCCGGAGGTGGAGGAACTGGGCCCTATTGCGGTCGAGCCCTATGGCTCCGTCACCACCCGGGGCAAGGCCTATCGGCAGCCCAAGAAAGGTGACGATTTCTACACGCTGCTCGATAACTGGATCATCAAGGACAAGGCTCCGGCTAAGGAGCAACAGCATTTCGTCATCGCCACCCTGATCCGTGGCGGGGTCTTCGGCGAGGCGGGTTGAGCCATGGATCACTATGTCGAGATCCGTCTTCTTCCCGACCCGGAGTTTCCGGTGACGACGCTGATGAATGCTTTGTTCAGCAAGTTTCACCGGGGGTTGGTCGGGCACGGAGAGGGGCGTATCGGTGTGAGCTTCCCAGATGTCAGGGAGGGCTCCCGTAGTCTGGGGAGCCGCCTCCGCTTGCACGGAGAGGGGCCTGATCTGTGCGGTTTCATGACCGAAGGCTGGCTGAGCGGAATGGGCGATCACATATCCATCAATGGTCCAACGCCCGTGCCCGCAGGTGCTCGCTACCGTGCTGTTCGGCGTGTCCAGGCCCATAGCAGCCCCGAACGTGAGCGCCGTCGCCTGATTGCGAGGAAGGGGGTGTCGGCCGAGGAAGCCACGGCCGCTATTCCCGACAGCCGCGCCGAGTTGCTCACACTGCCTTTTCTGATGCTGGCGAGCCGCAGCACCGGGCAGCACTTCCCGCTCTTCATTGAGCACTTGCCCGTCGTGGAGACTCCCTGCGGAGGGGCTTTCAACAGTTACGGACTCAGCGCCACCACGACGGTCCCCTGGTTCTGACCCTTTTTCTGGAGGCCCCCGCCAATGCCTTGATTTCAGGGGCTTCGGCAAGGGGGCTCGTTTTTGGGTAGGTGCGCTTGAACGTGGCATTTTTCTTTAACAATCAGGAACTCAAGGCTGGTAGGCTCTACTTCACTGCCGGATAGGCAGCTCAGAAAATAAGCTGCAGGACTACCGTATCACGCGATGCCTTCACTGCCGGATAGGCAGCTCAGAAAACCAGCAAGCTGCCGCAGGCCGCCAAGGAGAACTTCACTGCCGGATAGGCAGCTCAGAAAGCCGCCGGGCAGCAGGATCTTCAGCACAGCCTCTTCACTGCCGGATAGGCAGCTCAGAAATGGCCGCGAAGCTGGCTGAGCTGGATGGGCAGCTTCACTGCCGGATAGGCAGCTCAGAAAAGGCGCAAGGACCGCAGCCTGATGGTGCTTCGCTTCACTGCCGGATAGGCAGCTCAGAAATGCATGGCGAGCTTCCACTCTTCGTCCGTGATCTTCACTGCCGGATAGGCAGCTCAGAAATGGAACGCCGACACCTGCTGCGTATTCGATGACTTCACTGCCGGATAGGCAGCTCAGAAAGTACTCGGGATCAGGGATTTCAGTTGCCGTCACTTCACTGCCGGATAGGCAGCTCAGAAACGCGCAACCCGCCGGCTTCGCAGTATGAAGGCGCTTCACTGCCGGATAGGCAGCTCAGAAATCGGCAATCGCGCGCTCCTGCTTGCGCTTGTCCTTCACTGCCGGATAGGCAGCTCAGAAATTGGTGAGGCTGTCGATGCGCTGCTCCTGGTGCTTCACTGCCGGATAGGCAGCTCAGAAAAGCTCTTTATCCACCGCCTCACGCAGCTTGGTCTTCACTGCCGGATAGGCAGCTCAGAAAGCCATACCAATGACTCGGCAAGGTGCCGCCACCTTCACTGCCGGATAGGCAGCTCAGAAATTGAAGGCTTCGGCCCGGGCGAGACAATGAGCCTTCACTGCCGGATAGGCAGCTCAGAAATGGCTCGCCCAAGGCGGCGCACCCATCGTGCCCTTCACTGCCGGATAGGCAGCTCAGAAAAGATGTCAGCCAGGGGAAAATTAGAGTTATTTCTTCACTGCCGGATAGGCAGCTCAGAAATCGAATTCCATGAAGCTGTTAACCGCCATTGACTTCACTGCCGGATAGGCAGCTCAGAAATCGGCGCGAGCGTAGAACAGGATCTTCTTTGCCTTCACTGCCGGATAGGCAGCTCAGAAAAACAGTCTGTAAGCGGTAGCGGCGCCGTTATCCTTCACTGCCGGATAGGCAGCTCAGAAACGGCCGGCACATCACGCGAGACGAGACTCAGGCTTCACTGCCGGATAGGCAGCTCAGAAAAGGGTCAAACGGCGGCCGGTGGTGAACTCGATCTTCACTGCCGGATAGGCAGCTCAGAAATGAAGCAGGCCATTCAGCAGGGACGGAATCCGCTTCACTGCCGGATAGGCAGCTCAGAAAAGAAATCGACGCCGGTATGCCTGTGCGTTTCAACTTCACTGCCGGATAGGCAGCTCAGAAATCGAGGAGTGGGTGCGGATGCGCGTCCTGCCTCTTCACTGCCGGATAGGCAGCTCAGAAAAGAAGGGCGTCGGCGCCAGCGCCGATTACCTGCTTCACTGCCGGATAGGCAGCTCAGAAAGCTTCCGAGTGCTGCGGAACGGCGGAGTCCCTCTTCACTGCCGGATAGGCAGCTCAGAAAAGTCAAAAACCCGGCGCAGCGTGTCGCACTGTCTTCACTGCCGGATAGGCAGCTCAGAAAACGTACTGGTGGCCAGCAACCGGTGCCGAGTGCTTCACTGCCGGATAGGCAGCTCAGAAAGCCCGGGTGTTCCAGGCGTCCACGAACTTCGGCTTCACTGCCGGATAGGCAGCTCAGAAACCATCCCGGCTCGCCGGACAATCGCGGTCAGCCTTCACTGCCGGATAGGCAGCTCAGAAAAACCAGGCGACGCTGCAGTCCTCGACGGTATCCTTCACTGCCGGATAGGCAGCTCAGAAATGGCCCTTGAGGTGCTGCTCGTCGCTTTTCTGCTTCACTGCCGGATAGGCAGCTCAGAAAGTGGGGCTCCCGATCATCAATGCAGTGCTGCGCTTCACTGCCGGATAGGCAGCTCAGAAAACTTGGTGCGGCACCAACTCCTGCACAGCACCCTTCACTGCCGGATAGGCAGCTCAGAAATACACCGCCGCCCGCTATGGCATGCCGCTTCCCTTCACTGCCGGATAGGCAGCTCAGAAAAAGAAGACCAAGCCCCTGACCCCCGGAGATTGCTTCACTGCCGGATAGGCAGCTCAGAAAGCCGGTGCGGACCATCTTGATCATGGATGTGGCTTCACTGCCGGATAGGCAGCTCAGAAAAAGGCCGAAGGCGGATCGGACGAGCTGTCGAACTTCACTGCCGGATAGGCAGCTCAGAAACAGGAGGCCGCATGACCCCCATCCGCCTCCACCTTCACTGCCGGATAGGCAGCTCAGAAACACGGCGCCGTAGCGGACCTCATACCGCCAGACTTCACTGCCGGATAGGCAGCTCAGAAAGCCAGGTGCCCGCGTTTCCGGATAGATACACCCTTCACTGCCGGATAGGCAGCTCAGAAAAAGGCGACGAGACGCCACAGGAGTGGGATGGGCTTCACTGCCGGATAGGCAGCTCAGAAAAAACACCCGATGGCCTGGGCGCCGGTCTGGTCCTTCACTGCCGGATAGGCAGCTCAGAAACAGAGGTCAGGCCTACAGAACCAGGCGAATACCTTCACTGCCGGATAGGCAGCTCAGAAAGATGCCCGTGGCGCCGGGGCTGGCAAGGATGCCTTCACTGCCGGATAGGCAGCTCAGAAAAACTGGTGCAAAGTGGCATTCGAAGTGCTTGCCTTCACTGCCGGATAGGCAGCTCAGAAAACCAGGTAACGGGTGCTCGTGATGTAGCAGTCCTTCACTGCCGGATAGGCAGCTCAGAAAACGCTGCCAAACAATCTGCTGCCGTTCGCCTTCTTCACTGCCGGATAGGCAGCTCAGAAATGATTGATAACGAATGGCTGATCGTGGTCCGCCTTCACTGCCGGATAGGCAGCTCAGAAAGCGCCCCCCTCGGCACAAACGGCGCCCGCGCCCTTCACTGCCGGATAGGCAGCTCAGAAAGCGCTTTCGGCCACCGTGGTGACCATGCCGGGCTTCACTGCCGGATAGGCAGCTCAGAAAAGTGTTATCAGACCCTGGAGGATGCGCAGGCCCTTCACTGCCGGATAGGCAGCTCAGAAAGCCAAGGAATCGCATCGCAGGGAAGCAAAAGAAGAAGCGCCGAGCCCCGTGCATTGCCATATCAGAAAATTCTAAAATTGCCGTTATCCGATAACCATTCCAATAACGAGGTCATCATGCTTGCCAAACTTTCCTTGAGGGGGCAGTTGTGGTTGCTGGGCTTGGTCAGCGCACTGGGCGTGGCGGTTGTCGCGATCTCTTCCATCTGGTTCTCCGCGCAGAGCAAGCAGGCCTTGGTGAGCTTTGTGGAGCAGACCGTGGCGCTCAGCCGCGCGGCCAGCCTTACCTACGCCAACGGTCTGCAGATGGGGCAGGCGGTGCGCAACATCTTGCTGGACCCTTCCAACAGGAAGGCCTTCGACAATCTTGCGGCGGGCCGGGCGCGCTTTGACGAGGACAGCGCCAAGCTGCTGGCCCTGCTCGAGGCGCGTGGCGACAAGGAGGTGGCGGGGGCCGTCGTCGGGCACATCAAGCAGTGGCAGCCGCTCCAGGCCCAGGTGGTGAGCCTGGTCGGGGAGGGGCACCTGGCCGAGGCCCAGGCTCTGCTGGTGAGCCGGGAGACCCCGGCCTGGCGGGTGCTGCGTCAGGCGCTGCTCGACATCATGAAGCACGCGGACGAGGAGGCGGAGCGGGAGCGGAGCCAGCTCGAGGCGCAGCTCGACACTTCCAGCCGCCAGGCCGTGGTGCTGAGCTTGGTGGCTGCGCTGGTGGTGGGCCTGGTGTGCGTGCTGGTGGCCCGCCACGTCTTCAATGAGGTGGGTGGTGAGCCTGCCAAGGTGGCTGCGGCCCTGGGTGGCATGGCCCGCGGCGACCTTTCGCAAAAGCTGGCACTGCGCCCGGGGGATAGCGACAGCATCATGGCCGCGATGGACAGCATGCAGGCCCAGATGCGTGAGCTGATCAGCACGACCCTGGCCAATGCGGATTCGGTGGCGGTCGAGAGCGAGTCGATCCGGGCGGATGCAGAGTGCCTGTCGGGTACCGCGGAGGATCAGAGCGCCTCGGTGGCCGCCATCTCCGCGTCGGTCGAGCAACTGACGGTCAGCATCGGCGTGATGTCGGACAACGCCCATGAAGCCGGCCAGCTGGCTCTGGCCGCCAAGCGCCTGGCCAGTGAGAGCCTCGGCGTGGTGGGTGCAGCGACGGACACCATCCAGCAAGTGGCCGAGGGCATGAACGCTGCGGCCGGGACCATGGAAGAGCTGGCCCAGCGGGTGGCCAGCATCGACAGCATCGTGGTGACCATCCGCGAAATCGCCGATCAGACCAACCTGCTGGCCCTCAATGCCGCCATCGAGGCGGCGCGGGCGGGCGAGCAGGGGCGGGGCTTTGCGGTGGTGGCCGACGAGGTGCGCAAGCTGGCGGAACGCACCACGCTGTCTACGCGCGAGATCTCCGGCATCGTGGGCGGCGTGAGGGAGGCCACCCAGACGGCCCTGGGCGTCATGCACACGGCCCGCGACCTGGCCCTCGAGAGTGCCACGCACACCGGAGAGGTCCGGAACCGGGTGATGGCCCTGGACGCGTCCTCGGATGCAACCCGCCAGGCCATCGAGTCGATCGCCAGCACGCTGCATGAGCAGACCGCGGCCAGCACCGACATTGCCCAGCGGGTGGACAGCATTGCTGCAGGTGCGGAGCAGGCCCACAGTGCGGCGGCCGAGTCGAGCCAGCGTGCGGTGGGGCTGGTGGGGCTGTCACACACCCTGGCGGACAGCGTGCACCGTTTCCGGGTCTAGGTGCCGGCCCGTGGCGTGCCCTAGCGTGTTGTTTGTAACATGGCGATCCAGTCCCCGCGGCGGTCCGCCATGCACATCGATCTGCGCGATCTGCGCCTGTTCATCCACATTGCCGAAAGCAAGAGCCTGACCCGTGCCGCCGAGCGCAGCCATCTGTCCCTGCCGGCGGTCAGCGCGCGGGTCAAGGAGCTGGAAGTGCAGGCCGGGGTGCGCCTCCTCTACCGGGCGCCGCGGGGCGTGGCCCTGACGCCGGCGGGGCAGACCCTGCTGCAGCACGCGCGCAGCATCCTGGCCCAGGTCGAGCACATGAAGAGCGACCTGCAGCGCTATGGCGAGGGGGTGCAGGGACATATCCGCCTGTTTGCCAACACCACGGCGATCACCGAATTCCTGCCCGAGGTGCTGGCCACCTTCCTGGCTGTCCACCCCCAGGTGGATGTGGACCTGCAGGAGCGCCTGACCGGCGAGATCATCCGCGGCGTGCTCGACGGCACCACCGACCTGGGCATCGTCTCCGGCCCGGTCGATGCGGATGGGCTGGACAAGCTGCACTTCAGCACCGACCAGCTGATCCTGGCGCTGCCGCCGGGGCATCCCCTGACGGCGCGGGAACGCCTGCGCTTCGCCGAGGCCATGGACTACGACTACATTGGCCTGCACGAGGGGAGCACGCTGGCCACCTTCATGGACGGGCTGATGCAGAAGACCCGCCACAAGCTGCACATCCGGGTGCAGGTGAGCAATTTCGAGTCGGTGTGCCGGATGGTCGAGGCCGGGGTGGGGATCGGCATCGTGCCGGCTTCGGCGGCGCGTCGGCACAGCCATACCATGAAGATCGTGACGCGCCCCCTCGACGAGCCCTGGGCCCTGCGCGAGCGTTACCTGCTGACCCGCCGGGGCGACTCGTTGCCGGCCTTCACCCAGGCCTTGATCGATGCCATCGTGGCCTTTCCCGGGCATCGCGACAGCTGTGGCGCCTGAGCCGACCGGCGGGGAATCTGGCATGCTCGCGTCTTTGAGGCCCGCATGCCGGCCAGAATGATGGAAACTGCCGCCCCGGGTCCGGGGGGCAGGAGGGACTGAGTTGCCGAGCCGAAGGGAAGTCTTGTTGGGAGGGCTGGCGAGCCTGGGTCTGGCGTTGGCGCCGGTCAGGGCGGCGCGTGCTGTCGAGGCGGTCAGCGTGCAGCTCAACTGGAAGCACCAGTTCGAGTTTGCGGCCTTCTATGCGGCCGTGCATCGGGGCTTCTACCGGGATGTGGGGCTGGATGTGCATCTGGTCGAGGGCGGTCCGGGCGTCGACGCCGTGCGCGAGGTGGTGCAACGGCGCTGCGACTTCGGGGTGGGAACCTCCGCATTGGTGGTGGATCGGGCCCGCGGTGCGCCGGTGGTGGCGCTGGCCACCCTGATGCAGCACTCGCCCGTGGCCCTGCTGGCCAGCCGTGCCCAGGGGGTGCAGAGCGTGCTCGACCTGGTCGGCAAGCCGGTGTCGGTGGATCCGCATACCCGTGACGAGGTCGAGGCCTTCCTGCGGGCGTCCGGTCTCCCGCGGGACGGCATCCGCCTGGTGGAACAGACCGACTGGACCCTGGCCCCCCTGGAGCGGGGCGATATCGCGGCCAAGTCGGTGTATGCCTCGAACGAGCCTTTCCTGATCCGTGGCCGGGAGCATGCCTTTGTGCTGCTGACGCCCCGCTCGGCAGGGGTGGACCTGTTCGGCAACATGCTGTTCACCACCGAGGCCACCCTGGCGCTGAAGCCGGGCATGGTGGATGCGTTCCGCCAGGCCACCCTGAAGGGCATGGTGTATGCCCTGGATCACCCCGAGGAGCTGGTCGATCTGATCATCGAGCACTACAACCCTCAGGGCAAATCGCGCGAGCACCTGCTCTTCGAGGCCGGGCAGATCCGTGAGCTGACCCGCCCGGATATCGTCGAGCCCGGCTACATGAGCCCAGGGCGCTGGCGGCATGTGGTCGACGTCTATGCCAGCCAGGGGGCGCTGCCCGAGCACTTTAGCCTGGAGGGCTTTCTTTACGACCCCACCCCACGGCAGGCGCCGGCCTGGTTGTTCGGGGCCTTGACGGCCTCGCTGGTGGCGCTGTTCGGGGCTCTGGGCGTGGTGGCCAAGGTGCGTTCGCTCAACCGGGCGCTGAAGGCCAGCGAGGCCGAGTACCGGGAGCTGGTGGACAACGCCAATGCGCTGATCCTGCGCGTCGCGCCCGATGGCACCGTGACCTATTTCAACGAGCGGGCGGAGGCCTTCTTCGGCTTCGCGGCCGAGGAGATCATCGGAAAGCACGTGGTGGGTACCATCGTCCCGCCCGTGGAGTCCGGCTCGGGACGGGATCTGGCTTCCATGATGAAGGCCTTGCTGGCCGAGCCGGGCAGCGGTGATATCCGCGAGCAGGAGAACATCACCCGGGATGGCCGGCGGGTGTTCGTGCGCTGGGCCAACCGCGCCATCCAGGGCAACGATGGCGCCTTCCTCGGGGTGTTGAGCGTCGGGCAGGACATCACCGCCCGGCGCCTGATGGAGCAGGAGCTGGCGGCCCATCGACAGCTCCTCGAGGCCCAGGTGGCGGCCCGCACGGAGGAACTGGCCCTCGCCAAGGAAGCCGCGGAGGCGGCCAGCCGGGCCAAGACCACCTTCCTGGCCAACATGAGCCACGAGATCCGTACTCCGCTCAATGCCATCACCGGCACCACCCACCTGCTGCGCCGCTCCGGAGTGAGTCCGGAGCAGGACGAGCGGCTCGACAAGATCGAAACCGCCGGCCAGCATCTCCTGGAGATCATCAACGCGGTGCTCGATCTGTCGAAGATCGAGGCGGGAAAGCTGACCCTGGAGCGGACCGCCCTCAACGTGGATGCCTTGGTGCATAACGTGGTGGGCATGTTGCACGACCGGGCGTTGGCCAAGGGACTGACTGTGGAGGTCGATCTGGCGCCGCTGCCACCTTCCCTGTGCGGCGACCCGACCCGTATCCAGCAGGCCCTGCTGAACTTCGGCGCGAATGCGATCAAGTTCACACCCGCCGGCGGGCGGGTGACCTTGCGCACCCGCATCGTCGAATCCGCCGAGGACGGGGTGCAGGTGCGGTTCGAGGTGGAAGACACGGGCATCGGCATCCCGCCCGACAAGCTGGGGCAGATCTTCCGGGCCTTCGAGCAGGCCGACACCTCCACCACCCGGGAATATGGCGGCACCGGCCTCGGCCTGGCGATCACCCGCAAGCTGGCCGACCTGATGGGCGGCATGACGGGGGTGCGCAGCGAGCCGGGGCAGGGCAGCACTTTCTGGTTCACCGCCCGGCTGGTCCGCGGCGAAGGGGCGGTGCCCGTCAGCGCCGGCATGAGCGGGCCGGAGGCGGAGCGGCGCCTGGCCGAGCGCCACGCCGGGCAGCGTCTCCTGCTGGTGGAGGATGAGGAGATCAACCGCGACATCGCAGTGGAGATGCTGGCCGAGACGGGCCTTCTGATCGACATCGCACGGGACGGGGTCGAAGCCTTGGAGCGGGTTGCCGAGACCGACTACAGCCTGATCCTGATGGACATGCAGATGCCGCGCATGGACGGCCTGGAGGCGACCCGGCGGATCCGCGCGCTGCCTGGACGGGCGGCCATTCCCATCGTGGCCATGACGGCCAATGCCTTTGCCGAGGACAGGGCGCGCTGCTTTGCGGCGGGCATGGACGACTTCGTGCCCAAGCCGGTCGAGCCGGAGGTGCTCGTCCTGGCAGTGCTGCGCGGCCTGGAGCGCCGCGCAGCGGTGGGCTGAAGCGACAGGCGCCGGGTCAGGCCACCTGGACGGCGATGCGGCGTGGCTGGGCGTGCTCCACCTTCGGGATGCGCAGCTTCAGCACGCCCTGGTTGAACTCCGCGGCGACACGCTCAGGATCCAGCTCCTTGGAGAGGGTGAATACCCGTCGATAGACGGCCAGGCCGACTTCGGCATGGGTGGTCTCCAGACCTTCCGGCGCCGGCAGGCTGATCCCGCCCTCGATGGTCAGGGTGTCGCCCTCGATGTGCACCCCAAGCCTTTCCTTGGACACGCCGGGCAGGTCGGCGAACAGGGTGATGCCGGCGGCGTCCTCCACCACGTCGACGGGCGGCAGCAGGGCTTCGGCGGCTTGCGGGCTGACGCTGTGCTCATTGGACATGCTCGATTCTCCTCAAACCACGTTGATGCGGCGGGGCTGGGCGGCGGCCCGGCGCTGCACGCTGACATGCAGCACCCCGTCGGTGTAGCGGGCACTGACGGCGTTGGGATCCACGTCGTCGGGCAGGGTCACCACCCGGCGGAAACGCCCGTGGAAGCGCTCGTCGATATGTACGGTGGCCGGCGCCTCCTTGGGCGGCAGCACGCTGGGGCGCTCGCCGGCGATGGTCAGCACGCCCTTGTCCAGCTGGACGTCGAGGCTGGCCGGGTCGAGGCCCGGGGCGAAGGCATAGATCTCGACGGACTGGGCGGTGCTGCCCACGTTCATGGCCGGATAGCCGCCACGGCCGGTGCCGCGGATGCTGGGCGAAACGTCGCCCGGCTGCTGCATGCCGCGCTGGAAACGCTCGAGCTCCGCCAGCACGTCGCGGGGAAAAAGGGATCGATAGAACATGCGGACTCCTCCTTGTCGGACAGGGGCGGGAGGCCGGAGGCCGCCCTCCTTACCGATATGGGAGTGGCCCGCCGGGTTTCAAGGGGCGGGCCGGATGGCGCTCACTGCATGAAGGGATAGTCGGTGTAACCCTCGGCGCCGGGGGAATAGAAGGTGGCCGGGTTGGGGGCATTGAGACCGGCGCCGACCTTGAAGCGCGCCGGCAGGTCGGGGTTGGCCAGGAAGGGCACGCCGAAGGCCACGGCGTCGAGCAGGCCGGTCTCGATGGCGGTGGCAGCCTCCTGTGCGGAGTAGCCCATGTTGCCGATCAGCACGCCTTCGTAGTGTTCGCGGGCGGGCGACAACACGTCGCCCTTCTGCTGGCCGAAGAAGTCGCCGCGCATCACGTGCAGGTAGGCCAGCCGGTAGGCATTGAGGCGTTGGGCGAGCCAGGTGATGAGGCCCACCGGATCGCTGTCGCGCATGCTGTTGTAGCTGTTGAGGGGAGACAGGCGCAGGCCGACCCGGTCGCTGCTCCAGACCTCGCAGCAGGCGTCCAGCACTTCGAGGAGCAGGCGTGCCCGGTTCTCGATCGGGCCGCCGTAGGGGCCGCTGCGGGTGTTGCTGCCGTCGCGCAGGAATTCGTCCAGCAGGTAGCCGTTGGCGCCATGCACCTCGATGCCGTCGAAGCCGGCCAGGCGGGCGTTCTCGGCCGCATGGCGGAAGCCCGCCACGATGCCCGGCAGTTCGTCGTCGCGCAGGGGGCGGGGCATCACGTAGGGCTTCTTGCCCTCCGGGGTATGCACCTCGTCGCCGGTGATGGCGATGGCGCTCGGCGCGACCGGCTGGGCGCCATCGTTGAGCAGCGGGTGGCAGGCGCGGCCGCCGTGCCAGAGCTGCAGCACGATCCGGCCGCCTGCCTGGTGGACCGCATCGGTCGTCTTCTTCCACCCGGCCACCTGGGCGTCCGAGTAGATGCCCGGCTCGTGCCAGAAGGCCGAATTGCCGGCCATCGCCATGGTGGCCTCGGCGATGATCAGGCCGGCGCTGGCCCGCTGGGCGTAGTGGGTGGCGATCAGCTCGCCGGGCACATGGCCGTCTTCGGCGCGGCAACGCGTCAGCGGGGCCATCAGGATGCGGTTGGGCAGCGTCAGCGCGCCGGCTTGCAGGGGCTTGAACAGGGCGGACATGAGGGGCTCCGGTGATGAGGGGGATCTGGGTCAATCTGCTTGGTGCGCATCGGAGAAGGATTGTTCCACAAGCGCCGGAGATTGATGCGGGCCCGCCCGCAGCACTAGGGCTCGGCAGGTTCGAGGGCGCCGGTGGGACCGGCGTAGGTGTCCCGGGTGGGCGGGCGCCAGGCAACCCGCAGGGGCTTGTCGGGGCGCGGTGGGAAGCGGCCGTTCGCCCGGCAGTCCGCCTCCGGATAGGTGGCGCACAGGCTGGCCAGGACGTTCTGCGCCGCCTGCGCCTGGCCGGGGCTGCGCCGGGCCTGGTCGAGGAGGCCAAGGTTGTCACCCAGGTCGAACTGCTTGGCCTGCTGCTTGAGCCGCATCCGGACCAGGGCCACCTGGGCGTCCGGGTAGCCGCGGCTGGCGGCCAGGCCATACCACCGCATGGCCTCGGCCGGCGCGGCGGGCACCTGGGCACCTTCCTCGTGACGCCAGCCCAGCGCGAACATCGCCAGCAGGTCGCCGCGATCGGCCGCGAAGCGCAGCCAGCGCAGGCCGCCTTCGGTATCCCGGGGTTGGTCGCCCCGACCTTCGAGGAGCGTCTGGCCGAGGTTGTAGGCGGAAACGAGATCGCCCTTCAGCGCTGCCCGCTGGAAGAACTCGGCCGCCCGCTTGTGGCTGGCGGGGGTGCCGAGACCTTCCAGGTGCATCACCCCCAGGTTGTAGTTCGCCAGCGGCAACTCCTGGCGTGCCGCCTGTCCGTACCAGTGGAGGGCCGCCTGATAGTCCGTGCGGCCGCCCTTTCCATCCTGGTAGAGGGCGCCGAGATTGACCTGGGCGCGGCCATCGCCGTGTTGCGCGGCATGGAGGTAGACCGGGCGGGCGAGCTTGTGGAGGCCCCGCTTGTCCAGCGCCAGGCCGATACGGTAGGCCGAAGGGTCGACCGCAATCTCGCGCCACAGCGTCACGCCCAGCGCCATTACGGCTGCGGCGAGAAGGATCAGGAAGAGAGGCCGTGGCGGTGTGGAGGTGTTCATGGCAAAGGCATGTGTCAGGGTGAGGGCGGATTCTGGCACTTGCCAGCGCATTTGCATATGCATTGCGGGGCGCGCGGACATGGCGCGGACAGGGGGCCGGTGAGGCCCTAGAATGCCAGGCAGGATGGGGCGGCCCCGAGGTCGTCCCGAGTGCGAACGGCCCCCTTTCCCCGTATGGACATTGCCCAACTCCAGCAGACTCTGCAGCGCGATGCTGTCACCGTCGTCTTCCTGAACGTGCTGCTGCAGCAGCTCGGTCTGCCTGTGCCGGCGGTGCCGACCCTGTTGCTGGCGGGCAGCCTGGCGGCCGGGCCGGGCCCGCTGGGGGCGATGCTGGTGGCGGCCACGCTGGCCTCGGTGCTGGCCGACTGGCTGTGGTACGGCATGGGGCGGCGCTTCGGCTATCGGGTGCTGGCCGGCCTGTGCCGGCTGTCGATCAATCCGGCCTCCTGCGTCAGCCAGACCGAGGCGCGCTTCGTGCGCTGGGGGGTGTCGTCGCTGGTGGTGGCCAAGTTCGTGCCCGGCTTTTCGACGGTGGCGCCGCCGATCGCCGGCGCCCTGCGCATGGCCTTGCCGGGCTTCCTGGCCGCCGCCGGCGCCGGGGCGGCCCTGTGGGCGGGGCTG
>JAFLDU010000393.1 GCA_017309145.1 Zoogloea sp. | reverse complement strand
GCGCGCTCGGCGGGGCCCCAGGGGGTGCCGGGGGTGCCGATGGGATAGGGGGCGGATGGCGTCAGGCTCACGGGGCGCTCCGAGGGGCGGGATGCCGCACAGCATAGTGGCAGGCCGCGATCAGGCGCGGCCTGCCCCGCTCAGCCCTTCACGCACACCACCTGCTTGAGGGTGTGCACCACCTCCACCAGCTCGCTCTGCGCGGCCATCACGGCGTCGATGTCCTTGTAGGCGGCGGGGGTCTCGTCCAGCACGTCCTTGTCCTGGCGGCACTCCACGCCCTGGGTGGCGGCGCGGTGGTCGGCCAGGGTGAACTGGCGCTTGGCCTCGGTGCGGCTCATGGTGCGGCCGGCGCCGTGCGAGCACGAGTGGAACGACTCGGGGTGGCCCTTGCCGCGCACGATGAAGCTGCGCTCGCCCATGCTGCCGGGGATGATGCCCAGCTCGCCCGGGCGGGCGCTCACGGCGCCCTTGCGGGTGAGCCAGACGTCCTGGTCGAAGTGGCGTTCGCGGCTGACGTAGTTGTGGTGGCAGTTCACGGCCTCCACATGGCTCTGGAAGTCCTTGGCGATGACGGTGCGCACGGCGTCGATCACGCGCTGCATCACCAGCGTGCGGTTCAGCGCGGCGTAGCGCTGGGCCCAGCCCACGGCGCGCACGTAGTCGCCAAAGTAGCGGCTGCCCTCCTCCAGGTAGGCCAGGTCCTCGTCGGGCAGGTGGGCCTGGTGGCGCTGGGCGTCTTCCTTGGCCAGCTCGATGAAGCGGTTGCCGATGGCGTTGCCCACGCCGCGCGAGCCCGAGTGCAGCATGAACCACACGGCGCCCTCCTCATCCAGGCAGACCTCGATGAAGTGGTTGCCGGTGCCCAGCGTGCCCAGGTGCTGCACGTGGCGGGTCTTCTCCAGCTGGGGGTGGTCGCGGCACAGCTCCTGGAAGTCGGGCGCCAGTGTGGCCCAGGCGGTGGTGATGGCCTCGGGCGGCGTGCCCCAGGCGCCGGGGTCGCGAGCACCGGGGCGGCGGCCGTGGGGCACGGCGCGTTCGATGGCGCTGCGCAGCGGGCCCAGGTTGTCGGGCAGGTCCTCGGCGCGCAGCGTGGTCTTGGCGGCCATCATGCCGCAGCCGATGTCCACGCCCACCGCGGCCGGGATGATGGCCTTGAGCGTGGGGATGACCGAGCCGACGGTGGCGCCGATGCCGTAGTGCACGTCCGGCATGGCGGCGATGTGGTGGAAGACCACCGGCAGGCGCGCGGCGTTGGTGAGCTGGCGCATGGCCGAGTCTTCGACCGGCACGCCGCGGGTCCACATCTTCAGCGGCACGCCGCCGGGCACGTCCTGGTGGATGGATTGGGAGGTGTTCATGGTGTTCTCTCGCTGGTGTTGGGTGGAGCGCCCGGGCGGCTCAGCTCGGGCGCGTGTCGGGCTGCAGGCCCAGGCGGGATGAGCGCGGCAAGCGCGCCGCCAGCCACTCGTGCACATCGGCCCGGATGGCCCGGCCTTCGAGCAGGAAGCTCTCGTACCGGCTGGGCACATAGGGCAGGTACAGCAGCGGCATGCGCGCCTGCTCGGGCGTGCGGTCGGCCTTGCGGTTGTTGCAGGGGCCGCAGGCGGTGACCAGGTTCATCCAGCTCCAGCCCCCACCGCGTGACTGCGGCACGATGTGGTCGCAGCTGAGCAGGTGCGTGGGCAGGCGCCGGCCGCAGTAGGCGCAGGTCAGGCGGTCACGGCGGAACAGCTTGTGGCGGCTGAAGGCGGGCGCCGCGTCGAACAGGTTGACCCGTGCGGCGCCGCGCAGCGCCATGATCGGCGGCACATCGACGGTCGAGGCGCGGCCCAGCCGGATGTTGAAGCCGCCGCGCAGCGTGGCCAGCGGGCCGTCGCCTTCCACCCAGGCCACCGTGCCGGCGGCCACATGGCGCGCGGCCTGCGGCAGCGTGATCCACGCCTGCGGCGTGCCCTGGATGTCGAGTTGCAGCACATGGCTGAGGCTGGGGTGGTTCATCGTCGGCCTCCTTTCGTGGCCGGGGTGGGGGGCACGGCATGGGGCCCTGCCCCACGCCGCGCGTGATGCCATCCGGTGACGGGTTCCGGCGCCGCCCAATTCGTGCGGCCGGTTTCGCCCCGACGCGTGAGCTCGACAGGGCTTGTGAAGACGGTGATGAATCGCACGCCACCTCGGCTGTGCCCATGCGCGAGCCTCCTCAGGAGGGGGTGTCTCGCTGCACGAGGAAGGCCTGGGGCCGCGCACATCCCAAGGCCACCGACACCCTGCCGGTGTGGCCCCGGAGTGCATGGACACACCCGGCGTGGCGTGCGTTTCACTCGCGGAAAAAGAAGCAGGCCCGGACACCTGTGGGTCTCCGGGCCTGCGTGTGCAGGGTGCGTACGCGACACGCTAGGTGTCAGCGTCCTCCGGAGACCGCCCTCGCCCCTCGCCTTGCGGCGCCAGGCACGGCCGGGCGAAAGCCACCAAGCCCTGCAAGGGGCGGTGGGTTCGGGGGCTGAGGCGCTTGTTCACGGAGGGACCTGTGGGTGGGGCTTGTCTTTCGATGAGGCCGGACTGTAAAGACTCTTTACGCCGCGGTCAAGCCCCGGCGACAATGCCACCCGTCCCATCGTTGCGTTCAGCGCACACCCGTGCCCCACACCACCGTCACCCGCCGCCACAACGTGCTGGCGCTGTTCCAGGAACATGCCGAGCAGGCCCTGGCCGCCGGCGCCCCGCCCAAGGGCCTGGAGCAGGCCTTTGCCGCCACGCTGCAGATCTCGCCCAGCATGTGGAGCCAGATCAAGTCCGCCCGCCCGATCGGCGACAAGCTCGCCCGCCAGATCGAGTCCCTCACCGGCCGCCCGGCGGGCTGGCTGGACGAGGCCCGCAGCCACGCCCCGCCCACCGCCGCCGAGACGGCCTTC
>JAFLDU010000392.1 GCA_017309145.1 Zoogloea sp. | reverse complement strand
CAAGGATCACGGCGAGTCCTTCCTCACCCTCGAGACCGGCCGTGCCGTCGCCTTCATGATGGACGACGCACTCCTCTACGGCGAAATGGCCAAGGCCAAGCGCCCCGCCGACTGGCTCGTCACCGGCACACCCCAGAGCTTCGAGGCCTACGGCTGCATGATGAGAAAGGACGATCCCGGCTTCAAGAAGCTCGTCGACACCGCCCTCGCCAAGGCCATGACCTCCGGCGAGGCCGAGGCCATCTACAAGAAGTGGTTCACCCAACCCATCCCTCCCAAGGGCCTGAACCTCAACTTCCCCCTCTCCGACTCCATGCAGAAACTCTTCAAGGCGCCCAACGACAAGGCCTTTGAGTAATCCCCCCTCCATAAGCACAAATCCAGCGGAGCCTCCCCCATGAAGACTGTTCAGCACCTCACCCTGGCAAGCCTTGCAACGTTTGCCGCCCTCGCCAGCCTGTCTGCCCACGCCGATGACGGCGTGGTGATCTATGGCCGCCTCAACGCCACCTTCGAAAACGTCAGCGTCTCCGGCGGCCATTCCCGCACCATGGTCAATGACAACGCCTCCCGCATCGGCTTTCGTGGCACGGAAGACCTGGGCGGCGGCATGGCGGTGATCTACCAGATCGAGAGCCGCATCCGCGTCGATGGCAACGATGCCGGCACCACCCTGGGCACCCGCGACAGCTGGGTCGGCCTGCGCACCGCCCAGGGCACCCTGCGCCTGGGTCGCTCCCTGGGCCCCATCTACTACGCCCTCTACGATTACATCAGCATGCACAACCACGACACCGGCACCTCGTCGGATGCGCTGCTGTCCTCCGCCATCTTTGGCAACTCCAATGCCCCCGGCGGGCGCATGAACAACCAGATCTGGTACACCAGCCCGAAGCTCGGCGGCTTCACCTTCGATGCCACCTACGCCCTGCTGGCCGAAGAGCCCGCCGCCAGCGGCTCCGCCCGCACGCCCCACAACCTGGGCCTGGTGACCAGCTACGACGCCGGCCCGCTGCATGCTGCCGTCAGCTACGCCTCCACCCAGAACACCACCAACCTGGACAGCACCGGCACCAGCGTGCGTTTCAACAACGACCGGGCGGTCACTGCCGGCGGGGCCTACAACTTCGGCCCGGTGGTGGTGGGCGGTCTGTTCGAGCGCTCCAAGCGCAGCACCCTCACCGAGGACATGACCCGCAACTACTGGCGCGTCTCGGCCATGGTGCCGATGGGTGCCCATGAGTTCCACGCCAACTACGGCCGCGCCGGTGACTACAGCGGCACCAACGACACCGCTGCCGCCCAATACACCCTGGCCTACAACTACAACCTGTCCAAGCGCACCAAGCTCTATACCTACTACACCAAGATCGACAACGACGCCGCCAAGCGTACCGGCGGTGGCGGTGCCTACAGCTTCCTCGGCACCGCTCCCGGCCTGGACAACAGCTCCGTCGCAGTCGGCATCCGCCACAACTTCTGATCGTCCCACCCCACACTCGCAAAGGAATCCGATCATGACCTTCTTCCACATCCGCCCCATCGCCCTGTCCTGCCTGCTCGCCGCCGGCCTTGCCGGCAGCCTCAGCGTCCACGCCGAGGACAAGGCCCGCGTCGTCATCCTGGCCACCGGCGGCACCATTGCCGGGGCTGGTGCCAGCGTCGCCAACAGCGCCACCTACCAGGCCGCCAAGGTGCCGGTGGACAAGCTCATCGCCGGCGTGCCGGAGCTCAAGAACCTGGCCGACGTGCGCGGTGACCAAGTCTTCCAGATCGCTTCCGAGAGCTTCACCAACGAGCACCTGATCACCCTCGGCAAGCGCGTCGCCGCCCTGGCCCGCCAGTCCGACGTGGATGGCATCGTGATCACCCACGGCACTGACACCCTGGAAGAGACCGCCTACTTCCTGAACCTGGTGCTCAAGACCGACAAGCCGGTGGTGGTGGTGGGCTCCATGCGCCCGGGCACGGCCATGTCGGCCGACGGCATGCTCAACCTGTACAACGCCGTGGCCGTGGCCGCCGCCAAGGACGCCGCCGGCAAGGGCGTGCTGGTCACCATGAACGACGAGATCCACACCGGACGCGATGTGAGCAAGTCGGTCAACATCAAGACCGAAGCCTTCAAGAGCCCCTGGGGCCCGTTGGGCATGATCGTCGAAGGCAAGACCTACTGGTTCCGCGCCCCGGCCAAGCGCCACACCACCGGCACCGAGTTCGACATCGACAAGCTCGACAAGCTGGCCCCGGTGGACATCGCCTACGGCTACGGCAACGCCACCCCCACCGCCTACAAGGCCTTCGCCGAAGGCGGCGCCCGCGCGCTGATCCATGCCGGTACCGGCAACGGCTCCGTGAGCGGCGCGGTGGTCCCGGCGCTGCAGGAACTGCGTGGCAAGGGCGTGCAGATCATCCGCTCCTCCCGCGTGGTGGGCGGCGGCTTCGTGCTGCGCAATGCCGAACAGCCGGATGACAAGTACGACTGGGTGGTCTCCCACGACCTCAATCCGCAGAAAGCCCGCATCCTGGCATCGGTGGCACTGACCAAGACCAACGACACCAAGGAACTGCAGCGCATGTTCATGGAGTATTGATCAGAGGACTGTAGGGGCCTGTAGGGGCGGCTTCAGCCGCCCACGGAGCTGGATCAACCACCTGCGGGCGGCTGAAGCCGCCCCTACAAAGGCCCGCGGTGATGGATCAACGTCCAAGGGCGGCTGAAGCCGCCCCTACAAAAAAAAGGAACCGACCACCATGAGTTACCAATGGAACTGGGGCATATTCCTGAGCCCCGCGGCCTCCGGTGACGGAAGCTATCTCAGCTGGATGCTGTCCGGCCTGCAGACCACCATCCTGCTGTCCCTCTCCGCCTGGCTCATCGCCCTCGCCCTGGGCAGCCTGATGGGCGTGCTGCGCACCGTCCCCCACAAGGGCCTCGCCACCCTCGC
>JAFLDU010000391.1 GCA_017309145.1 Zoogloea sp. | reverse complement strand
CCAGATCGCCGATCACTTGATCCGCCTGACCCACAACCAGCGCAACTGGGGCTTTGGCCTGTGCTTTTTGTACCTGCGAAACGTGAAGGGCTACCGCTGGAATCACAAGCGGGTGTATCGGATCTATCGCGAGCTCGAGCTCAATCTGCGCATCAAGCCGCGACAGCGGATCGTGCGCGAGAAGCCCGAAGCACTGGCGGTGCCCGAGGCGATCAATCAGTGCTGGTCGATGGACTTCATGCACGATCAGCTAGCCGATGGGCGTAGTTTCCGACTGCTCAACATCATCGATGACTTCAACCGTGAAGCGCTCGCCATGGACATCGATCTGTCCTTGCCCGCCGAGCGGGTCGTGCGCGCGCTCGAACAGGTGATTGAATGGAGAGGCAAACCAACGGCGATCCGCAGCGACAACGGACCGGAATATGTCGGCAAGACGCTGACCGAATGGGCACAGAAGAACGGCGTTCGGCTCGACTACATCCAGCCCGGAAAGCCGCAGCAAAACGCCTACATCGAGCGCTTCAACCGCACCGTACGTTACGACTGGCTCGGTCATTACCTGTTCGAGTCGATCGCTGAGGTCCAGGAGTACGCCACCCGCTGGCTCTGGCTCTACAATCACGAGCGCCCCAACATGGCATTGGGCGGTATCACCCCAAAGCAGCGGCTGGCCATGGCCGCATAGCTCTACTTCTGGCTGCCCATGAAAATGGGGGGATTACCTCTTGACTCGCGCCGCCTTCTCAAAGTACATCCCAATAAAATTCCGTAATTAGGTCGCTCACGCTTAATGGCAAATGGCCATTTATACGTCTCTGCTCCAACCATAAAAACACCTCGCGCGGGCTGTGTTTTTCCGCATAAAACTTAAACTCCTGCCCAATCGACATATCAAATTCACATAATTCTCGCTGTATTTCCGCGTAGTAATAATCCAAGCCTCTCATTTTCTACCCTCATCAGAAAGAGCCCCGAAATCCCTAACTTTAATTGGCTTATCAGTAATTGCTTGAGTACCCCCACCACGCCCCCACTCGGGAAAGGTGATAACAATCGGCTCCAAGGTTGTAATTTCATTCCATCTCCCAGCTGGGATCCTTAAGTCATCTATTAATAGCAACGTATCAAAATCTACCCAATGGGTGGGAGTGCGAGGCAGTTGAAGCAAGTCTTGCACTTCAAACGGAGACATATTCTTAATATTGTTGAAAGTAATATAAGTAGGGTTACGGGGAACAATTGTCCCTGCCAGCGCCTCGTCGATAGCCGGACCTCCGACAGCGCGATAGCCTGTCGCGGGTACAGCAGCTCCTTGTGGCGTGACGTAAAAGTCAGCCCCCCCCCCGCAGCGACAGAACTACCTTTTGCACCCGGCGCCACCAAAGCCCCCACCCGTCATTGCCTGCATCCCCCGAGCCTGATCTTCATTGCTCGGCGGATAGGACGGAGCGTCCTTGACCTGACTCACCACCCACTTGCCGGCCCCCTTGGCAACCTCGCCAAGGTCCCCCTGATCCCCGGGTGCATTATTGATCGGGCTATCCGGCAGAATAAGCGTGCTGGCGCGATTGCCCCGGTGCGCGGGTGGTGGTGATCGATAAGGAAACCGGCCGGGAGGCGACGGATCTCAGTCCTCATCAGTGCAGGAAGTGATTGCGGGGGGGCTTCCCAGGTGCTTCGGCAGGTGTGCGCGTTTGATGCTTGGGCGTGTGGCTCCCAAGCGCCCACCCCGCCAAGCTTTCCGCGGCTTACGGCGACAATCGTGAGCGCCCCCACCCTCCATTGCCGTTCTGCTCATAGACGATCCGGTCATGCAACCTGGATGTGCGGCCTTGCCAGAATTCCCAGCGGTCGGGGATCAGACGGTAGCCGCCCCAATGGGGGGGGCGGGGGGGATTGAGGCCGAACTTGAGGCCGTATTCGGCGGCCTTGGCGACGATGGTGCCGCGGCCGGGGATGGGTTCGCTCTGGTTGGAGGCCCAGGCGCCGATGCGGCTGGCCAGGGGGCGGCTGGCGAAGTAGGTGTCGGATTCGGCGTCGGAGACCTTTTCCACGCTGCCTTCAATACGTACTACGCGCTCGAGCTCGACCCAGTGGAACTGCAGGGCGGCGAAGGGGTTGTCGGCCAGTTCGCGGCCTTTGCGGCTGTGGTAGTTGGTGTACCAGACGATGCCGCGTTCGTCGTAATCCTTGATCAGCACGATGCGGGTGGACGGCCGGCCGTCGGCGCCGACGGTGGCGAGGGTCATGGCGTTGGGTTCGGGGACTTCGGCGGCGAGGGCTTCGTTCAGCCAGTGGCCGAACTGGGCGAAGGGGTCGGAGGCCACGTCGTCCACGTCGAGGCTGCCTCGTTCGTAGGATTTGCGCAGGTCGGCGAGCTTGGTCTTGTCGGTCATGAGGGTGTCCTT
This sequence comes from Zoogloea sp., assembly GCA_017309145.1. GTDB lineage: Bacteria > Pseudomonadota > Gammaproteobacteria > Burkholderiales > Rhodocyclaceae > Zoogloea. Next base: position 539 of record JAFLDU010000391.1, on the reverse strand, counting down.
ACGGGAGGCTGGCGCTGTCGAGCGCACGCGCGGGCACGCCGAGGTCGCGCCATTTCTCCGGGTGGCAGGTGAAGAGAAGGATCTGGTGGCGCCCGGCGGCGTCGAAGAGGACCCGTTTCATCTGGGCCAGGCGTGCTTCGTCGCTGTGCACGAGGGCGTCGTCGAGGACCAGCAGGGTGGGGCGGCCGGCTTCGCGCAGGAGATCGGCGTAGGCCAGGCGGGTGATCACGCCCATCTGTTCCCGGGCGCCGAAGCTGAGGGCTTCGAGGGTACCGGTTTCATCGCCCTGCGGGCCGGGGCGGGTCAGGGGGCCGGGGCCGAGGTGCTCGTCGATGTCCAGGCGGGCACGGGGGAAGACCAGCTGCAGGTAGCGGTTCAGGTGCTTCTGCAGGGGGGCCTGCAGGCGCTGGGTGAGGGCCTGGCGGTGGCGGCGCAGCAGGGTCAGGAGGTGATCCAGGGCGGCGGCCCGGCGGGCCAGCTCGGTGCTGCGGCGGTGGGCCTGGGCGAGGTCGCGCTCGATCTCGGCACGACGCTCGTCC
>JAFLDU010000390.1 GCA_017309145.1 Zoogloea sp. | reverse complement strand
AGCTCGCGGCCTGCTGCGAAGTCGTCATCTCGGTGGTGACGGCGAGCGCCGACGTCGAGCAACTGGCCCTGGCGCCCGAGGGCTTGCTGGCCGGCTTCGCGCCGGGGGGCATCCATGTGGACATGAGCACCATCGCCCCGGGCACGGCCCGCCGGGTGGCCGTCTGCTATGCCGATAAGGGCGTGGGCTGGCTGGATGCGCCGGTGTCGGGCGGTGAGGTTGGCGCCCGTGACGCCACCCTGGCCATCATGGCCGGGGGGGAGGCGGACGTGCTGGAGCGGGTGCGCCCCCTGCTGAACTGCCTGGGCAGGACCATCGTGCATATCGGCCCGGCGGGGGCCGGGCAGGTGGCCAAGGCCTGCAATCAGATGATCATGGTGAACGCCATCCAGGCCTGTGCCGAGGCCATGCGGCTGGCTGGTGCCCATGGTGTCGACCTGCACAAGGTCAGGGAGGCCCTGATGGGCGGTTCCGCCGCGTCGCGGGTGCTCGATGTGATGGGCGGACGCATGGCCGCGCGGGATTTCGTTCCGGGCATCCAGTCGCGCCTCCACCACAAGGATTTTGCGATCCTGATGGAAGAGGCTCGCCAGCTCGGCGCACCCCTGCCGGTGGCGGCTCAGACCTGGCAGCAACTCAATGCGCTGATGGCCCTGGGGGCTGGCCGCGACGATACGGCCAGCCTGCTGCGGGTGCTCGAGCCCGTTTCAACCACTGGGGGATGACATGACCCTGACTTTCCGCCGTTCCTTCATCCGCCGCCTGTTCGCCGGCGGCAGCCTGCTCATGCTGGCGGGCTGTGCCGGCCTGCCCCTGGGGCTCGACAAGCCGGAGGTCGCGATCGCCGGCATCCGCCTGCTCGACGGCAACCTGTTCGAGCAACGCTTCGTGCTGACCCTGCGCATCACCAATCCAAACCGGGTCGAGATCCCTATCGAGGGCTTGAGCTTCGATCTGGATCTGAATGAGCAACCCTTTGCCAAGGGAGTCAGCAACCGGGCTCTGGTGGTGCCGCGTCTGGGCGAGGCCACCATGGAGGTGACGGTCTCCACCGGGCTGAACGCTTGGTTGAAGCAGTTCGGCGAGCTCGGCAAGGGGCGCGACAAGGCCGACTATCGCGTCCGTGGCCGCCTGGTGACGGGCAGCCTGGGCGGTTTCGATTTTGATCGCCGTGGTCAGCTGGACCTGGGCCGCCTGCTGGGCCGCTTCGGTGGGCGCCTGGACAATGGGCCGGGCAAGGGCAGCGAGCCGGCGCTCCCGCCATCGGAGCGCTTCTAGGCTAGATGGGGGCCAGCGACACCATGCGCGAGGCCCGCAGGCTGCGCAGCATCTGGGTCATGTCGTCGGCGCTGAGTGGGCGGCTGCACAGGTAGCCTTGATAGGCATCGCAGCGCCAGCGGCGGAGCAGGGCCAGCTGGGCCTCGGTCTCGACCCCTTCGGCGATCACCTCGAGGCGCAGGGTGTGGGCCATTGCAACGATGGTCTGGGCGATGGCGGCGTCGTCGGCCTCGGTGACGATGTCCTTGATGAAGGAGCGGTCGATCTTGAGCCGGTCGATCGGGAAGCGCTTGAGGTTGGCCAGGCTGGAGTAGCCGGTGCCGAAGTCGTCCACCGACAGCTGCAGGCCGATCTTCTTGCATTCGGCGAGGATGCTGCGGGTGTGTTCCGGATTGCGCATCACCAGGCTCTCGGTCAGTTCCAGGTCGAGGTAGGCCGGGGGTAGATTGACGTTGCTGAGCGCCGACTTGATGGTGTCCAGCAGGCCGGCATCATCGAACTGACGGGCCGACAGGTTGACCCCGACCGGCACGCGGCAGATTCCTTCACGCAGCCAGGCCTGCACCTGCCGGCAGGCCTCCTGCAAGACCCAGGCGCCGATGGGCACGATCAGGCCGCTTTCTTCGGCGATGGGGATGAACTTGTCCGGCGGCACCATGCTGCCATCGGGCTGGCGCCAGCGGATCAAGGCCTCCATGCCGATCAGTTCTCCGGACAGGGTATCGACCTGGGGCTGATAGAACAGCGCCAGTTGCTTGGCGTCGAGGGCGTGGCGCAGGCGGTTCTCGAGTTCCAGGCGCTCCGAGTAGCGGGCCGACAGGCCGTGGTCGAAGAACTGGAAATTGTTGCGGCCCCGTTCCTTGGCCAGGTACATGGCCGCATCGGCATTCTTGATGAGGGCTTCGCCGTCGTTGCCGTCGGTGGGATAGAGGGCGATGCCGATGCTGGGGGTGACGGTGATCTGCTGGCTGCACAATTCGAAGGGGCGGGCCAGGCTGGCCAGGATGCGCTCCGCCACATCCTCGGGCATGTAGCTTTCTTCCAAACTGCCCAGCACCACCACGAATTCGTCGCCGCCGGTACGCGCGACCATGTCGCCGTCCCGAACGCAGCCGCGCAGGCGCTGGGCCACCGACAGCAGCAGTTGGTCGCCGGCCTGGTGGCCGAGGGTGTCGTTGACGAACTTGAAGCGATCCAGGTCGGTGAACAGCACGGCCACACCCCGGTGGCGGTTGCGGGCCTCGGTGATGCTCTCCGTGAGGTGCTTGTTGAGCAGGGTGCGGTTGGGCAGGGAGGTCAGGTTGTCGTAGTGGGCCAGGTGGCGGATCTGACTCTCTGCAGCATGGCGCTGGGTGACGTCGGCGATGATGCCCAAATAGCCGCGGATCTGGCGCTGGTTATCGCGAACCACCGATATGGCGATATTGGCGGGGAAAGTGCTGCCGTCCTGGCGGCGCAGGGTGATCTCGCGGGGTTCGAGGTGACCGCCGGCGGTCTCCTCGGCCAGCGCGGCGAAGCCGTTCGACTTATGGGCCAGGGTCCAGCGCGCAATGTCTTCGGCAGTATGGAAGACCAGCGGGGTCTCGATGCCGATCAGCTCGCCGGCCCGGTGGCCGAAGAGCTTTTCGGCCGCCGGGTTGAGGACGCGGATGATGCCGGCGGCGTCGGTATAGACGAT
>JAFLDU010000389.1 GCA_017309145.1 Zoogloea sp. | reverse complement strand
GACCAGGGTCAGGCCGACCCCCATGGCGATGCCGTCCACGGTGGAGTCGATGGGGTCGTTCTTGGCGGCGAAGGCCTCCACCCGGGCCAGCACGATGCAGTTGGTGACGATCAGCGGGATGAAGATGCCGAGCACCAGGTAGAGCTCGTGCAGCCAGGCATTGAAGGACAGGTCCACCACCGTGACCAGCGCCGCGATGATCAGGATGAACACCGGGATGCGGATCTCGTAGGGGATGAAGTTGCGCAGGGCGGCGATGGTCAGGTTGGACAGCGCCATCACCAGGATGGTGGCCAGGCCCAGGCTGACTGCGTTGACCACATTGGTGCTGATGGCAAGGATGGGGCACAGGCCGAGGATCTGCACGATCCCGGTGTTCTGCTTCCAGATGCCGTTCCAGGCAATCTCGCGACAGGCTTTCAGATCCATGGCGGGGGCTCCGGTCAGAGGCTGTCGCCGGCGCGGGCGGCGAACAGGCGGTCCTGGTGGTCGGCGGCAAAGCGGGCCGCCCGAGCCACTGCGTTGGTCACGGCGCGGGCGCTGATGGTGGCGCCGGTGTGATAGCTGATCTGGCCGCCGTCCTTCTTGACCTTGCAGTTCGGGATGTCAGCGGCCTTGAGGTCGGCGAACTGGGTGATCCAGGGGCTGTGCTTGTCCTTGTCCTTGCGGGGGTCGATGTAGTCACCGAGGCCCGGCGTCTCCCGGTGGCTGACGGCACGTACGCCGGAGACCGCACCATCGGTGGTGATGGCGATGATCAGCTCGATGCGGCCGCTGTAGCCGTCGGGGGCGGTGGCTTCAATCAGCAGCGCGGCCGCTTGGCCGGCCTTGCGAGCGCGGTAGATCCGCCCGCCTTCGTCGAGGCCGAGCTCGCGGGTGGGGCCCAGCTTGATGTAATCGTCGAGCAGTTCGTTGTCGTAGCGGCCCGCCGGCAGCACTTCGGAGACCAGCTTCATCTTCTCTTCGGCGGCGGACGCGGCGATCTGCTCGCGGGTCGCGTCGTGGGTGAAGGCCATCATGGCGGTGAACACGATGGTGAAGGCCACCATCACGCCGCCGGTGCGGGCCGACAGGCCGAGGGCTGTGGGTTCGCTCATCGCCGGCTCAATCCTTCTTGTGGCCGAAAACCGGTGCCTGGGTCTTCATGTCGATCAGGGGCACGCAGATGTTCATCAACAGGGTGGCGAAGGCAACCCCGTCGGGGTAGGCGCCGAAGACGCGGATCACGTAGGTGAGGATGCCCGCGCCCGCCGCGAACAGCAGTTTGCCCCGTGCCGTGGTGGCACCCGACACCGGATCGGTGAGGATGAAGAAGGCGCCGAGCATGGCCCCGCCGGAGGCCAGGTGGAACAGCGGCGAGGCGAAACCTTCGGGCTTGAGCGCCCACAGCAGGCCGGCTACGGCGAAGAGGGCTGCGCAGAAGGCGGTGGGGATGTGCCAGGTGATGATGCGGCGCTGCAGCAGCCACAGGCCGCCGATCAGGTAGCCGAGGGCCACCCATTCGCCTCCGCGACCACCGACGAGGCCGAAGGCGGGGCCGTCCATCAGCTGGCCGGCGCGCAGGCCGTGCAGCGTGGAGGCGGGGTCTGCCGCGCCGCGCAGCGCGGTGCGCAGGGCGTCGAGTGGGGTGGCACCGGTGATCGCATCGATCTGCCGGATGCCGCCGAAGATGAGTTCGAGCTGGGTCCGTGCATCCAGCTGGCCGGCGGCCGGCCATTGGGACATCAGTGCCGGGTAGGCGACGATCATCAGGCAGAAGGCCGCCATGGCCGGGTTGAAGGGGTTCTGGCCCAGTCCGCCATAGAGTTGCTTGACGATCACGATGGCGAGCAGGGTCCCGGTGACGGTCAGCCACCAGGGGGCGATGGGCGGGAAGGTCAGGGCGATCAGCCAGGCCGTGACGACGGCCGACAGGTCGCTCAGGAACAAGGCCTTGGGCTTGCCGCGGATGGCCAGCATGGCGGCTTCGCCAGCCAGCGCGGCGGCCGTGGCGAGGGCGATCTGCACGAGGATGCCGGGGCCGAAGAACCAGGCGTAGGCGGCGATGCCGGGCAGCAGGGCGAGCAGCACCTGGAGCATCACGCTCTGAACGCTGGCCGGCTTGCGGACGAAGGGCGAATTGATCATGGGCTGGAGGGGTCAGGCCCCGCTGGAAGGGGGGCTGTCCGTCGGAGGCGTGGCGGGGGCCCGGCGGCGGGCTTCGATGGCGGCGATCTCGGCCTGCACGGCAGGATCGGCGGCATCGGTGTTCCTGGCCTGGACCTGGGCTTTCTGCTGACGGGCCTTCTCCATGGCCGCCTCGATCAGGGCCCGCTTGGCATCGTCTGCCGAGGGCTTGGCAGGCGCCGCAGCGCTGCCAGAGGCCGTCGCGCTGGCGGGGCTGCCATCGGCGGCGACCTTCTCGCGGGTGGCGGCCGCCTTGGCGGCGAGCTTCTCGGCCTTCTCCTGCTTTTCGCGCTCTTGGCGGAGGTTCTTGAATTCGAAGCGGTCACGGGCCGCGTCGGCGGCTTCCTTCTCGCGCTCCCGGGCCCAAATCTCGCTCTTGGAGAAGCGGAAATAGTCCACCAGCGGGATATGGGAGGGGCAGACGAAGCTGCAGCAGCCACATTCGATGCAGTCGAAGAGGTGGTACTCCTGCGCCTTGCCGAAGTTCTTCGCGCGGGAATGCCAGTACATCTCGAAGGGGGCCAGGTCTGCCGGGCAGGCCTTGGCGCATTCGCCGCAGCGGATGCAGGGCATCTCGGGCGGCGGGGGCGGAAAGAGGGCGGGGCTGCCGACCAGGATGCAGTTGGTGGCCTTGACCACGGGCACGTCGAAGGCCGGCATGCGCGCGCCCATCATCGGTCCGCCCATGATGTAGCGGTCGGTGTCGGTACGGGCCCCGGACAGGCGCACCACGTGGTCCATCGGGGTGCCGATCAGCACCTCATAGTTACGCGGTGCATCCACGTTGCCCGCCACCGT
>JAFLDU010000388.1 GCA_017309145.1 Zoogloea sp. | reverse complement strand
TCCGGCGGCATGGCCCAGCGCGCCGCGCTGGCCCGGGCCCTGGCTCGTGAGCCCGAGCTGCTGTTTGCCGACGAACCCTTCTCGGCCCTCGACGCCATCACCCGCGCCGAGATGCAGGACTTGCTGGTGGACGTGGTGCATCGCTGGCACTCGGCCGTGCTGCTGGTCACCCACGACATCGACGAGGCCATCCTGGTGGCCGACCGCATCCTGCTGATGGGCGGCCGGCCCGGCCACCTCGTGCAGGAATGGACGGTGGACATCCCCCGCCCGCGGGAGGACCACCCGGAAGCCGTCACCGCCCTGCGCCTCTCCATCCTCGGCGCCCTGCGCCATGCCAGCCTTTGAATCCGCACTGGAGATCCGACCCATGGACGCCAAGCATTCCGAACGCAAGATCCACATCTGCCAGACCCCCGACTGCGGCTGCAGCCTGAGCCGACGTGACTTCCTGCGCCTGTCGGCCCTCACCGCCGCGAGCGTCGCCGCCCCCTTGCTGAGCGCCGGCGACGCCCTGGCCCAGAGCCGCGGCAGTGACGTGCCGGTGAAGATCGGCTACCTGCCCATCACCGACGCCACCCCGCTGCTGATCGCCCACGCCCGCAAGCTCTTCGAGGCCGAAGGCCTCACGGTGGAGAAGCCGCGCCTGTTCCGCACCTGGGCGCAGATCGTCGAGGCCTTCGTGGCCGGCCAGGTGAATGTGATCCACCTGCTCTCGCCAGCCACCCTGTGGGTGCGCTACGGTACCCGCTTCCCGGCCAAGGTGGTGGCCTGGAACCACGTGAATGGCTCCGCCCTCACCGTCGCCCCGGGCATCAACAGCGTCGCCGAGCTGGGCGGCAGGACGGTGGCCGTGCCCTTCTGGTACTCCATCCACAACGTGCTGCTGCAGCAGATCCTGCAGGCCAACGGTCTCACCGCCGTGACCCGCAGCCGGGACGCGGCGCTGGCCCGCAACGAGGTGAACCTGATCGTGCTGCCGCCGGCAGAGATGGTCTCGGCCCTGGCCGGCAAGTCGATCGCCGGTTTCATCGTCGCCGAGCCCTTCAACGCCGCTGCCGAAACCGCCGGGGTCGGCAAGGTCCTGCGCCTGTCCGGCGATGTCTGGAAGAACCACGCCTGCTGCGTCACCTTCCTGGCCGAGCGGGACATCGCCGAGCGCCCCGAGTGGGCCCAGCGGGTCACCAACGCCATCGTCAAGGCCCAGCTGTGGACCCGCGGCAACCAGCTCGAGGCGGCCAAGATCCTGTCCAGCGCCGACGACAACCGCTACACCCCGCACAGCCCGCAGGTGCTGGCCAAGGTGCTGGCGACCACCGACTACGCCAGCTACGAGGCCAGCGGTGCGGCCCGCAACAAGGGCTGGTACCAGCGCCGCATCGACTTCCAGCCCTATCCCTTCGCGTCCTACACCGAAGAGCTGGTGCGCGTGCTGCAGAAGACCAGGGTGGAGGGCGACAACGCCTTCCTGAGCAAGCTCGACCCGCGCTTCGTGGCCCGCGATCTGGTGGACGACCGCTTCGTCCGCAAGGCCATCGCCAGCGTGGGCGGGCCCGCCGCCTTCGGGCTGCCGGCCGACCTGCTGCGCAAGGAAGTGCTGGCGGTGTGATGGCGGGCGTCCTTCTTCCCCTCCTGCCCTGGGCCGGGCTGCTCGCCGCGGCCTTGCTGTGGGCGGCCGGTGCCGGCTGGCTCGGCGCCGTCACCCCGGTGGCAGCCAGCTTCGCCCCCGGCCCCACCGCCGAGGCGCTGCTGCATCTGCTGCAGGGTCGTGATCTGTGGGAGCACGTGGCACTCAGCCTGCAGCGGGTGGCGGTCGGCCTGGTGATCGCCCTGCTGCTGGGCATCCCCCTTGGTGTGCTCACCGGCCTGTCGCCCCTGTTCTCCCGCACCACCACGCCGCTGTTCCAGTTTGCGCGGATGATCTCACCCTTGTCCTGGATGCCCATCGCGGTGATGGTGCTGGGGGTGGGCGATGCGCCGGTGTATTTCCTGCTGGCCTTCGCGGCGGTGTGGCCGATCCTGCTCAACACCGCCTCCGGCGTGGCCCAGCTCGACCCCAACTGGCTGCTGCTGGCCCGCAGCCTGTCGGCCACCCGCCGGGAGACCCTGCTGCGGGTCATCCTGCCGGGCATCACCGCCCACATCCTGACCGGCGTCCGCCTGGCCATCGGCATCATCTGGATCGTGCTGGTGCCCGCCGAGATGCTCGGCGTCTCGGCGGGGCTGGGTTACTTCATCCTCGACGCCCGTGACCGGCTGGCCTATTCGGACCTGATGGCGGCGATCCTGGTGATCGGCTTCCTCGGCTACCTGCTCGACCACGCGGCCCGCAGCCTGCACCGGCGCTGGCTGCACGCCTGATCGTGACCGGGGGCTGACGATGTCGAAGAGCTGCAGGGGGCTTTAGGGCTCTGCAGGGGCGGCTTCAGCCGCCCCTGCAGAGCCGCCGCCACCCGGCAAAGAACGATCAAGCGAGGAGACGGGGATACCATTCCCTCACGGGCCTTTGAGGTTCTCAGGCCGCCCTGGCTTCCACTGCCTCATCCGCAATCCCCGCCGCCGGATACCCCAGCGCATAGCCCTGCAGCAGCGTGTGCTCGGCCGCGTAGTCTTCGGGGCCTTCCTCGATGTGGGTGACGATCAGCGTGGCGTCCTCGCGCAGGGCGGACAGCCACTTGAGACGTTCGCGGGCTTCGTTGCCGCGGCCCAGCTTGCGGCTGTCGATCTTCACGAACTGCGGCCACACGGTGGTCGAGATGTTCTGCCACTGGGCTGGCGACTCGACGTTTACCGCCACGCGGAAGCCGTTGTTGCGATAGTTGCGCAGCACGAAGGCCAGCAGGTCGGGCTGGTCGCTGGCCTCCACCGGAGTTTCGATGACGATGCTGTCGGGGGGGACGCCGAGGGCGTCCACCACCCGCCGGAAGGCCCGGCCGTGGTCGTCGGCCACGGCGGCCAGCAGGCGGCCGTGCACGTTGAGGAAGAGGGGCGCGTCA
>JAFLDU010000387.1 GCA_017309145.1 Zoogloea sp. | reverse complement strand
CCGACCCGCCATGCCGAGCTCGTCGCGGCTGCGCTGGCGGCCCGCCGGCTGCCACCTGAAGCGCTGGCCAGCGCCACCCTCTACTCCAGCGCGGAACCCTGTGCCATGTGCGCCGGGGCGATCTACTGGTGCGGCATCGGCCGGGTCGTCTACGCCCTGTCCGAACACCGCCTGCTCGGACTCACCGGCGACCACCCCGAGAACCCCACCTTCGCCCTGCCCTGCCGGGAGGTCTTCGTACGCGGCCAGCGCCCGATCGAGGTGATCGGCCCACTGATGGAGGACGAGGCGGCCCTGGCCCATGCGGGCTTCTGGCAGCGTGGCTGATCCCTCCGACGAACCGGATCACACCCCACATCGGAGCATGGAAAGGTCGGCACCGCATCAGTTTGGGGAACATTAAAAGAGCTGGAGCCATCGTTATGCTCTAAAATGGTGCGCCTTGCGGCAAAACCCGATGCAATGGCCTCTGCATCCGCCCTCCCCGGGCCCGCAGCAGGCATACACCACGCCGCCTCAGCCTCCATCACTGCAGCCATGGCTCCAGAATTCCCCGTGAAGCCCGCCGGTGGCACCCGCCACCCGTGGGCTCGCTTCGTTCTACTCCTGCTGGCCATCTCCGCGCTGATCGGCGTGATCGGCAGCGTGGCCTACGGCTACCTCAGCGACGAGATCCGCCAGGACAACCAGCGTACCCTGGCGGTCATCGCCGAACAGAAGCGCCAGCAGATCGAGGACTGGCTGAGCAGCACCCGCATCGATGCCGAGTCCTCGTTCTCGGGCCATTCCCAGTTCGAGACCCTGTTCGGGGAGTGGCTGGCCGGGCAGCGCCGCAACACCAGGACTCTCGGCCACATGCGGATGCTGATGGAGGAGGTCGCCCAGGTCCGCGGCTGGGAAGGCGTGACGGTGCTCGACGACGGCGGGGAGACCGTCTTCAGCGTCGGCAAGGCACAACCGGGGGACCACGGCGCACTGATCCGCGACGTCCTGGCGCGTCCGCGCATCCAGCTCGTCGATCTGCACCGCAACGCCCAGGGCGAGGTCCTGTACGGCGTGCTGGCCCCTATTGGCCCAACCGGCGCCCGTCCTCTGGGTGTGGCCTACCTCACCTGGAAGGCCGACCGGACGCTGTATCCCCTGGTCGAATCCTGGCCGGTCCCGACCCGCACCGCCGAGACCTACCTGGTGCGTCGGGATGGCCAGGCGGTGCGTTTCCTGACGCCCTTGCGCCACCAGCACGACGCCGCCCTGTCGGTGACCCGCGCCCTGGGTACGCCCGACCTGCCCGCCGCCCGCGCGGCCTCCGGCGAGAAGGGCATCCTGGAAGGCGGCCGCGACTATCGGGGCGTTCCGGTGCTGGCCTACACCGCCCCGGTGGCCGGCACCCCCTGGCTGATGATCGCCGAGATCGACGAGCAGGAAGCCTATTCCGGCATCCGCACCACCGCCTGGGCCACCGGCCTGGTGATGGTCCTGGGCCTGCTGCTGGTGTATTCCGCCGGCTATCTGATGTGGCGGCGGGACGGACAACGTCAGGAGCTGGCGGCCCTGCAGGCCCGCCAGGCCGCCGAGGCCCGCTTCCGGGTCGTCTTCGAGCAGGCCCCCCTCGGCGTCGCCCTGCTCGACTCCGGCTCCAACCGCATCCTCGAAGCCAACCGCCGCTTCGCCGACATCGTCGGCCTGGGGCAGGCCGAGCTGGCCGGGCTGGACCCGATGCAGATCACCCATCCGGACGACATCACCCTGAGCCGGGGCAAGCTCAGCGGGCTGAAGAGCGGCGACACGACCGGCTACCGGATCAACAAGCGCTACCTGCGCCCCGACGGCACGGTGGTGTGGATCAGCCTGACCTGCGCCCCGGTGCAGGTCGAGACCGAGGACACGCCGCGCTATCTGGCCATCGTCGAGGACATCACCGAGCGCAAGCAGATGGAGGAGCGCCTGAGCATCAGCGAAGAGCGCCACCGCCTGCTCGCCGACAACGCCATCGACGTGATCCTGACCATGGACCTCGAGGGCCGAGTGTCCTACGTCAGCCCTTCCGTCGAGAAGCTGCGCGGCTTCACCCCGGACGAGGTACGGGCCCAGCGCCTGGACCAGATGCTGACGCCGGACTCGCTCCGGATCGCCGAAACCTATCTCCGCGAACTGCGCACCAGCATCAAGTCCGGCGAACCCATCGGTCACTTCCGGGCCGAGTTGGAGCAACACTGCCGGAACGGCGGCACGGTGTGGACCGACGTCACCGCCAATCCGCTGTTCGGCAGCGACGGACGCTTCATCGAGATCCTCGGCGTCACCCGCGACATCAGCCAGCGCCGCCACCACGAGCAGGAGCTGCAGCAGGCCTACGACGCCGCCGAGGCCGCCAACGCCGCCAAGAGCGAATTCCTGGCCCACATGAGCCACGAGATCCGCACCCCGATGAATGCCGTGCTGGGGCTCGCCCAGGTGCTCGAACGGGAGGCCCTGGCCGGTCACCAGCGGGACATGGTCCAACGCATCCGCAGTGCTGGCCAGTCCTTGCTGGCCATTCTCAACGACGTGCTCGACCTATCCAAGATCGAGGCCGGTCAACTGCGCATCGAACCCCGCCCCTTCCGGCTTGAAGTGCTGCTCGCCAACCTGGACAGCTTGATGGGCCAGGCGGCCCGGGCCAAGGGCCTGGCGCTGCACCTGCCCGTCACTGCACAGCCGGCGGGGCCCTTGGTGGGCGACGGCCTGCGCCTCGAACAGATCCTGTTCAACCTGGTCGGCAATGCGATCAAATTCACCGAACAAGGCGAGATCTCCCTCGAAATACGGCCCCTGCCTGCCGAGGCCGGCACCCGGCGCCTGCGCTTCGAGCTCCGCGATACGGGCATCGGCATCAGCCCAGAAGCCCTTGAGCGCCTGTTCGCGCCCTTCACCCAGGCCGATGCCGGTATCGGGCGGCGCTTCGGCGGCACCGGGCTGGGGCTGTCGATCTGCAAGCGTCTGGTAGAGCTGATGGGTGGGCGGATAGGCGCCGAGAGCCGGCAGGGCGCGGGAG
>JAFLDU010000386.1 GCA_017309145.1 Zoogloea sp. | reverse complement strand
CGATGGCAAGGGCCTGTGCGCCGGTGCCCGCATCGCCGCCCTGCAGGCCGACGGCACGCCGGCCGCCCAGCGCCGCGACATCGCCTGCGATGGCATCCTGATGAGCACCGGCTGGGCGCCCGCCGCCAACCTGCTGTACCAGGCCGGTACCCGCATGCGCTACGACAAGTCCGTCGAGCAGTTCGTCCCCGACGTGCTGCCGGAAGGAGTGTTCGCCTGCGGCCGCGTCAATGGCGTGCATGAGCTGTCCCGCCGTGTGGCGGACGGCACCCGGGCCGGCAGCCATGCCGCCGCGGCGGCCGGCTTCGGCAGCGCCGTCGGCGAAGCCTTGCCCCCCGAGCTGGAAAGCCCCAGCCATCCCTGGCCGATCATCGATCACCCGGCGGGCAAGAACTTCGTCGATTTCGATGAGGACCTGCAGCTCAAGGATTTCCGCAACGCCGTGCAGGAGGGCTTCGACAACATCGAGCTGCTCAAGCGCTTCTCCACCAACGGCATGGGCCCCAGCCAGGGCAAGCACTCCAACATGAACGGGCTGCGCATCCTGGCCCGCCTCACCGGCAAGGAACCGCAGCAGGTCGGCACCACCACGGCGCGCCCCTTCTACCACCCGGTCCCGATGGCCATCCTGGCCGGTCGTGGCTTCAACCCCGAACGGGCCACCCCGCTGGCCAGCCGTCATGACGCCCTGGGCGCCAAGTGGATGCCGGCGGGTGTGTGGCAGCGTCCCGAGTATTACCAGGTGGCGGGCAAGGAGCGCCTCGCCTGCATCCGCGAAGAGGCGCATGCGGTGCGCAACGCAGTGGGGCTGATCGACGTGGGCACCCTCGGCAAGCTGGAGGTCATCGGGCCCCAGGCCGCCGAGTTCCTGGAGCGGGTCTACACCTCCAACTACGCCAACCTGAAGGTCGGCATGACCCGCTACGCGGTGATGTGCGACGAGTCCGGGGTGGTCATCGATGACGGCGTGGTGGCCCGCCTGGCGGACGACCACTTCTACTTCACCACCACCACCTCCGGGGCCGCCCGCCAATTCCTCAACCGCCGCCACCTCATGCACGCCGCCTTGAACCGCTACGAATCCCTCTACCAGGAAGTCTCCGCCCGCCGTCCCTGACGCCCTCGGATCAGCTCGTCGTACACCGCCTGGCGGACGACCACTTCTACTTCACCACCACCACCTCCGGGGCCGCGACCATCTATCGCGAGCTGTCCCGCCTCAACACCCTGTGGCGACTGGACTGCGGCATCGTCAATCACACCGGCGCCTTCGCCGCGGTGAACCTGGCCGGGCCCAAGTCCCGCGAGGTGCTGGCCGGTCTGACCGGGGTGGACCTGTCCGTCGCCGCCTTCCCCTACCTGGCGGTGCGCGAGGGCGAAGTGGCCGGCATCCCCGCCCGCCTGATGCGCGTCGGCTTCGTCGGCGAATGGGGCTACGAGATCCACGTGCCGGCCGTCAGCGGCGGCGCCCTGTGGGACGCCCTGATGAAGGCCGGTGCCAGCCGCGGCATCCGCCCCTTCGGTGTGGAGGCCCAGCGTCTGCTGCGCCTGGAGAAGGGCCACATCATCATCAGCCAGGATACCGACGGCCTCACCACGCCGCTGGATGTGGGCATGGAGTGGGCCCTCAAGATGAACAAGCCCTTCTTCGTCGGCCAGCGCAGCCTGTCTGCCATCGCCAAGAAGCCGCGCAAGCAGCAGCTGGTGGGCATCACCTTCCCGGCGGGCTACAGCGGCAAGCTGCCGCTGGAATGCAACCTGGTCATCGCCGGCGGCGACATCGCCGGGCGGGTCACCAGCATCGCCTTCAGCCCGACCCTGGGCCACGCCATCGGTCTGGCCTTCGTGCGGCCCGATCTGGCCACCCCGGGAGGCAGCGTGTCCATCCGCCTGTCCGACGGGGCCATGGTGCAGGCCAAGGTCAGCGCCACGCCCTTCTACGATCCGGACAACAAGCGCCAGAAGGATGAGCCCCCGGCAGGCCCGGTCACCCCGCTGGTGTCCGCCAGCGCCGGGGCGGTCAGCCCGGTGGCAGAAGGCGTCGCGGCGACCTTGCTGGAGCCGGTCCGACAGCCTGCCGCAGCCCAGGTGCTGGGTATCGCCGACATGTCCCGCAGTGCCCGCATCGGCTGCAAGGGGCCCGGCGCCACCGCCTGGCTGCAGGCCCTCGGTCTGCCCATCCCGGCCCAGCCCAACAGCTGGCTGCCGCTGGACGGTGGTGGCCTGATCGCCCGCCTGGGTTTCACCGAATTCCTCGTCGAGGGCCCGGATGCGCTGATCGCCCCCCTCGCCGCGGCGCCCCGTGGCCCCGGCGTGTATCCGGTGCTGCGCCAGGACGCTGCCCTGGTGCTCGGCGGCAGTCGTCTCGACGAGCTGCTGCGCCAGACCTGCAACGTGAATTTCCGCCCCCTCGACCCGGCCCAGCGGCCGGTGGTGCTGACCAGCATGGTCGGCGTCGGGGTGACGGTGATCCCCGAAACACGCAACGGCCGCCCCTTCGTCCGCATCTGGAGTGACGGCACGTACGGCCCCTACCTGTGGGAGACCCTGCTCGGGATAGCTATCGAGCTGGGCGGAGGCGCGGTGGCGCCCCACAGCTTCAACTGATCGCCCCAATCGTCTCAATCGCCCGAACCCAAACCCTTCTCAGGAGAGCGGCAATGACGCCCACAGAAGCCAAGCAGTTTCTCGCCGACAACGGAGTCAAGTACGTGCTTGCCCAGTTTGTCGACATCCACGGCACTGCCAAGACCAAGTCGGTCCCGGCAGCCCATTTCGAAGACATCCTCACCACCGGCGCCGGCTTTGCAGGCTTCGCGGTGTGGGGCCTGGGGATCGAGCCGAACGGCCCGGACTTCATGGCCATCGGCGACCTTTCGACGCTGACCCTGGTGCCCTGGCAGCCCGGCTACGCCCGCATCGCCTGCGACGGCCACGTGAAGGGCGAGCCCTGGCCGCTGGACACCCGCGTGGTGCTGAAGGAGCAGGTCAAGCGCCTGGAGGCCAAGGGCTACACCTTCTTCACCGGTCTGGAGCC
>JAFLDU010000385.1 GCA_017309145.1 Zoogloea sp. | reverse complement strand
GTAGTCGCCCTGCGGCGTCGCCACCCGCCGCCGGGCGAGGGTCTGTCCGCCGTCGTCGAGGGCGATGATCTCGATCTTTGTTCCGCCAAGGTCGATGCCGATGCGCATGCTCAATCGTCTCCACAAGAGGGCGCCCGATGATAAGCCCTCCTCCCGTGGCAAACAGCGTGTGACTGGCATATTCTTCAGGCACGTCACGCGCCGGCCAGGAGGATCTCCGCACCATGCCCCACGAAGCCGAACTGCCGGAGATCGGACAGATCTTCCTGAGCGCCACCGCCCAGGACTGCCGGGTCTATCGGGAGGCGGTACGGGACTTCATCCACGACAACCTGGAGTCGGCCAGGATCTTCCTGCAGGAAAACTGGGCCGCCGGCGGCCAGTACGTCGAGAAGGTGTGCAAGCGCAAGGTGCAGGAATGCGACGCCTACCTGGGCCTGTTCGGCCACCGCTACGGCTGGACCCCGCCCCTGCAGCGCCGCTCCATCACCGAGCTGGAGTTCCGCTGGGCGGTCGAGCGCTGGGGAGCCGGCGAGGCGCCGATCTTCATCTTCCGCCCGGTCCCCGGCAGCGAGGCCGACCAGCACCTGCGGGAACAGGCCGCGCAGTTCCACGCACAGATGCCCCCCGCCGAAGCCGAGGCGGACCAGGCCGCCCAGCGGGAGTTTCTGGCGAGCGTCGACCAATGGGCCGGCGGGCGCATCCAGGTCTTCTACCGGAGCCCCCTGCAGCTGGTCGGCAAGGCGCTGTGCTGCATCAAGGACTGGGACCAGGAGGTGCTCCGCAACGCCTCACGTGGGCGCTACGCGGCGCCCGGCGACATCCCCCGCGACGAACTCGGCCGGATCGGCCGCGATGCGCAGATCAACGCCCTCGGGCCGGCCCTGGAGGCCTTCCGCGACCGCCGTTCGGAACGGGCCGCCGCCTTCCTCATCCATGGCCCGGAGAACCACGGCCAGCTGGAGTTTGTCGAGTTCCTGCGCAACTGGCACGACGAGTGGGACGGGATGGACGTCCATTGCGGCCAGGCCGACGAGCCGGACAGCGCCGAATCCCTCATCTGCTGGGCCTGCAGCCAGCTCGGCGAGCCCCTGCTGGGGGAGCCCACCATCGACGCCCTCGCCGGCCTGCTGGCGGTGCGTCTGGCCGCCCGCTCGGTGGTCCTCATCCTGCGTACGGCCGGTCTTGAGGCAACCCGGCTGACGCTCTTCCACCGGCGCTTCTGGCTGCCCCTGCAGGCCGCCCTGGCGGCCCGCCCGCCGGCTGGCCGGGGGCGCCTGTACTGCTTCCTGGCCGACCATGCGCCACTGCCGGAGCCCCCCGACGCGGCCTTCCGGCAAACCGGCCTGGACGCGGACGACGTGGATTACCGGCAGATCCTGGCCCTGCCGCCCCTGGCCCCCATCAGCGCGCGGCAGGTGCGCAGCTGGCTGGCGGAGATCCGGCGCAGCGCCGGCGTGCATATCGACGAAGCCGGGCGGGAGCAGATCGCCGACTACGCCACCACCCCCAATGGCCATCCCCCCGACGTCTTCAACCGCCTGATCCTGCACGGCTTCTGGAGCCGCGCCCGCTGAGGAGCCCAACGTGCCCGAGACCCTGCCCTACACCGAATTCAGCGGCACCCGCGCCGCCGGCTACGTGGCCGCGCCCCACACCGCCACCATCGTCAACCTGGCCATCCGCCTGGGCCGCCCCCTGCTGGTGGAGGGCGAAGCGGGCTGCGGCAAGACCCGCCTGGCCGGCGCCATTGCGGAGGAGTTGGGGATCGGCCTCACCACCATGACGGTCAAGAGCACCAGCCAGGCCCGCGACCTGCTCTACCGCTTCGACGCCCTGCGCCGCCTGCAGGACGCCCAGGACCCGCAGAACCGGAGCGCCCGCCAGGTGCATCCCTACATCGACCTGGAACCCCTCGGCCACGCCATCCGCGAAGGCCGGCCACAGGTGGTGCTGATCGACGAGGTGGACAAGGCCGACATCGATTTCCCCAACGACCTGCTCGACGTACTCGACCGCTTCGAGTTCGACATCGAGGACCTGCCCCGCGCCGAGGACGAGGCCTGCCGCCAGGCCCGCGGCTTCGGCCGCCACGTCACCGGCCCGGCCGGGGGGGTACGGCCCATCGTGCTGATCACCAGCAACCGCGAAAAGCAGCTGCCCGAACCTTTCCTGCGCCGCTGCCTGTACGTGCAGCTCGACTTCCCCGCCGACCAGCCCGCCATGCTGGCCGACATCGTGCGCAGAAACCTCGACACCCGCAGCGAGCAGATCAGCGATGCGCTCATCGCTGGCGCCGTGGAGCGCCTGTGCCGCATCCGCGAACGGGGGCGCGAGCTGGGCATGCAGAAGCTGCCGGCCACCAGCGAGCTGGTGGACTGGGTGCGGGTACTGCACTGGCAGGGCCGCAAGGCCGAGGCCGTCTCCGTGGACAGCCTGGATGCCATCGACCAGGCCGTGCTGTTCAAGGTCCGCCAGGACATCGAGCGCTACCGCGCCCGCACCGGCGACGAGGCGGCCCGGTGAGCGACACCCTGCCGCCCCTGCTGCTGGGGCTGTTCCGCGAACTCAAGGCCCATGGCGTGCCGGTGGGCGTGCGCGACTACCTGGACGGCGTGGAAGCCCTGCGCCTGGGCTTCGGCCACGGCAGCCGGGCCGCCCTGCGCGACCTGGCGATGGCCTTGTGGGGCCGCAGCGACGAGGAGCGACGCCTGATCAGCCGCTGGTTCGACGTTTTGCCGGCCCCCGACCCGACCCTCACCGCCGCCATCGAGGCAGACCTGTCCGGCCTGACCGCCCCGGACGTGCCGGGCGCCCCTCGGGACGCGCCACCGCCCGGCGCACCGGGCGGCCACACCCCCGCGTCGGGTGATGCCTCCCGACCGACTGCCACCCTGCCCGAGGCGCAGGCCACCGCAGAGGCCGAAGCCCGTGCCGGCACCGCCCGGGTGGCCTTCTCCGCCACCCGCGAGGGCAGCGGCCTGCCGGTTCCGCGCCTCGCCACCAGCCCGCCGATCGGCGAAGACTACGTGCTCACGCCCCAGCCCC
>JAFLDU010000384.1 GCA_017309145.1 Zoogloea sp. | reverse complement strand
AGGCCGTACATGCCCGCGGCGGGCGCATCGTGCTGCAGCTGATGCACGCCGGCCGCATCGGCAGCCGTCACGTCAAGCCCGAGGGGGTCGAGACCGTCGCGCCCTCGGCCATCGCCGCCAAGGTGGAGATCTTCACCGACAGCGCCGGCATGCAGCCCTGCGACCTGCCCCGCGCGCTGAGCACCCAGGAAGTGCGCGGCGTGGTGGAGGAGTTCGCCCAGGCCGCCCGCAATGCCATGGCAGCGGGCTTCGACGGGGTGGAGCTGCACTGCACCAGCGGCTACCTGCCCATGCAGTTCATGGCCTCCGGTAGCAACCAGCGCAGCGATGAGTACGGTGGCAGCCTGGCCGGACGGGTGCGCTTTCCGCTGGAGTGCCTGGCGGCCATGGCCGACGCCATCGGGCCAAGCCGGGTCGGCCTGCGCATGAACCCCGGCAACAGCTACAACGACATCACCGACGACAACCCGGCTGAAACCCACTTCGAGCTGGCCCGCCAGGCCGCCGGCCTGGGCCTGGCCTACCTGCACGTGATGCGGGCCCCGGTGGCAGGGATCGATGCCTTCAGCCTGGGCCGCGAGCACTTTGCCGGCCGGCTGATCCTGAACGACGGTTTCGACGGTCCGGGCGCCGAGGCGGCCCTCCAGGCCGGGCAGGGTGACGCGGTGTCCTTCGCCCGCCACTTCATCGCCAACCCGGATCTGGTACGTCGGCTGCGGCAGGGCCTGCCTCTGTCGGGCTTCGATCGCCGCAGCCTGTACACCGCTGGTGCGGCGGGCTACACCGACTATCCGGAAGCGGCCTGAGCCGGACCGACCGGGCCTAGGCCCAGTTCATGCCGTCCTTGTACCACTGGGGCAGCGCGTCGTTGAAGTCATAGACGCGCTGCAGCACTGCATCCGGTGCCGAGCCGTCGGCCAGGCCGGCGTTGATGATGTCCCGCCGTTGCTGCATGACGTGCGCGCTGAGGGCCGAGTACTGGGCCTGTTTCTCGTCCGTCCACAGCTCGCCGGTGGACGACAGCCGGATCTCGGGCGGGTGGGAGATGTCCAGCAGGGGGCCGTCGGTGGTGACCCCGGCCAGCTGGCCGAGATACTGCCGGCCGAAATCAGGGTCGGCCCGGACTTCATCCATGACCTTCTGCAGGCCTGCGGAGCGTGCCGTGCTGCGGCTCGCCGCCAGGGCCTCGGGGGAAAGGGAGGCCGTCGTCTCCACGGCGGCCGGACGTCCGGCGTCCGTGCCCTGGGGCAGCCCCGGACGCCGGCCCTGCACGTTCAGCCAGGCCGCCGCATCGAGGGCGGTGCTGCTCAAGCTGCTGATGCTCATGTGTGCGCTCCTTGATCGGATGACCGCGCGGCGGATGCATCGTGCGGCCGGGTTGGACAGGCTCATCTGCCTGGCATTTTCTGCCGGCCCGGCATGGATTGCCGCATGGATCGGCGAGGATTGCATGGCCTCGCCGGGGGCATGTCGCGGTGCCACTCCTGCGGATGGGGGGGGCAAGTCGGCCGTGCCATTGCCAGAGCAGCAAACGCGCCAGTTTTTGCGAAGCGGGGAGCGGCAGGTCAGTGGGGCATTTCTTGGGCAGCGCCTCAGCATACGGAAGATGTACGCCCGGGGAATCAATGCGACGAGTCGTCTTCTGTATCGTCCTGCAGGATTGTTGCGTAGTCCTGGCCACCGTAGAACAGGCCAATGATGGACACCACCCCGGTGTCTACGTCGAAGGCGATGACAGTCCGCTTTCTGTAGTGAGTGATGCGCAAGCCTGGCCGTATGTCATCACGAAGGATGCCCCGATTGGGAAAGGTCTTCAGGCTCTCGCAGTAGCCCAGGATGGCTTCGGTGTAGCGCGCCGCAATATCGGGAGACGCCGCGGCAGCGATGTAGCGGTATAGCGCGGCAAGTTGCTCCTCCGCCTCGGGGGAGAAGACAACGCGAAAGTTCATCGCGCCTTGGTGCGTTCAGCGGCAAGGCGTGCCCGCACCTGGTCAACGGTGACGGCGCTGGAGGGGGCTGCTTTCAACGCATCGTAGGCAGGGCCTACCTGCTGATGCAGCCAGCTTTCAATGGCCCGATCACGGGCCAGGAGCGCACGAAGGCCGTCCCGGATGACTTCGCTTTCGGTGGCGTACTCGCCAGTCCGTACCTTGGCCTTCACTACGTCAGCCATGTCATTCGGCAGGGTGATGCTCAGTTGTTGCGTGGTTCGCATGGCAATCTCCAAAGCACTGGATAGGATTTAATCCTAGCCAGATGCGCTCCGGGCGTCCAGCCCGAGGCGCTGCCTGGTCTGCCATGGGTCTGCAGATCAGCTGTCCGCAGCGGCCGCAGCCCCATCCGCCCGTACCCACAGCCCACGCTCGCGGGCCAGGCTCTGGGCGTTGAGGGTGCGTTTCTGCAGGGCGTCGGCGTCCGGTGAATCGGCCAGCCACACCATCACATCGGCGGGCACCTGGGGCGGCGCCACCCGGCCGCCGAGGGCCTGGACGCCCTTGGCGCCGATGGTGGCCTGCAGGGCTTCGGTATCGACCACGCCCGGGTTGAGCGTGAAGGCGCGGATGCCGCGCTCGCCGAGTTCGGTGACCAGGACGCCCGACAGGCGCGACACGGCAGCCTTGCCGGCGCCGTAGGCATAGCCCCAGCCACCGTTGGCGGCGGGCACCGGCGGGTCGCTCTCGCCCGCGCCGGAGGTCACGTTGATGACGGTGCCGCCGCCGTTCTCCAGCATGCCGGCAATGATCGCCCGGGTGAGCAGGAAGGGGGCCATCACATAGCCCTGGAAGACCCGCTTGAGGGTGGCCGGCTCCAGTTCGAGGAAGGGCAGGTTGAGGTCGCTGCCCTGGTAGATCGCATTATTGACCAGCACGTCGACCCGGCCGAAGGCGCGCAGGGCCACCTCGGCGGCGGACAACACCGAGGTGTCGTCCCATGATGCCGATCGGCGCCATGCGGTTGGCCAGCACCGAGAAATCGGGCTGGCCGGGGACGAAATTGAAGCCCGCCGGGTGAACCAGGGTGAGGCGCACGATTACCCCCTTCCGTCTACCAAGCCG
>JAFLDU010000040.1 GCA_017309145.1 Zoogloea sp. | reverse complement strand
CCAGGCACGCTTTCTGGCTGCAACGTGCCCCGGCCAGGCCGACCTTGTCTCCGAGCCTTCCCAAGTCCGCGGGGTGCAACTGTGAACGCGCGCCAGCCCACCCCCGTGCGCCGCGATCGCAGCGCCGACATTGCCCAGGCCGAGCGCTTGATCGCCGTGCTCTTCAAACTGGCAGGGGAGCTGGCCAGCGCTGCGGCAGATGAGCCCACCACCGAGCCGATCCGCGCGGAGCTCGACCTGGCTGCCACCGATCTGCGCTTTGCCGCCGATCTGCTGGGGGCCTGCGCCGGTGGCCTGGCGCTCTTCGAGCCCGACCCGGTCACCGAGTCCTACCTTGTCGAGCGCATTGCCGTTACGCAGGGCCTGCCGCCGGTGGACGTCACCGTGCTGGTCTGGTCGGACGAGCCCCGCGACCTGCCCTGGCTGGGCTATTTCGACGGCCTGGAGTGGTGGTACGTCGATGCGGAACCCGGCCAGCAGATCACCCACTGGGCCCATCGGCCGGGGGTGGGCCAATGAACACGCGCAAGCTCCCCGCCGGCTACACGCCGGAGGTCGTCAAGGCCATCCGCGATCTGCAGATCTGGATGGTCGCCAAAGCCGTCAGCATCAATGCCCTGGCGATGCGGCTCGGTATTGCCAACGGTACTTTCGCGAAAGTGATGCGTGGGCATTACCACTGCAACCCTGAGCCCACGCTTGCCCGTGCTCTGCAGGCTGCAGACCTTCCGCTCCCTGCTGGATGGACGCCTGCTCAGTCGGCCGACGACGCCGCTCCCGCGCCGCGGCCAGTTGTGAGTGGCTGGGAGCCTGGCGCCTCAATCGAAGCCGTTGCGCCGGAGCGAATCAGGATCCTCCGGCGCCTACACCGGCACAGCAGCCAGGTGCCGCTTCCGGTGTCCGACCTGGTCAAGGCTCTCGGCGACACGGATGCGGTGCGTACCGCTCTGCAGGCCCTCATCGCTGGGCGTGAAGTCATGCAGGCCACAGTCACCACCAAGGGAAAGTCCATCGTCGTGGTGTACCCGGTGGGGCGTGTGCCCGTCCCTCGGCCTGGCCCGAGGGCTGGCGCAAAACCCCGGGCGCCCTCGGTGGTGATCACCCCCAGCGACCACGCGAAGTCCATTCACAAAGGAGCCCGGGCATGAAGACCCCTGCACAGGTCGAGCTCGAGATCCTGGTTCTGGCCCGCGCCGTTTCCGCACTGCTTAGTGCTGGTGTGGAGATCCTCTCGGCGCGCGTCAGCTGCCACGACCAGCCCCAGATCCACCTCCGCACGGCTCCGCCGGCTGAGTTTGACCAGGCTCAGTACATCACCTTTGCGCAAGACGGGCTCACGCATCGAGCCGTGCAGCACCAGGGGTGCGAGCTCGTCTGGATCACCCCTCAACCGCTGCCCGGCCAGCCGCCGAAGCAGATCCTCCCCCATCATGAAAGGACTCAACACCATGGCTGACCTCATCCCCGAAGGCTACTGGCGCAACGCCGCCGGCCACCTTGTGCCCATCGAACAGATCAGCGACCACGACAAGCTGCGTGACCAGGTCACCCGCAACCTGGTTGCGCAGGCCCAGGCCGTGAATGAACAGCTCGTCGCCCTCAAGAAGCGCTCTCTCGAGAGCATTGCCGAGCTGGTGAGCATCAGCGCCGCCCGCTACGAGATCACCCTCGGCGGTGAGAAGGGCAATGTGCAGCTCACCAGCTTCGACGGCGAATACAAGGTGGTCCGCGCCTATGCCGAGCGCCTCGCCTTCGACGAAGCCATCGAAGCCGCCAAGGCATTGATCAACAGCTGCATCATCCGCTGGAGCGAAGGCGCCAACCCGCACATCCGCGCCCTCATCGACCGGGCCTTCCGCACCGACTCCAAGGGCCAGATCAAGACTGCCGCCGTCCTCGAGCTGCTGCGCCTGCAGATCGACGATCCCGAGTGGAAGAGCGCCATGCAGGCCATCCGCGACAGCATCCTCACCGCCGGCACCGCGGTCTATGTCCGGTTCTACAAGCGCGGTGCCGGTGCTGGCCAGTGGGATGCCATCCCGCTGGATCTGGCTGCAGCGTAGGGGGCCCTGAAGCGCGTGCAGCGTGCATCGGTCAAGACGGCCCGCGCCGACCTGTTCTGCACGGGCTGGGTGCGCACCGCCCTGAGCGCCGTTACCGCCTGGACAGCCACGCCCGAGCAGGTTGCTGCCGTGGAGGCCTTCCTCGGCGTCAAGTATCCGTCCCTGCAAAAGCTCAAGACCGCCGACCGCAGCCCGAAGAACCTGCGCGACCACCAGGTCAATGACCTGGCCCGAGGGGCAGCAGCTGGCCGGTCGGCCGTACTCAACCGCGGCATCGGGGCTGGCCCCGACCCGCTCGCCCTGGAGGGCTGATCATGTGGTTCAAGAATCTTCAGATCTACCGCCTGCCGAGCCCCTGGGCGATCACTGCCGACACGTTGCAGGAGAAGCTTGCCGCGCGTCCCTTCCAGCCCTGCGGCAGCCAGGACATGGCCAGCCGCGGCTGGAGCTCCCCCACGAGGGACAGCCGCTTTGTACTGGCCGTGCAGGGCCACTACCTGGTCACTCTGTCTGTTGAGCAGAAGCTGCTGCCGGCGTCGGTGGTCAACCAGGTGGCCGCAGACAAGGCCGAGGACATCGAGCGCGACCAGGGCTTCAAGCCCGGCCGCAAGCAGATGAAGGAGATCAAGGAGGCGGTGCTGAAGGAGCTGCTGCCCCGCGCCTTCACCTCGCGCCGCAAGGTTTGCGCCTGGATCGACCCGGTGGGCGGCTGGCTGGTGATCGATGCCGTCAGCTGCGGCCGCGCCGAAGAGATGCTGGATGCCCTGCGCGATACCCTGGACGAGCTGCCGGTGAAGATGCTCAAGACCGAACTGACACCCGTGTCACTGATGTCCAGCTGGCTGGCCGCCAACGAGGCCGCCGGTAAGTTCACCATCGACCAGGACACCGAGCTGCGCGCTGTGACCGACGAGAAGGCCGCGGTGCGCTACGTGCACCACGCCCTGGACGGCAAGGATGTGCAGGACCACCTGGCCGCCGGCAAGCTGCCGACCCGCCTGGCCCTGACCTTCGATGACCGGGTGTCCTTCATCCTCACCGAGAAGCTGGAGCTCAAGCGCCTGGCCTTCCTGGATGTGGTGAAAGAGGAAGCCGAGCGCAAGGCCGAGGTCGCCGACCAGCAGGCGGAGGCCGACTTCGCGCTGATGAGCGGCGAGCTGGCCCGCTTGATTCCGGCCCTGGTGGATGTGCTGGGCGGCGAAGTGGCGGAGGCTATCTGATGGCTTCCGCTGCTCTCACCGCCGCCCGCGCTGGCCAGCATGCGCGCCTGGTGCGCCAGGTGCATGCCGCCGCCTCTCACCTCAAGCTCGATGACGACACTTACCGCGCGGCCATCGCAGCCCGGGCCGATGGCAAGACATCGAGCAAGGCCTGCAGCATCGCCGAGCTCGAGGTGGTGCTCGAGCACTTCCACCAAGTCGGCTTTCCTCGGCCCGGTGGCGGTAGCAAGCGCACCCCGCTGACCCGGACCCAACGCAAGATGTGGAGCCTGTGGCAGCAGCTCGCCGACGCTGGCCGGGTTCGCGATCGGACGATGAAAGGCCTGCTGGCCTGGATCAAGGCCCAAACCTCCAACGGCGTCGAGGCCCTGCGTTTCCTGACTCCGGCACAGGAGACCACGGTCATTGAACAGCTCAAGCAGTGGGTCGGCCGTGTCTAAGCCAAAGCGCCGCGCCCGCCTGACAAGCACCAGCATGCAGATGCTAGTGCCCTTGCACCAGGCGCTCGACCAGACATACCCGAAGATCTGGCGGACCATCGCTGAGTGCATCTTCATTGCACTGGACGAGCCGGATACCCAGCGCAGGGTCCAGCAGACCCTGCAGATCACGGATGTGCTGCGCGCAGAGCTGGGCGGCCTGCAGCCCTACCTGCCCAAGGGCAACGACTACGACAACGCCGTGCAGTACCGCGATCTATACACCCAGTTCAACGGCCGCAACCTGCCAGACCTGGCGGCGGCCTCCGGCGTATGCCTGCGCGTCCTGTACAAGCACTTTGCCGTTCTGAAGCGGGAAGACTTCGAACGGCGCCAGGCGGGTTTTGGGTTCTAGGACGCCCGGTCTATCGACGCTGGGGCTTTGGGATTCACTGGGACGATTTGGGAGGGGCTTCGGCCCCTTTTTCTTTTGTAGCGCCCGGATGAATCGCGCAGGACCGGCAATGAGTGACTCCGGTCATTTAGTCAGCCTCGCGCGCGCGCCGAACAATCGCCTCTGTTGCAGCAATCCAAACTGACAGGGGAAACGATATGAGCGGGATTTCGCGGATCAAAGATGTTGCGCGGCGGATGGGGCTGGTGAAGGCGCCGCCTGGTCAAGTGGCGGTAATGGCCGTCCCCTCGGGGTCGGGGCGCACATACTTAGCAGGAGGGGTTGATGTTACCGATGAGCTGACCGCCGGAGGGAGCGGCGGCATCTCTCCTGATGCTGTGCAAGACCTCACCTTAAGGTCGGTTCCGGACAGGATGGCGGATAACTCGCGCCTGCGGATTGAGTCGTACCAGAAACAAGAAGACCCCGGAAACAACAACAAGGGCGGGGAGGTCATTTGGTTGGATCTGGTTGACCCGCGCGCTAAAGCAATGATCACGTGGAGATTGCCGGTTAACCCCTTGACCCGTGAAATTCTACCCCTCGGGACGGAACCCACGGACGCTCAAATGAGAAGCATCGTTTGGGCGGGCGCGCACTACTATGCACAAGACCAAATTGATGACGAGGCTCCGACCGATGTGCACGGGCATTGGTCGGTGGAAGTGCCTGATGAGGATCTCGCACTACGGACGCGTTTTGAAATTCTGTATGTAGATCCGGCAGATAACAAAATCGGCATCGACAACACGATCATCAGGACGCTGGGGGCCGACTTTATCGTCAATACCTCTGGCGGTAATGCGATGCGAGTGTCGTCACTTACTGAAAACAAAGATATTGCGTTTTCGGTTTTTCGAGATCGCAACCAGTCCGGGAGGCGATGGGTTCTGCGCACGGAGGGTGATGCGAACGGCACTGCATCTGACGCAAATTTCGCCCTCATGCGAGCACCAAGCGCCGACGGCAACACCTTGGTGACTGCGCTGCACGTGCAGAGATCTACCGGGCGCATGCAGCTAGGTGGGGGAACATCACCGAACGGGACGCTACATATCACGGAAGAGGCGAATAATGTCCCGCTGCTGCGGCTGGAGCCCTCTGTCTCCATGTCAGTGCCTGTGATTGACTTACGTGCCGTTGGTGCAGGAGATAGGTTTCTGTCGGTTAGGATTGTCGGTGATTTGCTGGACCGATTTGCCCTTTTGGCAAATGGGCGGCTCGAATGGGGTGACGGCACGGCAGCACGTGACACAAATCTGTATCGCAGTGGTGAAGATTTACTCGGCACTGACGACAGCTTTAAAGTGAAACGAAATCTACTCGTAAACACCGCTTCTTCCGGCTCCGGGCTTGGGGTGATCGGAATAGCAAACGCCACCACCGTGCCGTCAATCAACCCCACGGCGGGTGGCGTGCTGTACGTAGAGGGCGGTGCGCTCAAATACCGGGGCAGTTCCGGGACTATCACCACGCTGGCTCCAGCCTAACCACATAATGTAATCCCCGAAGGGTCTGAACCGGCCCGTAACCCGTCAGGGAGGAGCTATGTGGATTCGACTGCCTGATGCCTGCCCGTGCTGTGGGTTCGGGCTCGCTGGTGACAACTGGTGCCGGCGATGCGGATGGACACCCTGAAATGACAAAGCCCGGCTTCGGCCGGGCTTTGTCATTCTGGGATCGCGATGTCTCGGGGGCTGTGCTCTGGGTCACCTGGTGCAGTGCCGAATCTGTGAAATGCGACAGTCTGGTGATCGTGAGTCAGCAGCAGGATGTGATCGGAAGGATAGGCTTTGTCGTACAGGAAGCGCCAGCCTTCAAGCGCGGCCTTCGGGGCTGGAGTCGAAGTCCTGCTTTCGACTTGAACTTCGCTTCGCCCTTTTCCACGCTGCCACATTACATAGACGCGATACATCCTGCTCTCCCGGTGAACCGGGCTACAGCTCGAGGGTCTTCCATTGCCCCCCGGTCAGCCCGCGCTCCGAATTATAGACGTCGGTCATCCGCTGGTGAGCATGGCCCAGCAGCCGCTGGGTGTTGATGCCTTGGTCACGGTAGAGCCGTTCCGCAAGGCTGCGGCACTCGTGGAGCGATGAGGGTTTCCCTTCTCCCGTGTATTTCCCGAAAACGGCTTCGCGCGCAGTTTCGAAGCGGGCACTTAATGAGTCCGGGCTCAACTGTGCCCCGGTGCTTTTGCGCAAGAGGAACACGGTGCCCCTCGAATAGCCACGGCATGCTTCCACGGCATCGTGGAGCGACATATCGATGGCCTCCATGCGCAAAGCCAGGGGCAAGCGCAGCAGGATGCCGGTCTTCTGCAGGCAGAGCTGCAAGTGGTCATCCCTGATGTCGTCGAACTGGAGCCGCACCAGGTCGCCGCGGCGCAGGCCGGTGATGAGGGCGATGACGAGCATGCGATGGACCCACGGCGGCATGTGCTTGAGCGCATAGTCGGCAATGGCTTGCCAGGCCTCGAGAGTCAGGCGCTCCCTCGCAGTCTTTGCGACGGGCACCCTGGCCGGTGGCATGTCTGGAGGCTTTGCGTGGGGCGTGATGACCCGCGGCGAGTACGCAGCCCTCCGTGCAATGGCCGACCAGGCTGGCCAGGTCTTCACGCTGACATACCTGGGCGAAGCAATTCAGGTGATCTGGCGGCATGACGATGCCCCGGCGCTGGATGCAGTTGATTTGATTCCGTTCGCGGACCCGATCTCCACCGACCCCGTTGTGCCCACCCTGAAATTCACTCGGTTCTCCTGACATGGCCATCCTCGCTTCCAACATCGCCCTCCTCGAGTCCGAACGCATGACCGATGCCGCTGACGGCGGCGGTCGGATGACGTCCCGTGAGATCCCGGACGGCGTTGCCGGCAACATCTTTCCCAAGGTGTCGAGGCTGGACTCCACCTACGGACGGATCAACCTTCGGCAAGTCTTCGGCGCCGTCCGCTCTGCGAACACGGACACGTATGCGGGCTCACATGCAGTGATCACGAGCCCGCCGGCCAATGACCGCATCGGCATCCTGCTTTTCTCAACGGGCTCGCACAATGCGACTCGCACCCAGCTTCGCGACTGGATTGAGAGCTACGTGGTTGGTGGCCCGCTTTCCAGGATGCGGATCTACGGTGGCCAGGCTCAGGGGCAGCGTGCGCTGCTGGTATATCAGCGTGAGGATGAGCCGCTGCCAGACGTGGGCAGCGTGCTGATGCTATCGGTCGAAGCGGCGGGCTACACGCCTGCAACGCAGTTCGTCCGGATCGAGTCGATGGAGCACGAAGTGCGCACCTTCACGGATGCCAACGGCGACTTCGTGCGCCGTGTCATCTCGCTGAAGATCACGACGCCGCTCTCCCAAACCTTCCCCGGCAACGAGCCATCGCGTTATTCGGCCGATGCTTCGCCGACCAAGATCCGGGTGACGCAAGTCGCCGACACCGCACGCTATTACGGCATCACCAACGTCGCCGAGGCCATCCAGCTCGGGGCGCTTAACCTCCGGGTGTCATCGATCTATGCCCCGCTCGTGCCTGCGACCGAGCGCGAGACTCCAGTCTCCCTGGCGCAGCCCGCCGGCACTACAGGCTGGGTGGCGGCGGGAGCTCCGATCACTGTGCAGCGGGGCTACTCGGAGAAGGGCACCTCGAATACCCGCTATACGCCCACGCCGATCCTTCCGGGATCCTGGTCGATCAACGCCAGCAACTTTGGCATCAGGGACAATGGCGATGGCACGATCTCCGGGCTCTACGGAACCACCGGCACGATTGACTACGAGACCGGGGCCACAACGATCAACTTCGTGCCGAACTACTCGGGCTCGTATTACGGAGTCTTCAATCAGACCTACACACCGGCCGTTGCTGCCCAGGCTCGAGCTCACACACACAGCATCCCAGTGACCCTGCAGTCCCGCGGCCTGGCCCATACCTACACGTGCTCTCCGCTGCCGGCGCCGGGATCAGTAGTCGTTGAATACCGGGCTCTGGGAAAGTGGTATCGGCTCAAAGATGACGGTTCGGGCACGCTTTCCGGCAATGGCACGGCTGAGGGTGGCGGGAGCATCGCGTATTCGTCCGGGGCCCTCGTTGTAACCCTCGGTGCGTTACCTGATGTCGATACGTCGATCATCGTCACATGGGGCAGCCCGGTGCATTTCGAGGTCCGCGCCGGTGCGACTGCGGCTAACCCCAGCAAAGCCCTGCAGCTGCGGTTCTTCCTGGCCAATACACCCGTCAAGCCTGGGTCTGTCTCGATCGGCTGGCGGCTTGTGCCGTCAACTCCGGACAGCACGTACACCGATGCGGGCGGCACCGGCGTGCTGACGTGTGCCGGTTACCGCTCCGGGACGATTAACTACAGCACCGGCGAAGTCGTGCTGCCTATCCCGAACAAGAGCGATGGCTATCGCCCAGGGCTCGATACCTACCTGGCCATCTCCTACCAGCAGGGCGCCCCGGCGGTGGGCGACCCGCCGCTCCTCGCGACGGTGACCGTGCCGGTAACGACGCCGGCAGCGTGGAATTGCGGCGTCGCGAATATCACGCCCAAGTCCGTGCGGATCGTCTGCCCCATCGTGTACGGCTTCAACAATTCGCAGAGCGCACAGATCGTGCTGATCGACAACGGATCAGGGAGCCTGGTCACACTCGCCCGCCAGGCCGGGTCGAACTACAACACGCGGATCTGGTGGGATGCGGGCCAGGTTGCCGGCACGATCGACTACACCGATGGCGATGTAACGCTCGTCGGCTTCGAGGCAAAGAGCTACGCCTGGCAACCGATTGGGATGCTCGAGTGGACATCGGCTTCGGGCCCCATCGCGCCGCAGATCGGTGACTATCAAGTTACGACCCAGTCCGGCGGTGTTGCGGCATGGACCACGATGACCGAGACGCTGGCGGTGGCGGATATTGGCTACACCTACGACCTCACCGCAACAACGCCGCAGGCGGTGGTGCCGGGCTCAGTCTATCTGACCTTCCCGTCCACATCGGTCTATGACCGCAATGGCGCGCTCTACTACGCTCACGACTCGAGTACAAACACCGGCACGCTTTGCGGCACCATCGACTATGCGACGGGCCAGTGCCGATTCACCGGGCTTCCTCCTGCCAACAGTTCGCCCGGCTACCTCGAGGTCACGGGGACCCTCATTGCTGCATGTCTGACGACCCGCGGCGAGTTCTCTGTGGTCGATGCCTCGTTCCGGACTGCGGGCTCCCCGATTCGTCACGCTTCACTGTATGTCCAGGCAACGGCCCTGGATGGGACCGTGTGTTCCGGCACTGCCGACGTCAATGGCAACATCGTCGGCACCCACATCCGCGGCACTGTCAGCGCAGTGTCGGGTGTGGTTTCCGTCGAGTTCGGCGACCTTGTGAGCTCCACCTGGCAGCCAAGGCCGGTCTGGCCGAGCACGATCCGCTACTCGTGCACTGTGCTCAGCAACTTGCCGCTCGACGCCAGCATCCTCGGCCTGGATCCGGTCCGGCTCCCGTCGGACGGCCGCGTGCCCATGGTTCGCCCTGCCGACGTGTGCGTGATCCACGAGACCCTCGTTGTCCCGATCGCCAATCCGGCTGTCGCGGGGGCGACGATCAGCAGCGGCCGGTCGCCTCGGACCATTGCAGGTGCTCCTGGCGAGCCGGATCTCATCATCCCGGCCGCGACGCACATCGAGATCCGTGACGCAGCCGGCCAGCGCATCCCGACCGCGCTCTATACAGTGGATCTGGATGCAGGCTCCGCAACCCTCGCAAACCCGCTCGTGCTGACTGGCTATACCCAGCCGCTGTCGATGTTCGTGCGATGGGAGGACATGGCGCTCGTCTCGGATGCGCAGATCAACGGGTCGATCTCGATCTCCTCGCCGACGCTCTACGCGTACAGCGACGCGGCTTACATGTCGACCGCGCTTCTGTTCGGCGACCTGGTGGCCCGGGTCGAGCATGTCTTCGATCAGCAGGCTTGGACCAACGTCTGGGCTGACACCGTGCAGGGCTCTGCAGCAAACGGCGAGCTTAACGTCCTCCAGTACCCGATCGAAGTGCTCAACGCCGGTGCGATCAAACAGCGCTGGCGTGCTCATGTGACAAGCGTTTCGCCGCTTACCGTCCAGATTCATGGGGAGGATCTCGGGCTAATCGGGACGTTCAATGCCACCGCCGACATCGCGCCGGTCAATCCCCTGACGGGAGAGATCTACATGGTGATTCGAGCTGGTGCGTGGGGCGCGGCTGGAGCTTGGGCTGTGGGCAACAACGTCCGTTGGAACACTGTCGCAGCCGCGGTGCCGATCGACATGGCGCGGACGATTCTCGCCGGCGCTGCGCGCACGGGTGACTCGTTCTATGCCGCGCTGCGCGGCGACGTGGACTGATCGACATGCCCAGGGTCTCGGCGAGCGTCGGCGCGTCCTGGGCGTCGTCCAGACCGGGGGGGGCTGAGGTCGGCATCGTTGTGCCGGCTGCTGTCGAGATGGATGCGGAGCCCACGGGGCGCTGGGGCGCCCCGGTGCATGTTGAGCAGCAGACCGGGGTGGTGTTTGATCGTGCGGCAGCGGCGGATGTTGGAGCCTCAATGCCCTGGGCCGCCTTCGGTGCCCGCTTGGCGCCAGCGTCTCGTGTGCTCTGGGGGCTTTCGACGCAGGCAGACCGCACCAGGCGCTTTGCTGCTCAGGCTGGCCTGCTGGCACCACTTGTTATGCGCTCCAAGGCACCGTGGGGGCTCTCCGCTGCGGCGGACGACTCAAGACTGCTGATGGGGTCCGATGGGTCGGTCCTTCAGTCCCGTCCGCTCGTGCTGCGTGGCGCATGGCGTCTGGCCATCGCGGCCGGCCCCCGCGTCTGGGTTCCCTGGGGCATGGGCAGGATCATCGACCGCGGTACGGGCATCGTCGTTGAGCCCGGTGACCCCGACGAGCCCGACCCCAACACGATCATCATCCCAACTCTCAGAGCCTACATCGTGATCAATGACGCTTCGCTGACTCGGGTCAGCAACAATCTGGCTCTTCCGGCCACCGGCTTTTCAATCTCGATCGACTCGGACAGCGCGCACTGGACCTGGTCGGCGTCCCTCCCGCTGCGTGCCAAGGGTGATCTCGAGCCCAATGCCCCCGACGAACTCGTAGAGCTCGAGGCAATGGCCAACGGCGCGATATGGCGCCTGCTGATCGAGTCCATCCGCGAGGACGAGCGGTTCGGTGCGGGCTCGCTCCGGATCGGCGGCCGTGGGATTGCGGCCGTTCTGTCCGACCCTTCCGCGCCGGCAGTGGCGCGGGACAACTTCGGCGCTGGGATGACGGCCCAGCAGATTGCGATGGATGCACTGTCGATCAACGGCACGCCGCTCGGCTGGACGCTGGACTGGCAGATTGCCGACTGGCTTATCCCAGCCGGTGTCTGGGCCCACACAGGCACTGCTATGGAAGCGGTGGTTCGTCTCGCCGAGGTCGCCGGTGGTTACGTCCAGGCCGCGCCAGCGACGCAATCCCTGCGTGTCATGCCGCGATATCCCGTTGCCCCGTGGGAGTGGGCTACCGCCGCCCCTGCGGTCATCCTGCCGGCGGCGGCCGTGCTTGAGCGTGGGGCGCAGCACATCGTCAAGCCAGCCTACAACGCCGTCCATGTGGCCGGACAGGGGGCGCGGGGTCGCGTTGTACGTGTTGGATCGGTAGGCGACCGGCCGGCACGGGTCATCGTTGATGACTTGGCCACCCACCTTGACGCGATCCGGGGGCGTGGCATCTCAGTGCTTGGCGATACGGGTGCCCAACAGGTCACGACGCTGGAGACAGGGATACTGCCTGCAAGTGGGGTAATTCATGTTGGCACGCTGATGGACTGGACGCGCGGTGCTGTGGCAAGGCGTGGGATCGTCCGAGGGCTGTCTGTGACGGTGTCCGTGCCTGGCTTGACTTCAAATGCCCCTCTGATTGTCCGCCAGGCGCTTGAGGTCGAGTGCCATGGCTAACTTCCTCAAGGCTCTCCAGGCAGCACTACCCCAGGCGCCCCTACTCACCGGCGAGGTCGTGGCAATTGTGGGGGGTATGCTCCGCATCCAGACACCTGACGGAGGTATCTCGACAGCCCGTGGCGCTGCCGCGGTAGGCGATCACGTGTTCTTCCGTCCAGGTGGTGCAGTGGAGGGCGACGCCCCGGCGGGCGCCTACACAGACATCGAGGTCTAGCTTGACCCCGGGACGCCACGCGGTAGAGTCATCGCCTCACGTAAATTTGTTTCGCGTCGCGAAATGTCGATGGCTCCCCGTTTATCTCGCCTCCGGCCCGGCATTTATCGCGCGCGGCGTTAGCTTCAGCCGCCCATACAGCCCAGCCTCTACACGGCCTTGATCTGCCGTCCGCATTCGCTGAGCAGGCGGCGGATCCAGCGGTGGGCGGGGGTGAGGTGGTTGCGTTCGTGCCACAGCAGGTAGAAGCGCATGTCCGGAAAGGGGATGGGCGAGGGCAGGATGGCGAGGGGCAGCAGGTCGGCGTAGAAGCGGGCGAAGTGGCGGGTGGTGGTGAACACCAGGTCGCTGCCCAGCAGCAGGTAGGGGGCGGTGGTGAAGGATTGCACCACCACCCGTTCGTCCCGGTTGATGCGGTGGGTGGCCAGCATGGTGTCCACCACGCCGCGCTGGCTGATCGAGTAGGGCATCGGCACGATGTGGGCGGCGCGCTGGTAGTCCTCCGCCGTCATGCCCTTGCGGGCCAGCGGATGGTTGGCGGCCACCAGGCACACCACCTCGTCCTCCAGCAGCATCGACAGGTGCATGCGGTGGGGCGGTTCCGGCCAGTTGCCGATCACCACGTCCAGGTCGCCCTCGGCCAGGGAGCGCTCGAAATCGAAGCTCGGTCCCAGTGACTGCAGGCTCAGGCGCACCTGGGGCGCCTCCTTGCGGATCCGCTCCACCACGCCGGCCATGAAGATCGGGGCCAGGTAGTCGGGCGCGCCGACCCGGAACTCATAGCGGCTGGTCTGCGGATCGAAGGATTCCGGCGAGAAGGTCATCCGGTCGATCTCGGCCAGCGCCCCCTTGGCGTGGGAGAGCAGGGTCAGGGCCCGCTCGGTGGGCACCATGCCGCTCTTTTCGCGGACCAGCAGCGGATCGCCGAGGATCTGGCGGAGGCGCTTGAGGGCCAGGCTGACCGCCGGCTGGGACTGGTTCAGCTTGAGGGCGGTGCGCGACACGCTGCGTTCGGTGACCAGCAGGCACAGCATGCGCAGCAGGTAGGTGTCGAGTTGATCTTCGCTTCGTCGGCTGCTCATCGGAGGCTCGCGGGGTGCAGGGGGATCAAGATATCGGAAACTATATACGGCTTATAAGCTTATATCCGATTTCTTAAGCGCACCTCGCCCTACACTCGTCTCCATCCACAACAAGCACAATCAGGAGACAGACCATGGGACGACTGACCACCCACGTGCTCGACACCGCCAACGGCCGGCCGGGCGTCGGCATCGCCGTGACCCTCTACCGCCTCGACGGCGGCCGCCGCGAGCTGCTGCGCACCCTCACCAACCACGACGGCCGCTGCGACCAGCCCCTGCTGCAGGGTGAAGCCTTCGAGGCCGGCAGCTACGAGCTGGTCTTTGCCGCCGGCGACTACTTCCGCAGCCTCGGTGCGGCCCTCCCCGAACCCTTGTTCGTGGATGAGGTGGTGCTGCGCTTCGGCATCGCCGATGCGTCGCAGCACTACCACGTGCCCCTGCTGGTCTCCCCGTGGAGCTACTCCACCTACCGCGGCAGCTGAGCCCCGCAGCCCTATTGCAAGAGACTGACGAGACATGGAAACCTATCTCCTCGACTGGGCCAACCTGCTGTTGCGCTGGCTCCACCTGATCACCGGCATCGCCTGGATCGGTGCCTCCTTCTACTTCGTGATGCTCGACAACTCCCTGCGCCCGCCGAAGAAAGCGGCCGACGGCGAGCGCGGTGTCTTCGGCGAGCTGTGGGCGGTGCACGGTGGCGGCTTCTACTGCAGCCAGAAATTCCTCACCGGCCCGAAGGGCGAACCCCTCAGCGACGACCTCCACTGGTCCAAGTGGGAGGCCTACACCACCTGGCTGTCGGGCATGAGCCTGCTGGTGGTGGTGTACTGGATCGGCGCTTCCAGCTATCTCATCGACAAGCAGGTGCTGGACATCAGCCAGGGCGCGGCGATCGGCCTGTCGGTGGGTTTCCTGGCGGTCGGCTGGGTGGTGTATGACGTCCTGTGCCGCAACCTGATGGGCCGCGACGGGCTGCTCGCCGTGCTGGTCTTCATTTTCGTGGTGGCCTGTGACTGGCTGCTGCACCAGGTGTTCTCGGCCCGCGGCGCCTACATCCACGTGGGGGCGATGCTTGGCACCATGATGGTGGCCAATGTGTTCGTCCACATCATCCCTGGCCAGAAGCGCATGGTCGAGCAGATCCGCGCCGGGTTGCCGGTGGACAGCCGGCCGGGCCAAGTGGGCAAGCAGCGTTCGGTGCATAACACCTACTTCACGCTGCCGGTGCTGTTCATCATGATCAGCAACCACTACCCGATGACCTACTCCCACCCCCATGGTTGGCTGATCCTGGTGGTCATGATGCTGGCCGGCGTGCTGATCCGTCAGTTCTTCGTGCTGCGCCACCGGGGCCAGGTTAAGTGGTGGCTGCCTGTCGCCGGGGTGGCCCTGCTGGCCACGCTGATCGTGCTGATGGCGCCCAAGGCGGTGGATGCGGGGGGCGACAAGGTCAGTTTTGCGGCCTTCAAGCAGGTGGTGGACCACCGCTGCACCACTTGCCATGCGGACAGGCCGACCCGTGAGGGCTTCGCCCAGCCGCCCAAGGGGGTGGTGCTGCAGACGCCGGCCCAGATCGGCCAGCACGCCGCCAAGATTGCCGAGACTGTCTCCAGCGGCTACATGCCGCTGGGTAACCTGACCGGTATCACTGACACGGAACGACAGCTCATCGCCCGCTGGTATGCCCAGGGCGCCCGGCTCGCCGACTGACACCGGCCACGAGGACATCCCATGACCACGACTACGCTCGACACCCTCTCCGCCGCTGACCGCGACGATTTCGTCGCCCGCCTGGCAGACATCTTTGAACACTCGCCCTGGATCCCCGAGCGGGCCTGGGCGGCCCGCCCCTTCACCAGCATCGATGCGCTCCATGCCGCCATGCTGGCGGTGCTGGACGCCGCCAGCGACGAGGAGAAGCTCGGCTTGATCCGTGCCCACCCGGAGCTGGCGGGCAAGGAGGCCGTGGCCGGCACGCTCACCGTGGCATCCACCGGCGAGCAGCGCGGGGCGGGGCTGGACCAGTGCAGTGCCGAGGAGCTGGCCCGCCTGCGTCGCCTCAATGCCCAGTACCGGGAGCGCTTCGGTTTTCCCTTCGTGATTGCGGTGAAGGGCTTGTCCCGCTACCAGATCATGGATGCGGTGGAGGCGCGGCTTGCCCATGATCGCGCGGATGAGTTCGGTGCCTGCCTGACGGAGATCGGCAAGATCGCCCGCTTCCGGCTGGACGCCCTGTTGGCGTCCTGAGTCTTCCCGACCGTCCCACCCCCTCCAGCAGCCCGCCGCCGGCACTCCCTCTCAGCCGGCTGGCGGGTTTTTTTTTACTGCAGGAGCTCCGCGCCATACATCGGGGCTGCGCAGAGGAGCATAGAATCTCCAGGTCTTGAAGTTATTCCATTTACGCATGACGGGCGTGTCGTGACGCTGTTGTCCGACGTGGGCCCATGACCTGGAGGAACGTCTGCATGTCCCACACCATCGCTGCTGCCGTTGTTTCCGAACGGCCCCATGGTGCCTGCCCTCGCCGGCGTCCCCGTTGGCGCCGGGCCCTGATGGTCACGGCGCTCGGCCTGCTCACCCTGGGGCCCATTGCCCACGCGCAGGATCCGGCCGCCAAGGCGGTGGCCCAAGCGGGTCCCAGCTTTGGCCGCTGGGGGGTGGAGACCGGCTACATTGCTGCCGACGTGGCACCGGGTGATGACTTCTACCTCCACGTGAACAAGGGGTGGCTGGAGAGCGCCAGCATTCCTGCGGGCTTCCCGATGACAGGGGCTTTCGTGCACCTGATGCTGCGCACCGAGGAGCAATTGCAGGCGATCATCGATGAGCTCCGCGCGGGCAAGGCCGAGGCGGGAACGCCGGCCCGCCAGATCGCCGACCTGCATGCCAGCTTCACCGATATGGCGCGTCGCAATGCCCTGGGCAGCCGAATGCTGCAGGACGAGGTATCGGCGGTGCTGGTCGCGCCCGATCGCCGCGATCTGGCCCGGCGCATGGGCGACTTCGGCCACAGTGCCCTGGTCAGCCTGGACGTCACGCCCGATCCGGGGCAGCCCCAGCGTTACATCCTGAGCCTGGAGCAGAGCGGATTGGGTCTGCCCGGCCGGGACTATTACCTCAAGGATGGCGAGCCCTACGCCGGCATGCGGGCGGCCTATCTCGCCTACATCGAAGGCGTTTTCGCCAGGGGCGGGGTTGCCGATGGCAAGCGGCGTGCCGCGGCCGTGCTGGCCTTCGAGACAGCGCTGGCCCGTACTCACTGGACGCCGGAGCAGCAGCGGGACGCCGTCCGCAACCGGCATCCGATGACCGTGTCGGGGCTGGCCCGCCATGCACC
This sequence comes from Zoogloea sp., assembly GCA_017309145.1. Lineage (GTDB taxonomy): Bacteria > Pseudomonadota > Gammaproteobacteria > Burkholderiales > Rhodocyclaceae > Zoogloea. Next base: position 7,801 of record JAFLDU010000040.1, on the reverse strand, counting down.
GGGCTTTGACTGGGCGGCCTTCCTGGATCAGGCCGGCTTTGCCGGGGTCCGGCGTGTGGACGTGCACACCGACAGTGCGATCCGGGCGATGGCGGCTGTGTTCTCCCGAACCCCGCTCGACACCCTGCGCGCCTACGTAGCCTTCCATTACCTGGACAACCATGCGCCGCTGCTCTCCGAAGCCTGGGCCGATGCCCACTTCGACCTGCACAGCCGCCGTCTGGCCGGCATTGCCGAGCAGCGGCCGCTGGACAAGCGTGCCCTGGATTTCGTGAACCAGCTCCTCGCCGAGCCTCTCGGCAAGCTCTATGCCGAGCGCTACTTCCCGCCCGAGTCGAAGGCGGCGGCCGACAAACCGGTGAAGTTCCTGCGCCTGGCCTTCCGCGAACGCCTGGCCCAGGTGGACTGGATGGATCCGGCCACCCGCCGCGAAGCCGTGGCCAAGCTCGATGCCATCACCACCAAGATCGGCTACCCGGATCAGTGGCATGACTACAGCAGCATGTCGATCCGCCCCGACGACCTGGTGGGCAACCTGCGCAGCTACCAGCGCTGGGCCAGGGACGATGCTCGCGCCAAGCTCAAGGAGCCCGTGCGCAAGTGGGAATGGGACCCGACGGGGATGCCCCAGGTGATCAATGCCTACTACAACCCCACCGGCGCCGAGATCGTCTTTCCGGCCGCCATCCTGCAGCCCCCCTTTTTCGATCCCAAGGCCGATCCGGCGGTCAATTTCGGCGCCATCGGCATGGTCATCGGGCACGAGATGGGACACGGTTTCGACGACCAGGGCAGCCGCTACGACGGCACCGGTGCCCTGCGCAACTGGTGGGGCAAGGCCGCCCGCAAGAACTTTGAAGCCCGCGCCAGCCGCCTGGTGGCCCAGTACGACGGCTATTCCCCGCTGCCGGGCCTGAAGGTGAGCGGGCAGCTGACCCTTGGCGAGAACATCGGTGACCTGGGCGGGATGATGGTTGCCTGGAGCGGCTATCGCAAACTGGTGGATGCCGAATTCCAGGGCCAGGCGCCGGTGATCGACGGCTATACCGGGCCGCAGCGCTTCTTCCTGGGGTACGGCCAGCTCTGGCGCAGCCTCTACACCGACGGCTTCCTGCGCCAGGCCACCCTGACCGATCCGCACTCGCCGGGAGAATTCCGGGTCAATGGCGTGCTGCGCAATTTTGATCCCTGGTACGAGGCCTTCGGCGTGACCCCGCAGAACCGACTCTACCTGCCTCCGGAGGCACGCGTCCGGATCTGGTGAGAGCGGGGGGCTCCCGGCAAAGGCCGGTGGCCCCGCCGTTTCAAGAAACGCGCAGGCGCGCCGCCGGTGCCAGCGGCGCGCCGAGGGCGTGGGCGATCTCCTTGTTGGTCACCCGGCCATCACCATGCCCGGCACTTCTGGCACTTCTTTATCGCGTCGCGGCAGCCGTGCCCCGGTGATCCGTCTCAGCGGCCCCTCAGCGATCCTTGTGGGCGAAGTCCACCCGGCGGTTTTCCGCCCAGCAGCTCTCGTCATGGCAGGTGGCGCGGGGCTTCTCGCTGCCGAAGCTGACCGCTTCGATCCGGCTGTCGGCCACACCCATGCTCACCAGTGCCTTGCGCACGGCCTCGGCACGCTTCTGGCCCAGCGCCAGGTTGTATTCCCGGCTGCCGCGTTCATCGGCATTGCCTTCCACCGAGATCACGTCGCTTGCGGTGGCCTTGGTGAAGTCCGCCTGCTGCTTGATCACGTCCTGGTAGCGGGCCGCCACGGCGAACTTGTCGTACTCGAAATACACGCTCTGCTTGGCCAGCTCGGTCCGCGCGGCGGCCAGGCGGCGGGCTTCCAGCTCGGCGGCGGACAGCTTGTCCGCGGCGACCGGGGCGGCACTGACCGGTGCGGCGGCAGGGGTGCTTTCCGGTGCGGTGGCGGTCTTGGTCGTGGCGGTGGAACAGGCGGCAAGGGCGGCACAGGCCAGCAGGCTTGCCAGGACGGATTGCTTCATGGAATCAGACTCCAGGAGGGTGGACAGAAACTTGGGATGAGCGCCGCACGGTGGGTGCGGGGGAGATTGGGCACGGTAGCCGGGTTTGCGAAATTTATTGCTGCAAATTATATTTGCAGCAATGTATATCGGAAAGGGGACGTCGGGCTTTCACGGCCGGTGCAGCACGTCCCTGCTCCATCAATGGGCAACCCACCAGCAAGAAGATTTGGGAGGGCCTACCGCCGTTCCGGCTCCGGCCGGGACGCGGAGCCCTCTGTTTTTTTGCAGGCAGCCTCCCTTCAGGCATCGTGGCGCCGCCGTAGTGTGCGGCTTCAGGCGTGAGAGGCGGGCAGCGGAGGAGGATGTGGCAATGAAGGGTGACATGTGGCGCCGGGGCTGGGCCTTTCGCCTGGGCGGGGCACTGGTGCTGGGGTTGGCCGTGCAGGCACTGGCTGCCTCCGATCTGTGGTCGGACAGGTCGCGCGCGGTGCTGATGCTGGCCGGCGAGTTCCAGGTGCCGGTGGAGCAGGCGGAGAGTGAGCGGGCCCTGACCCTGGCCCTGGATCCCCAGGAGGTCTTCGACACGCGGGGCGAAACCATCCGCCCCGTCTGGGTGGATTTCCTGCGTGGCCTGGCATCCCAGTTCCAGCCGGGCAGCGGCTTCCGCCTGGTCATCACCGGTTATGGCGACCGGCCAGCCAAGCGCTACAACCCGGTGCTGCTGGGCAAGCGGGTACGCGCCCTGCAGACCTTCCTGGCAGAGAACGGCCTGGCCATGACTTGGTCCCGCGCCGAGGTGAAAGAGGGCGATGACTATGAAGGCCCTGCCGAGATGCTCGACGAAGCCTGCTGCGGCAAGGTCATCACCCTCAAGCTGGTCGTCAGCTGAGGGCCTCGCCTCAGGACAGGCGTGCCGTGGCTGGGGTCAGCGGCATGTCGAGGGCCCGGCCGCAGCGGTCCCAGAGGGGGCTGCCGTCGTCCTCGTCCACCAGGTGGGCATATTCGCGGATCAGCTGGGCCAGGGTGTCCGTTTCCAGCTTGCTGCCCAGGCGCGCCCGATGTACCTCCACGGTGCGTGGCGACACGCTCAGGGCCCGGGCGATCTCCTTGTTGGTGAGGCCTGCCACCACCATTCCCAGCACTTCCCGCTCCCGCCCGGACAGGCGGGCGTAGAGACTCCGCGTACGCAGTTCGCGCTGCTGCCGTGCCCGGTTGAGCACCTGGGTGCCGATCGCCCTGCGCAGGGATTCAACCAGCACGTCCAGCGCCGCGGCGAGGGACAGGAAGTCGCTGGCCCCGGCCCGGAAGGCGCGCCGGCACTGCTCCAGCCCACTTCCGTCGGCTTCATCCACGGTGACGATCAGGGGAATCCCGGCGCCCTGCTGCTGCAGTGTTCCGAGCAGGCTCAGGGCGCCGTCGTCCGGAAGGGCCGCGTCGGCCAGGATCACGCAGGCCCGGGATGGGTCGATCTCCCCCAGCAGGCGTTCCGCGCTTGACCAGTGGTGCAGGCTGGCTCCGAGCTGGCGCGCCACGCGCTGGAGCTTGCCCGGCGGTTGGGGGGCGGAGTCGATCACGTGGATCATGGGGGCGGAGGCAAGGAGTGTCATGGCAGTCGGGACTCAGGACCGTGAAGGAGGGCGGCGCAGGCCGGGCAGGCTGATCAGGGCCAGGGCCAGGCCGATCAGCCCCATGCCGGCCATCTCCGACGGGCTGGGGCGTTCGCCCAGCTGCAGCCAGCCCGACAGCACCCCGATGGCCGGGATGCCGAGGGCCGACAGGCCGGCGACGGCGGCGGGCAGGTGTTGCAGCACGTAGAGCCACAGCAGCCAGGCCAGCCCGGTGGCAAACAGCGCATTGAAGGCCAGGGCGCCGAAGAAATATGGGGTGGCGTCGATCGGGCGCGATGGCACCAGCAGGGCCGCGATACACAGCGCGATCGAACCGAAGAGCATCTGCCAGGCGGTCAGGGCGAGCAGGTCCACCGTCTGGCGCTGGCGCAGAAGCTTGGCCACCACGGTGGCGAGGGCCCAGCACAGGCCGCCGCCCATGGCCAGCAGGTTGCTGAAGGCGCTGCCGCCCATCGACCAGGGCTCCAGGATCATCACCAGGCCGGCGGCGGCTACGCCGGTTGCGATCCACTGGCCGCGGCCGATCCGCTCACCGAGCAGCCAGGTGGCCAGGGGGGCCAGCCAGAAGGGCATGGTGTACACCAGCACGGCGGTCTTGCCGGCACCGCCATGTACCAGCGCCCACTGGATCAGCAGGGTGAAGGCAGCGGTCTGCAACAGACCGAGCACCACGACGTCGCGGCCGGGAATCCGCTGCAGGGGTCGCCCCAGGGCGCGCATGGCCGCAAACAGCGCGGCGGCCCCCAGCACCGTGCGGATCGCCGAGAAGTCGAGGGGCGAAGCCAGCCGGGCCACTTGCTTCATCACGACCCAGTTGTAGCCCCAGATCAGCGACAGCACGAGCAGGGCCAGCAGGGCGCGGCGGGGCAGGGCAGGGGAGGATGTCATTGCACTTAAGCCAAATCATATAAAGGTCCGGTCTTGCTCCAGGCGAATCGGGCGCCGGGTGGCAAGTGGAGTCCCCAGCATACGCAGAAGCCCTCCCGCAGGCACCTGTCCGACCGAGTTCCCTGGCGCGAAACTCGTGCTGCGGTGCGGCAAATGCTCAGTCTCGGGCTTTTGATGCGGGGTGTTTTCAATGTTGTGTTGCAACAATATCGAAGTGCTTATTTCCCTTATCAGGACTCGGTTCAGCCAGCCGGAAACGCGCCACCTACACTGGCTCCAGATCCCGGCGCTTCCGGGCATTTCTTCAGCGTCCGCAGAGACGCTCGAGCACACACAAGATAGAGGAGACCTCCATGTCGGAGTATTCAAAGGATTCCAAGGTCCAGCCGGTTGATCCGGTGGATGAGCGCCTGCCCACCGGGCGCCTGTTCACCCTGGGCCTGCAGCACGTGCTGGTGATGTACGCGGGAGCGGTGGCCGTGCCGCTGATCGTCGGGCGGGCCCTCAAGCTCGATGCGGAACACGTGGCCATGCTGATCTCGGCCGACCTGTTCTGCTGCGGCCTGGTCACCCTGATCCAGTCCCTCGGCTTCGGCCGTCACTTCGGCATCAAGCTGCCGGTGATGATGGGGGTCACCTTTGCCGCGGTCGGCCCGATGGTCGCCATGGCCAACGTGCAGGGCGGCCCTGAGGGGGCGCGGGCGATCTTCGGCGCGATCATCGGTGCGGGCCTCATCTCGATCGCCATCGCGCCGCTGATGAGCCGCCTGCTGCGCTTTTTCCCGCCGGTGGTCACCGGCACCATCATCGCCATCATCGGGATCAGCCTGATGCGGGTCGGCATCGGCTGGGCCATGGGTGGCCCCGCTCCGCTGGCCCAGAGCGTGGATGTGCCCAAGCTGGTCGCCATGGTGGACGCCGCCAAGGCCAAGGCCGCCGAATCCGCCGCCAGCCTGCCTCCTGGCGCCGCGGCGCCCGAGGTCAAGCTGCCCGGCCCGGTGCCCATGAAGGACAACCCCAACTATGGTGCCCTCGACAACATGGGCATCGCCGCCTTCGTGCTGGCCACCATCCTGCTGCTGGTGCGCTACGGCCGTGGTTTTGTCTCGAACATCGCGGTGCTGCTGGGCATCGTCATCGGCTGCGTGGTGGCGGCAGGCATGGGCAAGATGCATTTCGACAAGGTGGCCCAGGCCCACTGGGTGGACATCGTCACCCCCTTCGCCTTCGGCATGCCCACCTTCGACATCGTGATGGTGCTGACCATGGCCCTGGTGATGGTGGTGGTGATGATCGAATCCACCGGCATGTTCCTCGCCCTGTCCGAGATCACCGGCCGCAAGATCAGCCAGCAGGACCTCTCCAACGGCCTGCGCACCGATGGCTTGGGCACCGTGATCGGCGGCCTTTTCAATACCTTCCCCTACACCAGCTTTTCCCAGAACGTGGGCCTGGTCGGTGTCACCGGCGTGAAGAGCCGCTGGGTCTGCGTGGCCGCCGGCATCATCATGGTGGTGCTGGGCATGCTGCCCAAGATGGCGGCCCTGGTGGAGTCGGTGCCCACCTTCGTGCTCGGCGGTGCCGGCCTGGTGATGTTCGGCATGGTGGCGGCCACCGGCGTGCGCATCCTCGCCAACGTGGATTTCAAGAGCAACCGCAACAACCTGTACATCGTCGCCATCTCCATCGGTGCCGGCATGATCCCCCTGGTGGCCCCGCGCTGGACCCAGCAGATGTCCCACAGCCTGCACCCGCTGCTGGAGTCGGGGATCCTGCTCACCTCCATCGCCGCCGTGGCCCTCAACCTCTACTTCAACGGTGGCAAGGCTGACGAGGCCGGTGCCATCGAAGCCGCCAAGGCCGCCGAAGCCCACTGAGCCTTCCGCGCCAACCCCACCCAGCTCCACCCCTCAGCCAATCCGCCGTTCCGTCGCGATCGCGCGTGCAGCCCGCTGCACGCCGGGGCTTCGCTCGGCCATCGCTCACAAGAAAAGAGGAGACACCACCATGATCCGCAGCCTCACCCTCGCCGCCTTGCTCGGCGCCATCGCCCCCGCCGCCGTCGCCGCCACCTGGAACGACACCTTCCTCGGCTACCGCTGGGGCACCCAGTTCCGCGAGCCGAACAACACCCAGGACGTGCGCAAGCATGTGCTGCAATTCACCCACGCCAGCGGCTATGCCACCGGCCAGAACTTCGTCAATCTGGATGTGCTGCAGTCCGACAAGAACGACCCCCTGTCGGGCGGTGGCTCCGGCGCCACCGAGTTCTACCTCACCTACCGCCACCAACTGCACCTGGGCAAGCTGCTCGACAAGGATCTGTCCTTCGGGCCGGTCAAGGAAGTGGCCTTCACCGGTGGTTTCGACCTCAACACCAAGAACACCCGTTTTGCCCCGCGCAAGCGCCTGGTGGTGGCCGGCCCGACCCTCAAGTTCGACGTGCCCGGCTTTCTCGACGTGAGCCTGCTCGCCGGCAAGGAGTGGAACCACTGCGGCCTGGGCAGCCCGGCCTGCCCCGAGGCCGAGATCGGCTTTGATCCGCAGCTGATCCTCAGCGTCAGCTGGGGCATCCCCTTCCAGGCGGCCTCCCTGCCCATGAAGTTCCAGGGTTTCCTCAACTACAACACCGCCAAGGGCCGCGACTACGCCAACGTGAAGACCGAGGCCGAGACCCTGATGCGCACTTCGTTGATGCTGGATGTCGGTCAGGTGGCCGGCAGCCGCAAGAACACCCTGCTGGCCGGGGTGGGCTACGAGCTGTGGCTCAACAAGTTCGGCAACCACGCCAACGCCGCCGGCGTGACCAAGCCGGGCATCAACACCCGCACCCCGACCCTCCAGCTGGAATGGCATTTCTGATTCCGCCGCGCCAATCGGAGACCCCTTTCCATGCATGAAATCACCCGCGTCGAGGGCCTCGAAATCCTCGACTCCCGCGGCAATCCCACTCTGCAGGCCACGGTCACCCTGGCCTCGGGCCACCAGGGCACGGCGGCGGTGCCTTCCGGCGCCTCCACCGGCAAGCGCGAAGCCCTCGAACTGCGCGATGGCGACCCGGCGCGCTTCGGTGGCAAGGGCGTGCGCCGCGCCCTGGCCCATCTGGAAGGCCCCATCGCCGCCGCACTGATGGGCCGCGACGCCGCCGACCAGACGGCTCTCGACCTGGCCCTGTGCGACCTCGACGGCACGGCCGACAAATCCCGCCTGGGGGCCAACGCCCTCCTCGCCGCCTCGCTGGCCTGTGCCCATGCGGCGGCGGCCGGCCGGGGCCTGCCCCTGTACCGCCACCTGGCCGTGGACGGGCTGGAGCCG
>JAFLDU010000383.1 GCA_017309145.1 Zoogloea sp. | reverse complement strand
GATCACGACGGTTTCGCGCTGGTTGGTGATGCCGATGGCGGCAATTGCGGATGCTTTCACCTTCGCCTTGCGGAGAGCGGCCTTGCTGGTGGCCAACACCGTTTTCCAGATTTCTTCCGGATCATGCTCCACCCAGCCGGAGGCGGGAAAGAACTGCCTGAACTCCTGCTGGGCCAGTCCGATGGCCTCACAGCGGTCGTTGAAGACGATGGCCCGGCTGCTGCTGGTGCCCTGGTCAAGGGCCAGGAGGAAGGACATGGCGAACACCTCCGCGGTGGGGTGTGCCGATGATACCGCGGGCTAGGAGCAGCGGCTGCCCTCGGGGCGGCGGGTGAAGCCGAAACCGTCGCCACCCAGTCCGGCCGGCTGGATGCAGATCATCAGGGCCAGGGAGCGCGCCGACTTGACGATGTCGGGCGGGAAGGCGGCAAAGGGCACGGCCCGCTCGACCACCGAGCGGACGAAGGCGATCTCTTCCTGCTGGTCGCCGGCCTGGACGATCTTGAAGCTCTTCAGGCTGCCGTCCGGGTTGAGCCGGACTTCGACCGCCGCCCCGTGGATGCCACGGGTGCGGGGATCATTCTTGACGAAGGAAGCGCTACGGTTGAGCTTCTTGACCAGGGCATCCAGGTAGAACTCCAGGCTGAAGGGATCGACCGGCGGGCTGTCGGGGATGCGCTCGATGAGGTCGCCGGCGTCGTCCCGGCGCCGGCTGCCGCCTTCACGCATGCCTTCCCGGGCCATCTCGCGGGCCATGGCCATGGAGCGCTCGGCGAGGCTGGGCTGGGGGCGGGCCTTGGCTTCGCTCGAGAGTTCATCCAGAAAGCGGTTCATTTCCTCCTTCTGCGCGACACTCCAGGTCGGGGTCGATTCTGCCGCCGCCACGCTGGAGGGGGAGGGCTTGCGCGCGGTGATCACGCGCGGCCGTGATTCCGGCGCCTTGGCCTGGCGTGTCTCCTTGCTCGGTGCCGGCTTGGCGGGGCGCACTTCTGCACGCTCCACGGGTTGCCGGGCCGGCTGCTGGCGGGGAAGGGGGGCGAGCCGGGCCTGCAGCGGCGAGGCCGAGGTGTCGCGCCCCTCCGGCGGGCTGGACGGGAGCAGCAGGACGAGCGCATGGGCGATCAGCGAAATCGCGATCGCCAGGCGCAAAGACCGGGATGGAGAGGGGGGAGGCGCAGAAAACATCGCCTGGATTTTAGACCGGCGCCTGTCCGTCCGGGCTGCTTTTTGTAACGGAGTCCGCGCTCGGGGCGTGCCTGGACAAGGCCCTTCTCGCGCCGGGGCCGCTAGCCGTTACAATGGCGGCTCGTTCAACCCCCGGGTCGTACCGCATGGGCGGCCCGCCCAACTGATGGATCTCTTCCTACTGCTGCTGCTCATTCTCCTCAATGGCGTGTTCGCCATGTCCGAGATGGCGGTGGTGTCATCCCGCAAGGCCCGTCTTCAGAACCTCGCCGACGACGGCAGCCCCGGTGCAGAGTCGGCGCTCCAGCTTCATCAGGAGCCCTCGGGTTTCCTGTCCACCATCCAGGTGGGGATCACCTCGGTGGGGATCCTCAGCGGCGCCATCGGTGAGGCCGCCATCTCCGATCCGCTGGCCGAGTGGCTATCTGGCTTCTACCTGATCGAGCCTTATGCCAAGGGGGTGTCCCTGACCCTGACGGTCATCGGATTGACCTATTTCTCGGTGGTGGTCGGCGAGCTGGTGCCCAAACGTCTGGCCTTGCTGGCGCCCGAGGGCATCGCGACCCTGATCGCCAGGCCGATGATGATCCTGGCCCGTGTCAGCCATCCGCTGGTCACCGTGCTGTCGGGCTCTTCGGCGGCCATCCTGCGGGTGCTGGGCGCCCGCCGCAAGGAGGAGCCTCCGGTCACCGACGACGAGATCAAGGTGCTGATGGAGCAGGGCGCCGAGGCTGGAGTCTTCCACGAGAGCGAGCAGGAGATCGTTTCCAATGTGCTGCGCCTTGACGAGCAGCGCATCTCGGCCATCATGACGCCTCGCCGGGAGATGTTCGTGATCGATCTGGACGAGGACGAGGAGACGGTGTGGCAGAGCCTGGTGGATACCTGCTACTCCCGCGTGGTGGTGTGCCGCGATGGCCTCGAGCACATCCTCGGTGTGCTGCAGACCGGCGATCTGCTCAAGAAGACCCTGCGCGGCGAGCGGCTCACGCTGGCCGATATCGAAGCCATGCTGCGCCCGCCGCTGTATGTGCCGGAGACGGTATCCACCACCCAGCTGCTGGAGAGCTTCCGGCGTGCGCGTCTGCAGTTTGCCCTGCTGATCGATGAATACGGCGATGTGCAGGGTCTGGTCACCCTGACCGACGTGCTGGCAGCAATCGTCGGCGAGCTGTCGGTGCCCGAGGCGCCGGAAGACCGCGACATGTTGCAGCGCGAGGATGGCTCCTGGCTGGTGGACGGCGATGTGGGTATCGAGCGCCTCAAGTCCAAGCTGGACATCCTCGATGACCTGCCCGGGGAGGAGGAGCACTCCTTCAATACGCTGGGGGGTTTCATCATGCACAGCCTGGGCCGGGTGCCGGTGGCCACCGACCACTTCGAGGTGCTGGGCTGGCGCTTCGAGGTAATGGACATGGATCGCAACCGGGTGGACAAGGTGCTGCTGTCCCTGGCGCCGGAGCCGGCCGAAGAGGACTGACCCGGCGCCCGGGCCTGCCTCCGGTCGTCGCTCAGGGGCTGCACCAGTCCCGCCTGTCGCCCCGCCCCCAGGGCTGCGAGAGCCGCTCGGGCTGGCTGGCGGTGCTGCGCACGGTGGCGCTGCGGCCGTCGAACAGCACGTTGAAGCGCGCCGGCTCGGCCCACACGTTGCAGTAGCGCCACTCCCATACCAACTCGTCCCGCGCTTTGTAATACACCGTCCAGCCCGGGTAGGACGGCCCCAGGATGCGCAGCACCTCGTCCTGGCTCATGCCTGGCTGGATGCGTGCGAAGTGCGCCGGGCTCATCACGTTCTCCATGGACAGCACACGCCCGTCGGCGCCGGTATGCATCATCCAGGTCCGGTAGCCCATCGGGCCCTGGGGGAAGACGAG
>JAFLDU010000382.1 GCA_017309145.1 Zoogloea sp. | reverse complement strand
AAAAGGTCGTAGGTAATGTTGCCGGGCTCTGCCCGGGTGGCGCTGACCAGCGATTTCAGCGCCAGCGCAACGTTTTCCCGGTGTTCCGGTTTGGGTTGCAAACTGGCAAAGACGTGAACGGTCATTTCATTCTCCTTGGTATCTGTTAAGTCTCTGTGCGGCCTGGGTTATGCGGGGCGGTAGCGTTCGAGCCAATGGGCATAAGGGGCCGGTAGCGTCCATGCCGGACGCTCGATCCGCAAAATCTGGGCGGCGTGATACGGCCAATGGGGATTGGCAAGATGTGCCCGTCCGATCATGACCAAATCGAGTTGCCCGTTGGCCACGGCCTGATTGGCCATCACCGGGTCGTCAAAGCCCCAGGCGGACGCCACGGGGATTTTGGCCTCATGCTTCACGCGCGCGGCGATCGGTGCCAGGAATGCAGGCCCCCAAGGAATGGCAGCCTCCGGGGTGGAAAATCCGATGCTGACATTCAGAAAGTCGAGCCCCGCATCGCGGAACCGGGTCACCAGCTGTATCGCATCGGTCAGCGTTTCATCGTCCCGACCATCGTATTCAATGACCCCCAGGCGAACCGTGAGCGGCAGCTGTTCTGGCCATACCTGGCGGACGGCGGAGAGCGTCTCCAGCAGGAAGCGGCCCCGGTTTTCCGGGCTGCCGCCGTATTCGTCGGTACGCTGGTTTGCGTGACGGGAAAAGAAACTCTGGCCGAGATAACCGTGCGCGAAATGGAGTTCCAGCCATTCAAAGCCAGCATCACGTGCGCGGATGGCGGCCGCGACGAAGTCATGGCGGACCCGCTCGATATCGGCCTGGTCCATGGCTTTCGGCACTCGGGGCAAATGGCCACCAAACGCCACGGCGGACGGTGAAATCATCGTCCAGGCACGCGGATCATGTTCCGGGATGTGGTCATCACCTTCCCACGGACGGTTGGCATTGGCCTTTCTGCCAGCATGACCAATCTGAATGCCGGCAACTGCACCGGCTGCCTTGATGGCCTTGGCTACCGGTTCGAGCGCGGCAGCCTGCGCATCGTTCCAGAGCCCCAGGCAGGCGGGGGTGATTCGCCCCTCCGGGGAAACAGCGGTGGCTTCGACAATCACCAGGCCGGCACCGCCACGAGACAAAGCCGCGTAATGTGCCAGATGCCAATCATTGGCCATCCCCGCTGTCGCAGAATACTGGCACATCGGCGGAATCGCGATACGGTTGCGCAGTTCAACGGATTTGAGGCGATACGGCGTAAATAGCTGGGACATGAAGTGTGGTTTCCTGCTTCGAGATTCGTCATGGAAGATCGGCAATGCGAATGACCACCTTGCCTTGGTTCTGGCCTGCCTCGGCCGCTCGGAGGGCGTCCGGCACAGCCTCCAGCGGGATCACCTGACGGATCATCGGGTCAAGCTGGCCGTCGGCCATCTGTTTCGCCATGAATTCGCCACCCCGGGCGATATCACGCAAGTTCTCGCTATCGCCGTGCTGGTAGGCAAACCCTAGGGCAACGTCGTGGATGGAGATGGCCTTTCCCCATGGAGGCAGCGTCGCGTCGCTGGGCCGGCCCACCACGCAGACGATGTGACCGTTGTGACGCAGCACTGGCAGCAAAGCAGCGGAGGCCGCTCCCGAGACCATGTCGATCACCGCATCGACGCCTCGTCCACCGGAAAGCGCCATGACGCGCTCCACGACGTTTTCGGTCTTGTAGTTGATGACCTCATCGGCGCCCAGTTTACGAAGCCGTTCCGGCTCGCTGGAGGCGGTTGCGTACACCGTGGCACCCTGCGCCTTGGCAAGCTGGATGACGAATCCGCCCACACCGCCACCGCCGGCATTGACGAGCACCGATTGGCCGGCCTCCAGGTGCGCCTTGCGATAGACCGCCTGCCAGGCGGTAATGCCGGCGCAGGGGATCGTGGCGGCCGCATCGAACGCCAGATGTGCCGGTATCGCACAGACAATGTCCTGGCTCACCACCACGTACTCGGCAAACCCGCCCCAACGCAGGAGGTTGTTCAGGGTGATCACGCGGTCGCCGGCCTTCCAGGCTGAAACCTCAGGCCCCACGGCATCGACGACGCCTGCCGCATCAATCCCCAATACATGCGGCAGGGCCAGCGAACTGCCGCCCTTGGCAAATTTGAAATCGACCGGATTGATGCTGGAATACGCGACCTTGATGCGAACCTCGCCCGGCCCGGGTACAGGCACAGGAACTTCTTCAAGCAAAAGTTCGTAGGGGCTGCCGACTCGATTGAGCAACAGTGCTTTCATGGCTGTTCTCCTTGCAACTCAAGCCTTCATGTCAAGGGCTTCGATCAGCATGTCGGCAACCTTTTCCGAGGACTGAGGGTTCTGGCCGGTGATCAGCTGGCCATCCCGAATGGCAAAGGCCTGCCAGTTATCGCCTCCTTCGAAGACACCGCCCAACTCACGCAAGCGGCTTTCCAGCATGAAAGGGACCACGCCAGCCAAGCCGACTTCGCGCTCCTCAGCGTCGGTGAAGGAATTCACACGGTGGCCTTGCACCATCGGCTGCCCATCGCCACGAACGGCGGAGACCAGACCGGCGGCGCCGTGGCAGACCGAAGCGATGAACTTGCCCTGGCCGTAAGCAGACTCCACTGCGGCCTTCACGCCGCGATCCGTTGGCAGGTCCCACATCGTGCCGTGTCCGCCCGGGAAGAAGACGGCATCGAAGTCTTCGACCTTCAGCTCGAGTACGGGGCGGGTGTTTTCAATCATGGCCTGCAAGGCCGGATCGGTCAGCATGCGTTCGACAGCAGGGTGATTCGTTCCCCAGGCTTTGACACTGCCAGGGTCGATGGGCGCTTTGCCGCCGGCGGTGGAGGCAATCACCACCGATGCGCCGGCATCAACGAGGGCGTAGTACGGCACGGCGAGCTCTTCGGCCCAGAGGCCGGTGGGCTTATCGGTATGGCCCATCCGGTTGCTGGAGGTGACGATCATCAGAATACGGGGTGTCATGATTATTTCCTTGTCGAGAATGGATTGATTAAAGGGCGGCTTCGAGAATCTGGCGGCTCACCGCCAGGGTGACGTCGTTGCGTTC
>JAFLDU010000381.1 GCA_017309145.1 Zoogloea sp. | reverse complement strand
CACCCTGGGATCGACCAGCGTGTAGGACAGATCGGTCAGGATCAGACCGATGATGTAGAACACGGAACCGATGAAGACCATGGCCCGGACGACCGGAAAATCCTGGGCATTGATCGCATCGATGGTGTAGCTGCCGAGGCCGGGGATGCCGAAGAAGGACTCCGTCAGCAGGCTGCCCATGAACAGCGAGGGAATCACCACCACCACCCCGGTGAGGATGGGGATCATGCCGTTCTTGAGCACATGCCGGAACAAGGCCTGCAGCTCGGACAGACCCTTGGCACGGGCCGTGCGCACATAGTCCTTGCCGGCCTCTTCGAGAAAGATGGTGCGGTACCAGCGGGCGCTGCCACCGATCCCGCCCACCACGCCGATCAGCACCGGCAGGATCAGGAAGCGGATCGTGTCCACACCTTCGCCGTAGCCCGAAATCGGCACCAGATGCCACACCTTCGAGACCAGCCACTGCCCCCCGATGATGTAGAAGAGGCCTGAAATGGACATCATCGCCACGCACACCACCACGCCCTGGAAGTCCAGGTAGGTGCCACGGAAGAACACCAGCACCAAGGCCAGCGACACCGTCACAAAGAGCCCGAGCACAAAGGTGGGCACCGCCAGGGCCAGGGACGGCCCCATGCGGGTCGTGATCTCCGTGGCGATGTCCCGCCCGTCGTCTGCCCGGCCAAAATCGAAGGCAAACATGCGCAGGGACTTCTCAAAGAAGATGGTGTCGGTGACCTGGGCCAGCCCTTCCCGGCCGGCGTTGAGCAGCAGGGGCTTGTCGTAGCCCTTCTCGACCTTCCAGCGCTCGATCGCCTCGGGGGTGACGCGCTTGGCACCCAACTGCATCCGTGCCATGTCGTCCGGGGTATTGACCACGAAGAACAGGGCAAAGGTCAGCAGATTGACACCGATCAGGATGAGCGGCGCGTAGAGCAGCCGCCGGACGATATAAGCGAACATGGGCGCCTATGCTACATGGGCCGGCGCCGATGACGAAGCCCCTGCGGCAGGCAGTTCAGCGCTTTCCGATGCCGCCGAGCAATCCCCGCACTGCATCCTGCAGATCGGCGGGCAGAACCACCAGCTTGGCGTTGTCCGATGCGCCCATGCGCTCCATCGACGCGATGTACTTCTCGCCCAGCAGGAACAGCATGGGGGTCGGCTCGGAGCCCACCGCCGCGGTCACCCGGCGGATCGCCTCCGCCGAGGCTTCGGCGAGCATCACCTGGGCGCTGGCATCGCGCTTCGAGGCCTCGAGGCGCGCCTCGGCCTCCAGGATCGCCGCCTGCTTGGCCCCCTCGGCGCGGGTCACCACCGCCTTGCGCTCGCGCTCGGCCGAGGCTTGCTGCTCCATCGCCCGCTGCATCGACTCGGAGGGCTTGATGTCCTGGATCTCCACGGACTTCACGGTCAGCCCCCAGTCCACCGCCTCGTCGGCGATGCTCTCGCGCAGGCGCGCCTTGATCTTGTCGCGGCTGGACAAAGCCTCGTCCAGTTCCATCTCGCCGATGATCGAGCGCAGGGTGGTCATGATCATGTTGCGGATCGCCTCGGAGAAGTCGGTCACCCCATACACCGCCTTGACCGGGTCGGTGATCTTCAGAAAGGCGATGGCATTGGTGAGGATCACCGCGTTGTCACGGGTGATCACCTCCTGCTCCTGCACATCGAGGATGATGTCCTTGGTCACCAGCTTGTAGGCCACCTTGTCCAGGTAGGGAATGATGATGTTGAGGCCGGGCTTGAGCGTTCCGAAGTACTTGCCCAGACGCTCCACGATCCACTCCTCGCCCTGAGGCACGATGCGCACCCCCTTGGCGATCGTCACCGCCACGAACACCAGGATCGCCAGCACCACCACCATTGCATCACTCATCACACGCTCCTCACACCCGCGAAACCTTCAGGAAACTGCCTTCCACCGACACCACCCTCACCCGCTCGCCGGCGGCAATGGGCTCATCCACCACGCACTCCCATTCCTCGGAGCCCAGCAAAGGCTTCTGGAAGCGGACCCGCCCCCGCTCGAAGGGCTTCGCCGCGCGGGCCATCAGCCCGATCTCGCCGATCGCCTCGCCATCCGACTGACCGATGCGGGTCTTGTGCTCACCCCGTTTGAAGACCCGGAACCACAGGACCACCATCGCCAGCGAGGCCAGCACCCACAGCCCCACCTGGGCGGTCGTCCCCAGCCCCGGCGCCAGCAGCACGGCACACCCGACCAGCAGCGCGCCCATGCCGAACCAGATCACGAAGAAGGCCGGGATGGCCAGCTCCGCCAGAACCAGCCCGATCCCCAGCACGATCCAGTGCCACCACTCGAACACCACGCTGCTCTCCTCCGACAGTCACACCGGGGCCATTGTCCGCGCCCCCGCGGATAATGACCTCACCGCCTGTCGGATCGTTCCGGCAGGCCCCTGGCATTTATTCAGGATTCTTCGAGCAGATCATTGGGAATGACGTGGCTGCCCGTTGGCGGCAATACCGGCGAACCCCCTCCCGAAACCGGCCGTCGTACCGACAGGGGTCATGCAGCCTTCACCAAGCTGTCATGCCGGTTGACTAAGGTTCGCGATTTCCAATCCCCCCGGACCTCCTCCATGACCCGCACGCATCTGCGACAGGGCCTTCCCGCCCCGACCCTGGGCGCCCTCCTCGCCCTTTCCCTGCTACTCCACGGCTGCTCCGGCAGTGGCGATGGCAACAGCGCACCGCCCGAATCCGCGACCGCCCAGCTGACCATTCTGGAGACCACCGACCTCCACGCCAACGTCCTCAGCTACGACTACTTCAAGCTGGCCGAAGACAAGTCGGTGGGCTTCGAACGCACTGCCACGCTGATCCGCCAGGCCCGCAGCGACTTCCCCAATACCCTGCTGATCGACAACGGCGACACCATCCAGGGCACCGCTCTGGCCGACTACCAGGCCCTGGTTTCGCCCGTCAGCTGCAGCCAGAAGCTGGCCACCTACAAAGCCATGGACAGCCTCGGCTACGATGCCGGCACCCTCGGCAACCACGAATTCAACTACGGCCTGCCCTACCTGGCGCAGGTGACCGGCGCCAAA
>JAFLDU010000380.1 GCA_017309145.1 Zoogloea sp. | reverse complement strand
CAACCCAGCCCCCGAGCTGACCCTGCTGGCGGGCGGCCACGAACTCCTCGACCGGGCCGAGCTGGCCCTCTCCGACGAAGCCCGCCGGATCGAGGCCGACACCGCCCTGCCCGCCTCTGAAGACGCCCCCAGCCGCAACCAGCCCGAGCAGGAAGACCTGCGCCTGCTGCAGCATTTCAGCCAACGCCTGGGCCGCCTCACGGAGCCCGGCGCAGCCCCCGCCAGCCTGGCCAGCATGGTGGCCGGCGGTGGCTTCCCCGCGGCGTCCTACCGGCTGTCCCTGCTGGCGCTGCTCGCCGACGGCGGCGGCGAGGGCGGCGCCACGCCTGCCGATGGCCCCATCGGCGAATTCATGCGGCTGCCCCTCGACGTGCTGTTCGAGGCCGGCACGGTCAAGGTCGGCGAGGACGAGATCGCCACCATGTCCACCGGCCTGGTGGGCGCCAAGGGCAGCCTGCCCGCCGCCGAGGCCGTGCCGCTGCTCGACAGCGTCGATGCCACCGACTCCCTGCCTGACGAAGCCTGATGGAACAACAGATCCGGACCCTCACTGCCCGCCTGCTGGCCAATCGCAGCCTGCCCCGCACCGACCCGCTGGTACGCCGCGCCCTGGTCGACGAGAGCTTCCGGGTGGACCTGGACGCCCGCCTCGCCGCCGTGGGGCTCCAGCTCATCGACAACCCCTACGCCGAGCACGTGGCCGTCGCCCTGGCCGGCGACATGCACGAGCCGGTGTTCGGTGCCAGCCGCGAGTACGCCGCCAGCAACATCGGCCTGACCCGTGACCAGCTGGCCCTGCTGGTGGTGTTGTGGGCCCTGATCATCCTGCCCAAGCGGGAACGCCAGGTGAATCGCCAGAAGCTCGCCGACGACGGCCAGGACGACATGTTCGGCAAGGAGGCACCGCTGTCCCATGGCGAAGAAGTCTCCGGCGCCCTCTCCGAAGCCTCCCTGCTGGCCGACTTCGCTCCGGTGCTGGGTCACAAGACCTACGTGCAGGGCAAGCTCCTGTCGCGCCTGGCCCAGCTCGGCTTCATCGAGCGTCGCGGCGGCATGATCCACGAGGGGCCTTTGCTGGACGTTCTGCTGGACTACCGCCTGCTGGCCGACCGCATCATCTACGGCACCCTCGGCGAGGTCCTCGCCCAGGCCGGCCACCCGCCTCCCGGGCAGGATGCCTTCACGGCGGCCGAAGCCGATCCCCTCGAAGACGCCGACACCGAGCAGGAAGACCACTGATGTTCCACATCAAGCAACTCGAACTGGTCCACTGGGACTACTGGCGCCGCTTCAACCTGCCCCTCGACGCGCAGATCATCACCATCGTCGGCCCCAACGGCTCTGGCAAGACCACCCTGCTCGACGCCCTGCGCACCCTCTTCGGCCTGCGCTGCTCAGGCAAGCGCGACTTCCGCCGCTACGTTCGCCGGGCCAACCGCAGCTTCGCCTGGATCCGCGCGGTGGTGGCCAACCGGCCGGGCAGCACCGGCAAGCGCCCTTTCTTTCCGTGCCTGAAGGACGAAGTCACCCTCGCCTGCCGCATCCGCCGCGCCGGCGGTGACTGGACCCGCGACTACGCGATCGCCGACGGCGACGTTTCCATCGAAGCCCTTGAGGCCCGCGAGGACAAGGTCGTCGAATGGGTCGGCTACCGGGACTACCAGAGCCGCCTGGCCTGGGGGGGGCTCACCCCCGCCATCGCCAAGGTGCTCGCCCTCGAGCAGGGCGACACCGACAAGCTCTGCGAGTACTCCCCCAAGGCCCTGCTCGAGCTGGTCTTCGACGTCTTCGGTGACAAGGAGGTGCTCGACAACTACGCCGCCGCCCGGGAAGAACAGAACAACGCCGAAAAGGAACTGGCCGCCCTCGGCCTGGATCTCGACCGCCTGCGCGCCCAGGCCGAAGCCAAGCGCCTCGAAGCCGACCGCTTCCTGGAATGGAAACAGCTCGACGACGAAGCCCGGGCCCTGGCCGCCGAGATCGTGCCGCGCCTGGAAGCCTCCGAACTGGCCCGGGAGATCTCCCTGGCCCGCACCGACATCGCCCGCGGACGCACGGACTTCCAGCAGGGGCAGGACGAACTCGCCGCCCTCAAGGCCCGCGGCACCGGCGTCGACGCCGAGAAGGCCGCCGCCGAAGCCGAGCGCAAGGCCGCCCGCAGCCGCGACCTGGAGGCCGAACGGCAGCACCTCGCCGCCCATGACGAAGTCCGCGACGCAGAGAAACTGCTGGCCGAACGCAATGCCCTGCGCGCCCGTCTGGCCCGCGAGGCCGGTGACGCCGCCGTAGACCTGGAGGCCACCCACGCCAAGGCCGATGCCCGCCTGCTCCACCTGCAGCGCCAGGAGCGCGAAGCCCTCGCCGCCTTCGAAGAGAAGACCGCGCAGCTGCGCGCCACCCGCGACCACCGCGGCCCGCCAGGCGACCCGGCGGTCAGCCGCTTCCGCGCCCGCCTGCGGGACGCCGGCATCGCCCACCAGGCCCTCGCCGAGATCGTCGAAGTCACCGACCCGGCCTGGCAGGCCGCCCTGGAGGCGGTGCTGCGCCCCTACCGCCATGTGCTGCTGCTCGAGCGGGAGCAGGATCGCCACGCCGCCTGGGGCCTGGGCGAGCAGGAACGCTTCCGCCACTTCATCGTCCCCGAGCTGGAACCCGCGCCGCCGGCCCCCAGTGGCTCCCTGGCCGAGGTCGTCCGCTTCGCCGATGCGGTGCCCCGCTGGCTCGCCGACCTGCTCGGCCGCATCCAGCGGGTGGATGACGCCGACGCCGCCAGACGCCTGCCCCGCGAGACCGAGTGGATCACCCGCGACGGCTACCACCGGGAACGCCGGGGTGCCCGCCATCTGGGCAAGCCCAATGAATTCCACTTCGGCGAGCTGGCCCGCAGCGCCCGCCTGAAGCAACTCGACGCCGACATGCACAGCCTGGACGCCCGCCTGCGGGCGCTCCGCCCCGAGCTCGACGCCGCCCGCGAAGAGGCCGACGCCCTGCGCGCCCGCCTGCACGGCATCGAGGCCGCCCAGCTGCTGGCCGCCCGGGCCGAAGCCTTCGAACAGGCCGAAGCCGCCCTGCCGGCGG
>JAFLDU010000379.1 GCA_017309145.1 Zoogloea sp. | reverse complement strand
ACCGAGAGCCGCTCGCGCAGATCCACATCGAGGTTGGAGAAAGGCTCGTCCAGCAACACCAGTTCGGGCCGCGGAGCCAACGCCCGGGCCAGCGCGACCCGCTGCTGCTGACCGCCGGACAGCTCATGGGGAAACTTATGCCCCTGCCCGCCCAGCCCCACCGTCACCAAGAGCTCCTCGACCCGCCGGTCCCGTTCAGTGGCAGACACGCCGCTCAGACCGAAGCCGACGTTGCGCGCCACCGTAAGGTGCGGAAACAAGGCGTAATCCTGAAAAACCATGCCCACCTGGCGCTTCTCGGGGGGAACCCGGCGCCCCGGGGAACTCACCGGCACACCGTTGATGAGGATCTCGCCGCCCGCCACGTCCTCGAAACCGGCAATGCACCGCAGCAAAGTAGTCTTGCCGCAGCCGGAGGGGCCGAGCAGACAGGCAATGCTGCCCGGCTCCAGGCGGAAGTCGACGCCATTCACGATGGTGTGGCTGCCATAGCGCTGGACGACAGCCTTGAGTTCAAGTTTGGACATGGTATCGATTATAATTCGCAATAAGCCAAAGCCAACCATGACAGCCCGACTCTTTCGTCTTCACCGCGGATCGCTCTCCCCCCTGGTACTGACTGCCTTCCTGATCGCCCTGCTGGCCGGTCTGCCCGTCGCCAGCGTGGGCTTCAACCTGTTCCTGGGCGGCACCAACCACACCTGGACCCATCTCGCGGACACCGTCCTGCCCGAATACATCGGCAACTCCCTCGCCCTGTGCCTGGGTGTCGGCTTCGGCGTGGCGGTGATCGGCGTCATGACGGCCTGGCTCACCGCCATGCACGACTTTCCAGGCCGCAAGGTCTTCGAATGGGCGCTGGTACTACCTCTCGCCATGCCGGCCTATGTCATGGCTTATGTGTACACCGACTTCCTTCAGTTCGTCGGTCCAGTCCAGACCGGCCTGCGCGAGCTCTTCGAGTGGCGCCGGGGCGACTACTACTTTCCGGACATCCGCACGCTTCCCGGCGCCATGCTGATGTTCGTCTTCGTGCTCTACCCCTACGTTTACCTGCTGGCCCGCACCGCCTTCCTTGAGCGGGCCGGGGGCGTCCTGGAGGCCGCCCGCACCCTGGGCATCGGCCCCTGGCGGGCCTTCTTCACCATCTCCCTGCCGCTGGCCCGGCCGGCGGTGGCGGCAGGCGTAGCCCTGGCCCTGATGGAAACCCTGGCCGACTATGGCACGGTGGCCTACTTCGCCGTCAATACCTTCACCACCGGCATCTACCGGGCCTGGTTCTCCCTTGGCGACCGGATCGCCTCGGCCCAGCTCGCCGCCATCCTGCTCGGATTCGTGCTGCTGCTGGTGGTGATCGAGCGCTTCACCCGCGGGCGGGCCCGCTACCACAACACCTCCCAGCGGGTGCGCCCGCCGGTCTCACGCTTGCCTCGGGGCGCCGGGCTGCTGGCGATGCTGGCCTGTGCCCTGCCCCTGACCCTCGGCTTCCTGCTGCCTGCCACCCTGCTGCTGCGCATGGCCTTCGGCGAGGGGGACAGCCAGTTCGGCGCTCGCTTCATCACCCTGGCCGGCAACAGCCTCACCCTGGCCGGGCTCACCGCGCTGGTCGCGGTGCTGCTGGCCGTCCTGCTGGCCTACAGCGCGCGCCTCACCAAGACGATGCTGTCACGCAGCCTGAACCGCCTGGTCGGACTGGGGTACGCCGTACCCGGCACAGTGATCGCCGTCGGCGTGCTGATTCCAGTCACCCGCCTCGACAACTGGCTGGCGGCCCAGTGGCTGGCGTGGTTCGGGATCAATCCCGGCCTGCTCCTCACCGGCGGCATCGCAGCCCTGATCTACGCCTACCTGGTGCGCTTCCTCGCCGTCGCCCTGCAGACCGTCGAGGCCAGCCTGTCGAAGATCACGCCCAGCATGGACGACGCGGCCCGCAGCCTGGGCCTGGGTCAGGGTGGCACCCTGCGCCGTGTCCATGTACCGATCCTGCGGGGCAGCCTGTTCACAGCCGGCCTGCTGGTCTTTGTGGATGTGATGAAGGAGCTGCCCGCCACCCTGGTGATGCGCCCCTTCAATTTCGACACCCTCGCTACCCAGACCTATGTGCTGGCCTCCGATGAGCGCCTCACCGAGGCCTCCACGGCGGCACTGGCCATCGTCGTCGTGGGGCTGCTGCCGCTGATCGCCTTGTCCCGGCAGATCTCCCGCCAGCGCAATTAGGGCGCCGCCCAGCACGGCCGCTAAAGGCGCGCCCCTTCGATATAGCGATATTCCTGAGTCAAGCCGGCATAGCCCCAAGCATCCGCGGGCGGCTCATGCAGGGCCACATAGCTTGCCGGCACAAGCCCCGGAAGGTGCTCCACCAAGGCAGCAAACACATCGCGGATGAACGCGGCCTTCTCCCCTTTGGTGTTGGTCCCTGCAGTGATGCGGATCTCGAGCAGGGCCCCAGACTGCCCCGGCCCCAGCCCGGCGCCCCCAAGAAACCAGTCGGCCAGCGGCACGCGCTGTACCGTCACCACCGTCAATTCGCGCTTCTTGCCCAGCCTCGCCACGGTCAGATCGGTCAGCACGACAGCCAGGTCGGCATGGGAAGGCGCCTCGGCGGAGGCATAAGACAGATTCAGGTAGGGCATCGCTCACTCCTTTGATGGAAAAATGGATCTGCAGCCGGCTCATCAGGCCAGGCGCTCGCGTCGTCTGGAGACCTCGAGAAGCAGCGCGCTGAGCAGCAAGGCAACGGAGGCCGCCAGCACCGGCAGCCGCAGGTCACCGTCCCGCCCCCACCCGGCCACCACCAGCGGTCCGACAATCTGGCCGACCCCATAGCAGGCGGTGATCAGCCCGATGCGGCGTGCGGTCGCCGAAGGGTCCCGCACCCTGGCCAACCACTGGGCCAGGCCCGCGATACCCATGAAGGTCCCGCCGAGCAGGACCGCGCCGGCCAGCGCAGCGCCCCGCCCCGACGCCGTCGCCATGGACATGGACCGCGTTCGGCGTCCGGTTGTCTAGCGACTGGTGCGGGCGCTCGCCGTTGTAGAAAGAGAAATATTCCGCCAGCCCGAGGGTCAATTCGGCGATCGTGCCGTATC
>JAFLDU010000378.1 GCA_017309145.1 Zoogloea sp. | reverse complement strand
AGCTGTCGTCGCTGGTGACGGAGATAGCGGAGGCGAGCCAGGAGCAGAGCAGCGGCATCGAGCAGGTGACGCATGCGGTGGGTCAGATGGACGAGGTGACGCAGCAGAATGCGGCGTTGGTGGAAGAGGCGGCCGCCGCGGCGGAGAGTCTGGAGGATCAGGCCCGCAGCCTCGTGCGCTCCGTCGCCATGTTCCGCCTGGTCGCCCAGCCTGCCGCGTCGGGTAACCTGGACTTCGATGGCGTGATCCAGGCCCACATGGGCTGGAAGTTCAAGCTGCGCAACTACCTGGCCGGGCAGGGCGAGGCGCTTGATCCTGCCGTGGTGTCCCGCGATGACAAATGTGTCCTGGGGTGCTGGATCCATGGGGAAGGCAAGCGCTATGCCGGTGAGCCGGGCTTCCAGACCTTGCGGGACAAGCATGCCGATTTCCATCGCTGCGCGGGAGCCGTGATCCAGGCCAAGCTCTCCGGTGACGCGGCGGGGGCCGAGCGTCTGTTGCTGAATGACTTTGCCGTACTCTCCGACGAAACCATCCAGGAGATCCGCAAGCTCAAGCAAAGTCGTGCCGATGAGTCCGCCCCGCAGCTTGAGGCCCGTCCGCATGGCACCCCATCGTCCGAGGAGCGCGTTCAGCCCTTGCCGGTGAGGGCCATGAAAGTGGCCAAAGTCGGCGCTCCCCTGCCCAAGGTCAAGCGGCAGGCCTCGAATCTGGCGCAAGCCGACTGGGAAGAGTTCTGATCCCTTGATGACTGGGCCATGCCATTGGCCAAGCCCTGCAGGAGCAACACATGAAAATAAACATGCCTGTGACCCAGCGTGAAATCGAGCTGGAAGACGGAGACCTGATTGTCTCGCGGACTGACCTGAAGGGGCAGATCGTCTACGTGAATCCGGACTTCATCCGGATCAGTGGCTTCACCGAGGACGAATTGATCGGGCAGTCCCACAACATCGTCCGGCACCCGGACATGCCCGTCGAGGCCTTCGAGGATCTGTGGCGTGATCTCAAAAATGGACGGCCCTGGTCCGGCGTGGTCAAGAACCGTTGCAAGAACGGCGATCACTACTGGGTCGAGGCCCATGTCACACCGGTGATCGAGAACGGCAGCGTGACTGGCTACATGTCGATCCGGCGCAAGGTGTCGATTGCCAAGGTCAAGGAGGCCGAAGCGGCCTATGCCCAGTTCAGGGGGGGCAAGGCAGGGGGCATGCAGATCGCCAATGGGCGCGTGCGCTCGTCCGGTCTCGTGACCCGTCTGGCCACCGGCTTGAAGGACATGTCGCTCGCCACCCGGGCGGCCTTGGCAGCCACACTCGTCCTGGTCGTGATCCTGGGGCTGGGCTCCTGGTTCGTGCGTGATCGGGCAGGGCAAGCCCTGGAGGGGCAAGGCCTGACGGTGGTGAGCGACAAGGTGTCCCTCGTCAAGGCGATGGTGGCCTCCAAGGCGCAGAGTCTGAAGCTCGAAACCGAGAGGCTCAATGACATGTTCGCCGCGGGCTTTGGCGACAGTTTCAGCGTGAATGCCGCCGCTGAGGGCATGCCGGTCTTGAGTCACGGCGGTGTCGTGATGAACCAGCGAACCCAGGAGGTGGATCGTTTCACGGCAGGCAGCGGGGCTGTGGCGACCTTGTTTGCCCGCAAGGGTGACGATTTCTACAGAGTGGCCACCTCGGTCAAGAAGGAGAACGGTGAGCGTGCCGTCGGCACGACCCTCGCCCACGATCACCCTGCCTATGCGAAGTTGATCGCGGGGGAGCGCTACGTCGGCAAGGCCATGTTGTTTGGTGTCGATACTTATACGGGCTACTCGCCGATCAAGGACGCCGCCGGCAAGGTGATCGGGGCGACTTTCGTCGGTCGGCGCTTCTCCGATGAACTGGCTGCACTCAAGCAGCAGATCAAGGCCGTCCGCTTCGGTGATTCAGGCTATGCCTATGTGCTGGACTCCACCCCCGGGAAGTCCTTCGGGACGCTGACGGTGCACCCGGCGAAGGAAGGTCAGAATATTGTCGATGCCAAGGATGCCGATGGGCGGCTGTTCATCCGCGAGATCCTCGAGCGCAAGCAAGGTGTCATCCACTATCCGTGGCTCAACACCGAACTCAATGACACCGTGCCCAGGGAGAAGGTCGTTGTCTTCGACTCCTTCCCGGAGTGGAACTGGGTGATCGCCGGTGGCACCTACATGGATGAGTTCGAGAGCGTCTCGCGCTCCATCGGTGTGATGCTGCTGAGCATGGCACTTCTCGCTTCGTTGGTTCTGGCCGTGCTGATCTTCGTGCTGATGCGGTCTCTGGTGGCCCGTCCCCTGCAGGCCATGGTGCAGACCGCCCAGAACGTGGCGAACGGCAATTATGCCAATGAGATCGATTCGGGCCGCAATGATGAAGTCGGACGGGTGCTTCAAGCTCTCGAGTCGATGCAGATCAAGCTCTGCGCCGACATTGCTGAGCAGAAGCGGATCAGCGATGAAAATGCCCGGATCCGTCAGGCGCTGGATTGCGTGGAGACCAACGTCCGGATCGCTGACCCCGGTGGTCGGGTGATCTACGCCAACATGGCGCTGCTGAAGACCATCCGCGCCATCGAGCAGGAGATCCGAAAGGATGCCCCGGGGTTTAGTGCGGACACCTTCGTCGGCAGCAGCATCGGCCGTCTGTATGCGGATCCGGATGCAGCCCTCAAGCGTCTGGCGGCGCTGGTCCAGACCACCCGCACCCAGATGTCGATTGGCGGCCGGGTCTTCGACGTGGTCACCAGCCCGATCGTCAATGCCTCCGGCGAGCGGCTCGGCTCCGTGGGTGAGTGGAGGGATCGCACCGATGAGCTCGCGGCCGAGAAGGAGGTGCAGGCATTGGTCAATGCTGCGGCAGAAGGTGATCTCGCGGCCCGCTTGGTGGTGGAAGGGAAGGAAGGCTTCTTCCGGGATCTGTCGATCGGCCTGAATAATCTCATGCAAGGGATGGCCGGCAACCTTGAAGACATCGCGCGTGTTCTGAACGCGATTGCACGTGGGGATCTGACGGAGAAGATCACGGCGGACTACGGCGGGACGTTCGGTCAGTTGAAGGACGACACGAACACGACCGTG
>JAFLDU010000377.1 GCA_017309145.1 Zoogloea sp. | reverse complement strand
GGCGGCTGCAGGGTTACGGTGGACCGCTGAGGCGTCGGGCTGCTCACACGGGGGGGCGGGATCGGGACATTCGGCGCAGGGATAGGAGGCAGCGCATTGCGGCTCTGGATCTGACGGACGGCCTCTGCCCGGGGAATCGGCGGAGAACTGGGCACGAAGGCTTCACGGCCGATGGCTCCGCTGCTGCGCGGCACCGGCGACTCGCTGCCCTCGCTCCGGCGGGAGCGGCTCTCGCGGGTGGCCGGCACGCTGCGCTCGACCACGACCTTGCGGCCCTTGACCACCCGGACCTCCTTGACGGTCTTGCGGGCGCCACTGCTCTCGCGCGCTTCCCGGGGCTCGGCGGAGGCACTCGCCGCCTGCCTGGCCGCCTTGCCCTTGCGGCCTTCGGCGCGCGGCGAGGCATCCTTCTGCGCGGAGGCCTTGGCGGTCTTGGCCGACGACTCCTTCACGGACTTGGCGGACTTGGCCGCAGGCTCCTTAGTGGCCTTGGCGGCCTTCGCTGGCTTGCTGGAAGCAGCCTTGGCCGCCTTCTCAGGAGAGGATTTGGCGGGCTTGGCCGCCTGGCCTGCCTTGTGGGCGGAGGTGGAGTGCGCCGGCGCGGGCGCCGCCGAGGCGTCAGCCCCAACCAGCGTCAAGCCGAACGCCACCGCCGCCAAGGCAGCGAAAACGGGATTCATGTAGTGTTATCTCCTGCTGGGTCGGATCCGCCGGAAAACGGCGCCCCGACTGGATGTGCGCGAAATGATCATGATTCGCAGCACGGACAATTGCCTGATTTTACCGGAAACTCGGGCTCCGACGGACTTGCGGGCAGGGCCGGCTTTCTGCACCATGCGCCCTTTTTTGCGTCAAGCCGTCCATGCTTCTGCCGATCGAACAACGTATCGCCTCCGAATTGGGTGTACAGCCGCGTCAGGTTTCTGCTGCCGTTCAGCTTCTCGACGAAGGTGCCACCGTGCCCTTTGTGGCCCGTTACCGCAAGGAAGTGACCGGCGGGCTGGATGACACCCAGCTGCGCACCCTCGAGGAACGCCTGGGCTACCTGCGCGAGCTGGAAGACCGCCGTGCCGCCGTGATCCAGAGCATCAGCGAGCAGGGCAAGCTCGACCCCACCCTGCGTGAGGCCATCGAGAACGCCGAAACCAAGCAGCGTCTCGAAGACCTCTATCTGCCCTTCAAGCAGAAGCGCCGCACCAAGGCCCAGATCGCCCGGGAAGCCGGCATCGCCCCGCTGGCCGACGCTCTGCTGAGCGACCCGACCCTGGTGCCGGAGAACGAGGCGGCCGCCTACATCAACGCAGAAGCCGGCTTTGCCGACACCCGCTCGGTGCTAGACGGCGCCCGCCAGATCCTGATGGAACGCTTCGCGGAAGATGCAGAGCTGATCGGCAAGCTGCGCGAGTATCTCCACGACCACGGCGTTGTTGCCTCGACCGTGATCGCCGAGAAGGAGACCGACCCCGCGGCCGCCAAGTTCCGCGACTGGTTCGATTTCCGCGAATCCATCCAGACCGTGCCCTCCCACCGGGCCCTGGCCCTGTTCCGCGGCCGCAACGAAGGCTTCCTGCGCCTGCAACTGGCCCTCGACAGCGACCCCACCGACGGCAGCCCGGCCGGTCCCAACCCGTGCGAGGGGCGCATCGCCGGCCATTTCGGCATCCGCGACCAAGGCCGCGCCGCCGACGCCTGGCTGCGCGAGACGGTGCGCTGGGCATGGAGCGTCAAGATCTCCCTGCACCTGGAGCTCGAACTGCTCGGACAGTTGCGTGAGCAGGCCGAGGAAGAGGCCATCCGCGTCTTCGGCCGCAACCTCAAGGATCTGCTGCTCGCCGCCCCGGCCGGCCCCCGCGCCACCCTGGGCCTCGACCCGGGCCTGCGCACCGGCGTCAAGGTGGCCATCGTGGACCAGACCGGCAAGCTCCTCGACACCGCCACCATCTACCCCCACGAGCCCCGTCGCGATTGGGACGGCAGCCTGCACCAACTGTCGCGGCTGTGCGAGAAGCACCGGGTATCCCTGATCGCCATCGGCAACGGCACCGCCAGCCGGGAGACCGACAAACTGGCCGCCGACCTGATCAAGCTGCGCCCCGAGCTCGGCATGACCAAGATCGTGGTGTCCGAGGCCGGCGCCTCGGTGTATTCCGCTTCGGAGCTGGCAGCCAAGGAATTCCCTGATCTGGACGTGAGCCTGCGCGGCGCCGTCTCCATTGCCCGCCGCCTGCAGGATCCGCTGGCCGAGCTGGTGAAGATCGATCCCAAGTCCATCGGCGTCGGTCAGTATCAGCACGATGTGAACCAGACCCGCCTGGCACGCGCCCTCGACTCGGTGGTGGAAGACTGCGTGAACGCGGTCGGCGTGGACGTGAACATGGCCTCGGTGGCCCTGCTGACCCGCATCTCCGGCCTCAACGCCACCCTGGCGGCCAACATCGTGGCCCACCGCGACGCCAACGGCCCCTTCCCGAGCCGCGAAGCCCTGCTCGAGGTGCCCCGCCTGGGGCCGAAGACCTTCGAGCAGGCGGCCGGCTTCCTGCGCGTCACCAACGGCACCAACCCGCTGGACGCCTCGGCGGTGCACCCGGAAGCCTATCCGGTGGTCGAGCGCATCCTCGCCGACATCCAGAAGGGCGTGCGCGACCTGATGGGCGACTCCCGCGCGATCGCCCAGATCAAGGCGGAGCGCTACACCGACGAGCGCTTCGGCCTGCCCACCGTGCAGGACATCCTGAAGGAGCTCGACAAGCCCGGCCGCGACCCGCGCCCCGAGTTCAAGACCGCCAGCTTCCGGGACGGCGTGGAGGACCTGAAGGACCTCACCGTGGGGATGATGCTGGAGGGCGTGGTGACCAACGTGACCAACTTCGGCGCCTTCGTGGATATCGGCGTGCATCAGGACGGCCTGGTGCACGTATCGGCACTGTCCGACCGCTTCGTGAAGGACCCGCATACGGTCGTGAAGGCCGGCCAGGTGGTCAAGGTCAAGGTGATCGAGGTGGACATCCCGCGCAAGCGCATCGCCCTGACCATGCGGATGGGCGACCAGCCTCAGGATGCCGCCCGCCCCGCCGGCGCTGAGCGTCGTGACGTGCCGCGCGGCGGTGG
>JAFLDU010000376.1 GCA_017309145.1 Zoogloea sp. | reverse complement strand
CGCGTCCCCTCAAGGGCGGCTACGAGGCCTGGCTCGCGGCGACGCGGCCGGGCGGGGTGGCTTAGTCAGTCGACGCTCCAGGGCAGCGGTGGCGGGCTCAGCCGCCGGGTGCTGCCGGGCACCGGGCCGAAGCGGGGATCGCCGGCTTCCCAGTCGCGCTGGGCCTGGATGATGGCGGCCTTGCTGTGGCCGACGAAGTTCCACCACATCAGCACCGGTTCGCCGAAGGGCTCGCCGCCCAGCAGCAGGACCCGGCTGCCCGGGGCGAGCTGGATCGCCAGTTCGGTCCGGCCCTGTCCCAGGTAGGCGAATTCGTCGCTGGCGAAGGGTTCCCCGTCGATCTCCAGGCTGCCCTCAAGCGGAAGCAGGCCGTATTCGAAGTTCGGGTCGAGGGGCAGCCGGAGGGCGCCGCCCGCGTGGCTCTGGATGTCGATGCCGACCAGCGGCGTGTATAGCGTGGCCGGCGCCTGCCGTCCGGCATGGTGGCCGGCGAGCAGGGTCAGGCTGCAGTCGTCCTGCTCCCAGCGGGGCAGCACCGGGTGGTGCTCGAAGGCTGGCGGGCAGTCGGCCTGTTCCGGCGGCAGGGCGATCCACAGCTGGGCCGCGTGCAGGCGCCGGGCATCGGGCAGGGAGTCTTCGGTATGCACGATGCCGCGGCCGGCGGTCATCAGATTGACCTGCCCCGGGCGGATCACCTGCTCGTTGCCCAGACTGTCCCGGTGCAGCACCTCGCCTTCGATCAGCCAGGTGAAGGTCTGCAGGGCCGTGTGCGGGTGGGCGCCCACGTGCATGCCGCCGCCGGGGGCGAAGTCCGCCGGGCCGGCATGATCGAGAAAACACCAGGCCCCGACCATGCGACGCTGGCGGGTGGGCAGGGCGCGGCGCACCAACAGGCCTTCGCCCAGGTCGGCTGCGCGGGGCTGGATGCGTTCGATGAAGTGGCTCATGGCGACACCTTCAGCCCAGGTCGGTGTGGATGCGCACTTCGCCGGTCAGCAGCTTGTGCATGGGGCAGGCGTTGGCGATCTTGAGCAACTGGGCGCGTTGCTCCTCGCTCAGGGCCCCTTCCAGGAAGACCCGGCGGACGATGTCATTGCCGCTCTCGGGTTTGCCGTCGGGGTTGAGCTGCAGTTCGACGCGGACACCGGTGAGGGGCCAGTTGCGGCGGGCGGCCACCATCTTGATGGTGATGGCGGTGCACGCACCGAGACCGCCGAGGATCAGGCGGTCCGGGGCGGGGCCGGTGTTGCCGCCGCCCACCTCCTGGGGCTCGTCGGCCGGCCAGGTGTGGCCAAGGTCGTCGGAGAGCTGCACGAGGTAGGGGCTGTCCTGCAGGACAGCGGTGACGGCGGGCGTTCCGGACATGGGTGTCTCCCTTCAGGGTGGGGGGGATAAGCGCTCGGACCGGCCGTGGCCAGGCAAGTTCGGCCCGGCCCTCAGCCGTCGCGCAGCAGCGGGCGGGTCTGCCAGTTGTAGCGCATGGTGAGCATGCGTACGACGAAGAACACGCCGATGGTGATCCAGGCCGCCAGCGCGGTATCCACCTCGAGGGCCAGGGTGAGGGTCAGGAAGACCAGGCTGGCAAACAGCACGACCAGCGCGAAGAACTGCCCCGGTTGCAGGATGAAGGGCACTTCGCGGACGATCACGTCGCGCAGCACGCCGCCGCCCACGCCGCTCACCGCCCCGACCAGCACCACGCCGGGCAGGGGGATGCCGGCGCCCAGGGCCAGTTGCATGCCCACCACGGCGAAGGCCGGCGTGCCGATCGCGTCGATGGTGCTGACCAGCTTGTCCACTACCGGCAGGTCGGCCAGACGCTGATGGAGCAGGGCCACCAGCAGGGACGCGGCGGTGATCAGGGGCAGGTAGACCGGATCGGTGAGCACCGGCGGGGTGCGCTGCAGGAACACTCCGTCTCGCAGGAGGCTGCCGCCCATCGAGGTGAGCAGGGCCAGCACGAACACGCCGACGATGTCGCAGCGCTTGCGCAGGGCCACGATGGCGCCGGACAGGGCCCAGCTGAAGGTGGCGAGGTAGTCGAAGTAGACCGGGATCTGGAAGGCGGCCACGGGCGATAGCCTGGGGGCGGTCAGCGCAGCTGGCGCAGGTAGAAGGCTTCCACCTCGGTCCGTGCCCACGGGGTGCGGCGCAGGAAGGTCAGGCTGGACTTGATGCTGGGGTCGATCTGGAAGCAGCGGATGTTGATGACCTCGCCGAGGCGCTCCCAGCCGTGGCGCTCCACCAGTTCGGTGAGCATGCGTTCGAGGGTGATGCCGTGGAGCGGGTTGTTGGCTTGCTGGGACATGGGGCGGGAGAGAGTCAGTCCGGACCGGAACTGTGACGCACTTCGAGGACGCTGCCAAGGGTGGCTTCCGTAACGGACATGAACCTGAATGGCTTAGACCGGTGTGCCGGGCCAGGTTGACCTCCACGTTAACCCGGACGGTGTCGTTCGACCTTCCGTGCTAAGTTCGGCGGCTCGAACCTGAAAGGAGTGGGCATGTCCCCGAGTTTCCGGGACGGGCTGCGGGAGGGCTTCTTCGGCTACCTGCCCCTGTCCGTCGGTCTCATCCCCTGGGCCCTGGTGACCGGTCTGACCATGGCCGGAGTCGGCTTCACGCCGCTGCAGGCGATGGGCATGAACGTGATCGTCTTTGCGGGCACCGCCCAGCTCGGCACCTTGCCTTTGATCGCGGCGGGCGCGCCGGTGTGGCTGATGGTGGTGACGGCCTTCGTGCTGAACCTGCGCTTCATCATCTTCAGCGCGGCCATCGCCAGGGGCTTCCGCGGGGTGCCGGCGGGCGCGCGCTGGTTGTCGGGGCATCTGCTCACCGATGGGGCTTTCGCCCATTGCCTCGAGAAGATGCTGAGCCACGAAGACCCGCAGTGGCGCCTGGGCTACTACCTGGGGCCGTCCCTGTGGTCGTGGCTGCTGTGGCAGGTGTTCGCCTTCTGCGGGGTGATGGCGGCGGGCTCGATTCCGCGGGGCTGGTCCCTGGAGTTCATGGCGACCATCGCCCTGCTCGTGCTGCTGGTGCCGATGGCCCGCTTGCGCCCGATGCTGGTGG
>JAFLDU010000375.1 GCA_017309145.1 Zoogloea sp. | reverse complement strand
TTAAGCCGCTTTTCCAGTTGTTGCTGCATGGCAACGGACTGGGACAGGCTGGTTCCCGGAATCCGCAGTGCCTGAATGGCGAAATCGCCTTCATTCAAACTGGGAACGAATTCACTCCCCATGCGGCGGGCGCCCAGCCGGTGCTCATCAGGATGCCATCGCAGGCGATGTCGCGGCGCTGGGCGGCCGGCGTGCCGTCGGCCTGCAGGGCGGCGATGCGGGCACCGGCGCACAGGCCCTTGCCATCGGCGATGCCTTCAACCACCGCGTGGCCGACCAGCACTTCCACGCCGGACTGCTGCAGCACGCGGGCCAGGGGGTCGGCGCTGCCGCTGCCGGCCCGCAGGTCCACCAGGGCGGCAACGGTGATGCCGTTGGCCTGCAGGTCGAGGGCGGCCCGGTAGCCGTCGGCGTTGGCCGCCAGCACCACCGCCTTGTTCATCGGCTTGACGCCGTAGCGGTACATCAAGCGTTGGGCCGCGCTGGCCAGCATCACGCCGGGCAGGTCGTTGTTGTGGAAGACGGCCGGCTGCTCGAAGGCGCCGCTGGCCAGCACCACGCTGCCGGCACGCATCTTGAGCATGCGATCGGCGCTGACCAGGGGGATCCAGTGATCCTTGTAATACCCGGCGGCATAGGTCGCGGTGACGACGCGGATGCGCGGCTCGGCGGCCACCCGGGCGAGCAGGCTGTCGAGCACGCGGCGGCGGCTGGCGTCATTGCCCAGCTGATAGCCGGCGCTGCCGCCGGCACGGGCGTTCTCATCCACCACCACCACCTCGGCGCCCTGCTCCGCCGCAGCCAGCGCGGCCGACAGGCCGGAGGGGCCGGCGCCGATGACCAGCACGTCGCAGAAGTCATAGGCCTTGGGGGTACGGCGGTGGGGCATGTTCACATCGACGCGGCCGAGGCCGGTCATGAAGCGGAACATGCGCTCCCACATCGGGAAGAGCTTCTTGCTGTGGAAGGCCTTGTAGTAGAAGCCGACCGGCAGCAGGGACGAGATCTTGCCCAGGTGGCGGCCCTTGTCGGCCTCCAGGCCGCCGAAGGTGTTCACCGCGGTGAGGGCCATGCCGGCGGCCAGCGGCGTCACATCGGAGCGGATGTTGGGAATGCCGCCCCACTGGTGCAGGGCGTTGGTGTCGTGGTTGGCCAGCGACAGCACGCCGCGGGGCCGGTGGTACTTGAAGCTGCGGCCGAGGACGCGCACGTCGGCGCCCCACAAGGCGGAGCTGACGGTATCGCCTTCGAAGCCCTTGTAGCTGCGGCCTTCAAAGCTGAATTCGACGGGGCGGGAGCGGTCGATCCACTCGCCGCTGGTGGCGGGCAAACGCATCAGTCTTCTCCCTCGTAGAAATAGGTGCGCACAACGACGTCCTTCTCGGTGTCACGTTCGGCGATGAACCAGGTGTTGCTGGGGGTGTGGCACCACCACTCCTTCTTCACGCCGGGCGCGCCGTTGCGGTTGAAGACGTAGTCGGCCCAGACGTCGTCGCTGGCGGTGGCGGGGTTCGGCATGGGACGCACTTCGCCCCAGTAGAAGAACTCGGAGACGGGGCGGGGACCGTTGAGGGGACAGGTCAGGATCTTCATGGTGGATTTCCTCTCGGTGGCCGACTCAGTGACCGACGCTCGCCGCGCCCTTTTCGCCGGTGAGGGCGTAGTTGCGGAAGCGGTCCAGGGAGAAGCCGGTGATCAAGGGGTGGTCGCTGTCATTGACCACGGTGTGGGCCATGGTCTTGCCGCACACCGGCGTGGCCTTGAAGCCCCAGGTGCCCCAGCCGGAATCCAGGTAGAAGCCTTCCACCGGGGTCTTGCCCATCACCGGGGCGAAATCGGGGGTCATGTCGGCCATGCCGGCCCACTGGCGCATCACCTTGACGTTGGAGAGGAAGGGGAACATCTCCAGCATGTGGGTGGTGAGGCCTTCGACGAAGTCGAGGGTGGAGCGGGTGCCGTGGAGTTCGTAGGGATCCAGGGAGGCGCCCATCACCAACTCGCCACGGGCCGACTGGCTGATATAGACGTGCAGACTGCCGGACACCAGGATGGGGTCGAGCCAGGGCTTGATCGGCTCGCTGACCATGGCCTGCAGCGGGTGGATGTAGATGGGCGACTTGACGTCCACCATCTTGAGGATGCGCGGGGTGGAGCCCGCCACGGCACACAGCACCTTGTTGGTGGAGATGTAGCCGCGGGAGGTCTTGACGCCCTTGACCTTGCCGGCCACCACGTCGATGCCGAGCACCTCGGTCTGCTGGTGGATCTCCACGCCGCGCTGGTCGGCACCGCGGCCGTAGCCCCAGGCCACCGCGTCATGGCGGGCCACCGAGCCCGGCGCGTGGTAAAGGGCGCCGAGGATGGGAGCATGGCCGCCGCAGCTGATATCGATCATCGGCGCGGCTTCCTTCACCACCTCGGGGCCGACCACCTCCGAATCCACCCCGTAGTGCTTGTTCACCTCGGCGCGCCAGCGCATGGTGCGCACGGCGGAATCCGTGTGGGCCAGGGTGAAGTGGCCGCGGTTGGCGTAGAACAGGTTGAGGTCGAAGTCCTCGGACAAGTCCTGCCACAGCCTCACCGACTCGTCGTAGAACTTGACGCCCTCGGGGGTCAGGTAGTTGGAGCGGACGATGGTCGTGTTGCGGCCGGTGTTGCCGCCGCCGATGTAGCCCTTCTCGAGCACGCAGACATTGGTGATGCCGTAGTCGCGGGCCAGGTAATAGGCGGCCGCCAGGCCATGCCCGCCGGCACCGATGATGACCACGTCGTAGCTCGACTTGAGCTTCTCGTGGAAGTTGAACATCCGCGGTTCAGGATGCTTCTTGTTGAGCGCGAAGCGCAGGAGACGCCAGGGCATGTTTGATCCTCAAGTATCCGGGTGAGGCGCGTGGGGGCCGCCTGTAGGGGCCTGTAGGGGCGGCTTCAGCCGCCCATCAGCGCCAGATCGTTGTTCGGGCTCCGTGGGCGGCTGAAGCCACCCCTACAAAGCCGGTATTGGGTTCGCAAGGACTCAGCGGAACACCACCGTCTTGTTGCCATGCACGAGGACGCGGTCCTCCAGGTGGTAGCGCAGACCCCGCGCCAGCACCGCCTTCTCGATGTCCTTGCCGTAGCGCACCAGGTCGTCCGGCGCATCCGAGT
>JAFLDU010000374.1 GCA_017309145.1 Zoogloea sp. | reverse complement strand
TGCCCACCTACAACGGCGCCCGCCGCCAGGCCAACCTGATGCCGCTGCTGGCCCTGCTGCTCGCCCGCGCCGGCGTCCCGGTGCTGATCCAGGGCCGTCATGATTTTGAAAGCCGGGTCAGCCCTTTTGAGCTCCTCGCCGCCCTCGGCATCCAGCCCGCCGCCAGCATCGCCGAAGCCGAAGCCCAGCTCGCCGACCGCCGCCTCGCCTGCCTGCCCCTCGACCTGCTCGCCCCGGGGCTCGAGCCGATCCTCGCCACGCGGGTGCGCCTGGGCGTGCGCAACAGCGCCCACACCCTCGCCAAGCTCCTCGATCCGGCCCCCGGCCACAGCGTCCGGGTGGTGTCGGTGACCCACCCCGAATACCTCGAACGGATGCACGCCCACCTGGTGGCCCAGGGCGGCACCGGCATGCTGCTGCGCGGCACCGAGGGCGAAGCCTTCGCCAACCCCCGCCGCCGGCCCCAACTCGAAGCCTTTGCCAACGGCGTGGCCAGCATCGCCTTCCCGGCCGAAGAAGGCGGCGCCCCGCCCGTCGACGGCATGCCCGACAACCCGGAAATCACTGCCAATGCAGCCCTGATCCAGGCCATGCTGGCCGGCCGGATACCCGTTCCGCAGCCGGTTCTCGATCAGGTCAGCGCCTTGCAGGCCCTCGCCGCCGTACCCCGCGGGTAGCTGCGCACGGGTTTTTCTGTCTCTACGTCAACCCTTCATCGGATAGCCATTGACCTTTCATGCTGCTCTGCTTAACTGAGCACAGGGCGTTTGTCATTTCTCGGGCCGCACGCACGTAGGCGGCCCCTTCCCCGGAAGGAGATCGATCATGACCAAGAAGGCACTGTGCATCGGCATCAATGATTATCCAGGCACCCAGAACGACCTGAAGGGCTGCGTCAACGACGCCAACGACTGGGCTGCCGCCCTGGCTGCCCGCGGCTTCACCGTCACCAAGCTGCTCGACGCCCAGGCCACCAAGGCGGCCATGGTCGCCGCCATGAGCAGCCTCATCTCGGGTGCGGCCAAGGGCGACACCGTAGTCATCACTTATTCCGGCCATGGCACCTGGGTGCCCGACCAGAACGGCGACGAACCCGACGGCCGCGACGAAGCCCTGTGCCCGTGGGACATCGGCGCCGGCAAGGTGCTGCTCGACGACGAGATCGCGGTGATCTTCGCCAACCACGCCGCCGGCGTGCGGGTGCTGCTGATCTCCGACAGCTGCCACTCCGGCAGCGTCACCCGCGGCGACGACAGCGACCTCGACCCCGGCATGCCCCGGGCCCGCTTCCTGCCGCCCGGCGTGTGGATGAAACCCGACGCGCTCGCCCCCGCCGCCAAGGCCCTCACCCTGCCCACCCTCAGCGGCCTGTCGCGCAGCGGCGGCGACCTGCTGATGGCCGGCGCCAAGGACAGCCAGTACAGCTGGGACACCAGCTTCAAGGGCCGCCCCAACGGCGCCTTCACCTACTACGCCCTCAAGGCGCTCGCGGCGCTGCCGGCCAGCGCCAGCTACGCCACCTGGTTCAAGGCCATCACCCCCACCTACCTGCCCACCAACCAGTTGCCGCAGGATCCGCAGCTCTTTGGTAGCCGCACCGCCAAGGCGTGGAAGGTCTTTTCCTGAGCGCCACGCCACGCAATCCGCACCCAACCCCGGCCCGCCCTGTGCGGGCCGGCTTGCCTGACGGCCCCCGATCTGGAGTTCCGCTGTGACCACACCGGCCCTGCCCACCCTGCGCCTCATCGCCGCCCCCGAAACCGACGCCAGCCGCAAGCCGGTACTCCCCGCCGCCCTTGCCCGGGCCGGCAGCCGGGGCGACGACAACGAAGCCCCCGACGCCCTGCTCGCCAACGTGCAGGTCGAGGAGAGCTGGGAGATCGGCCCGCGGGCCCGGGGCGACGACAGCCGCCAGGTGGACGTGAAGCCCGACACCCGCCTGCTGGCCCTCGAGGCCGACGACGGCACCACCGTCTTCATCCGCGCCGACGCGCTGGCCGAGCGCCTCGCTCGCCTTGCCGCCACCCGCCCCGAACTGCGCGGCGACGACGACACGCTGGATCTCACCGCCCTGCGCCCCCGCGACGCCCAGAGCCGGGGCATCGGCGAGTGGGTGTGGCGCAAGCTCACCACCCTCGCCCTCAAGGACGACGACCTCACCAAGGCCGCCCACGACAAGCTCGCCGAATTCACCGGCACCAAGGTCGAAGACCTGATCGTCGCCGGCAGCACCTACGCCGGCGCCAAGGCCATCGTGTGGGCCATCGAGAAGCGCGGTCGCAACGCCCCTGGCCTCTACCCCTGGCACGGCGGCGCCCTGGACGAACACGGCGCGCTCACCGCCGACGCCCCGGCCCTCAAGGCGCTCACCACCGCGCCCGGCCTGATCTTCATCCACGGCACCGGCTCCCACACCCTCGGCGGCTTCGGCCAGCTGCCCGGCAGCCAGAGCTGGCAGAAGCTGGTGGGCGAGTTTGAAGGCCGACTGTTCGGCTTCGAACACCACACCTTCTCCGAGAGCCCCATCGACAACGCCCTTGCACTGGCCCGAGTGCTGCCTGCAAAGGCGATGTTCAGCATCGTCACCCACTCCCGCGGCGGCCTCGTGGGCGATCTGCTGTGCATCGACGCCAGCCCCGGCAACGACGAGATCCTCACCGACCTGATCCGCGACTACCGCCCCGCGCCCCGCAAGGACGAAACCTCCCCCACTGCCAAGGCCGATCTGGAGCGCTTCATCCAGCAGGAACAGGCCAAGCTCACCGAACTCATCAAGCTGCTGCGCACCAAGCGCTTCCAGATCAAGCGCTACGTGCGCGTCGCCGCCCCCGCCCGGGGCACGGCGCTCCTCACCGACAACCTGGAAGTCTTCCTGTCGGGCCTCCTCAACCTCATCCGCAAGGCCGGCGGCTGGACCGCCAGCGCCGTCGTTGGCGCCAATGCCGGCCCTGCCGCGGCGGCCGAAGCCAAGGCCGCCACCGACAAGGGCATCGCGGTGCTCACCCGGATCGTCCTCGAGATCGCCAACCGGCGCCTCGACCCGCGCCTCCTGCCAGGCATCGAAGCCATGCTGCCGGACGCCGCCATGGGCATGCTGCTCGCTTCAGCCCCCCACCGGGCCACCACCGGCATGGCGATCATCGCCG
>JAFLDU010000039.1 GCA_017309145.1 Zoogloea sp. | reverse complement strand
CTGAGCGTCGCTCTGTCCTACACCTTCCTCGATGCGACCTACCGCTCCGCCGAAGAAGTGGGTGGGGCCGGTAACAGCACCAACGAGGAGGGGCCTGGCATGGAAGGGACCATCGATGTTCGGAAGGGCGATCGCATCCCGTTGATCCCGCGGCACATCGTGAAGGCCTCGGCGGCCTACCGGATCACCAGCGCATTCTCGGTGGGCTCCGACCTGATCGGCGTGTCCGGCTCCTTCGCCCGGGGCAACGAGAACAACCAGCACCAACCTGATGGCGTTTACTACATGGGGTCGGGGCGTTCCGGTGGCTACGCGGTGTTCAACCTCAATGCACGCTACCAGGTCGACCGCCGCCTGCAGGTCTTCGGACAGGTCAATAATCTGTTCGATCGCCAATACAGCACCGGTGCTCAGCTGGGCTCCACCGCCTTCAATGCAGATGGCAGCGGGGTCGTGGCACGCCCCTTCCCGTCGGTGAATGGCGAATACCCTCAGGTGGGATCGACCTTCTTTGCGCCGGGCGCGCCGCGCACGGTATGGGTTGGTGTGCGCTACAGCCTCTGATCTGACCCAATCCGGCCTGCCTGAAAGCAGGCCGGCCGTCCGGGAACGCCCCTCATGGACCTCACCCGCCTGCTGATGCGGCGCGCGGCCTGGATCTTCCTGGCCAGTCTCTGCGTCGCCGTGTTGCTTGCCAGCTGGCGGGCCAGTGCCGACATTCGCCAGGAGAATCATGGTGCCCGTGAGGTGGCGCGCCTGCTCGAGGCACTATCGAGCCTGCAGCGGGGCAGCTCCGCTTCCCAGCCGAATGACCTGGCCACCCTGCAGGCGATCAGTCGCAGCGAGTCCCTCCGTCACCTGAGCTTCCAGATCGAGGACAGCCAGGGCCGGATCCTGGTGCCTGCGGCGGTTCCCGTCCCGGCGGGGGAGGGGGGCGCGCGGTTTGTACTGCGCAGGGAAGACGGGCAGACCTTCAATGCCGTGCTGATCCCCGATCCGCTGAGCGAACAGAAGGAGGCGATCGCCGACATCCTGGGCATGACCGGGATGTTCTTCGTTTACGGGTTGGCGATGCTGCTTGGATCCTACTGGGTGGTCCGCCGTGCCTTTGGCCCTCTGCGCGCCATCCTCGCGGCGATCGCAGCGTTCCGCCGACAGGACTTCAGTGCTCGATTGCCGCGTCTCCCCGTTCGGGAGCTCGATCACGTGGCGGGTGCGCTGAATCATCTGGCCGAAGCCCTCGGTGCCGCCGAGGCGCGGCAGAAGCAGCTTTCCGTGCGTCTGATGACCCTCCAGGAGGACGAACGGGCGCGGCTGGCGCTGGCGCTTCAGGAACACCTCGGGCAGGCTTTGACCGCCCTGCGTGCCAATGTGGCCTACCTGTTGCGGCGCACCACCAACGACCTGTCCCTGCAGGCGGCGGTGCGTGACATGGAAGCACAAGCCCTGACCTTGCATCAGTCCCTGCGTGGCCTCCTGCACCAGTTGCAGCCTGTTGCGGAGACGCTGGGCAAGGCCGGTAAGCTCGCCATTGGCGGTCTGCTCGAAGAGCTGGTAAAAAGCTGGCAGGATGTCCGCCTGCCAGGCCGGGAGTTCAACTTGGACATCCAGCCCGGGCAGCTCGAACTGCCCCGTGAAACCAGTCTCTTTGTTTATCGCATGACCCAGGAAGCCCTTGCCAACATTGCCCGTCATGCCGACGCGCGGAAGGTGTCCATCGAACTGCAGGTGGACCCGGCCGATCCAGCCGTGCTGCGCTGGAGCGTATGCGATGACGGGGTGGGCATCCTGGCGCCCGAGTCGGCCATCCGTCACGGCAACGGGCTGGCAGGCCTGCGGGAACGCATCTGGGCACTCGGAGGCCAGCTTGAGGTCGGCCCCTCCAAGCCGGGACAGGCCCGTCCGGGGCTTCGCCTGGCGGCCCGTCTACCCTTGGGGAGCGCCGCATGAGTCAGCCCCTGAGGGTAGTGCTGGCAGACGACCACGCAGTCGTCCGCACCGGCTACCGGCGCCTGCTGGAACTTGAGGACGACATGCAGGTGGTGGCCGACTTCAGTGACAGCGATGCCACCTGTCACTGGCTGGCCGAGCACCAGGCCGACGTGCTGGTGCTGGACCTGTCGATGCCCGGACGGGGAGGGCTGGAGACCCTGTCCCGGGTCAAGCTGCGCCAACCTGGCCTCAAGGTGCTCATCTTCTCGATGCATGACAACCCTGCCATGGTGGCCCAGGCGCTCAAGGCGGGCGCAGATGGCTATCTGACCAAGAGCAGCGAGCCGGATGCCCTGATCGATGCAGTACGGCAGGTCGCCCGCGGTGACCGCCCCTTGTCGGCAGATGTGGTCCTGGCCGCCGAGCCGGCGGAAGAGGGCGTCCACGCCAGTCTGTCACCCCGTGAGTTCGAGATCTTCCGCCTGCTGGCGGCGGGCCGCAGCGTCGATGAAATCGCCCAGCGGCTGTTCCTCAGCATCAAGACGGTGGCCAACTACCAGACCGGGATCCGTCAGAAGACCGGGTTGGCGACGGTTCTCGAGATGTATCGCCACGCGGAGGCACATGGCCTCCTGGACGGCAGCGAGTGAAGGCCCGCCCCGAGGCCCTTAGTGCCGGATGTCTTCGAGCTCGCTGACCGAGTCGAACTCCCGCTGATTGGCGTCGTGGCGACGCTTGACCATGTACATGGTCCCGGCCACGAACAGGCCGAACAGCATCACCACCGTATTGATCGAAACCCCGGAGCTGATCAGCAGTGCGTACAGCCCGGTCATGATCAGGATGGACAGGTTCTCGTTGAAGTTCTGCACGGCGATGGAGTGGCCCGCCCCCATCAGGATGTGGCCGCGATACTGCAGCAGGGCGTTCATCGGAACCACGAAGAAGCCGGACAGGCCGCCGATCAGCACCATCAGCGCCATCGCCAGGTTCATATCGGTGACGAAGATCATCACATTGACGATCACCCCCATGGCGATACCCAGCGGAATCACCTTCACTG
This sequence comes from Zoogloea sp., assembly GCA_017309145.1. Classification (GTDB taxonomy): domain Bacteria; phylum Pseudomonadota; class Gammaproteobacteria; order Burkholderiales; family Rhodocyclaceae; genus Zoogloea. The sequence goes on along the minus strand of JAFLDU010000039.1, from coordinate 21,579 downwards.
AGGAGCGCATGCTCACCAGGCGGGCCGCCATCACGGCGCCCAACGCAACCCCCACGGCGACAACACCCTGCAGCATCGAGGCCTTCGACAGATCCAGGTGCAGAGCCTGCTCGGCCCATTTGATGACGATGAACTGCAGGGTCGCGCCGGCCCCCCAGAAGAGTGTCGTGGTGGCCAGCGACACCTGGCCCAGCTTGTCCCGCCACAGCAGCTTGAGACAGTGGTTGAAGTCGTGGATCAGGTAGAGCGGATTGGACTTGAGTACCTTGTGGTCCACTCCGGTGTCCGGCACCTTGAGGTTGAACAGGGCTGCGATCAGGTACAGCAGGCCGACCACGCACAAGGCCATCTCCGGCACCGTGTCGATTCCGGTTTCGATGAAGGGCAGATCCAGCCCCAGCAGGGCCTGGGAGATGGAAGGCTTGATCAGCATGCCGCCCACCAGGGTGCCGAGGATGATGGCGCCGACTGTCAGGCCCTCGATCCAGCCGTTGGCAACCACCAGCAGGCGGTGAGGAAGATACTCGGTGAGGATGCCGTACTTCGCCGGCGAATAGGCGGCGGCACCGAGGCCCACCATGGCGTACGCTGCCAGCGGATGCACACCGAAGAACATCATCGAACAGCCTATGATCTTGATTGTGTTGCTGATCAGCATCACCCGCCACTTCGGCATCGAGTCGGCGAAAGCCCCCACAAAGGCAGCCAGCAGCACATAGGACAAGGTGAAGAATAGCTTCAGGAGAGGCTCATACTCCTGAGGGGCCTGCATCTCCCGGAGCATGTAGATGGAAGCGATCAGCAGCGCGTTATCGGCCAGCGCGGAGAAGAACTGCGCCGCCATGATCATGTAGAAACCGAAGGGCATCGCTGGGAATCGGAAGCTCGGTGAATTTTAGGGACCGCGCTTTATACCACGAAGGCGTTGCCACTTCTGGCGGTCCCGTCAATGTTGTGATTCAATGGCGATACGCATAAACCGGATTTATGAACCATGGCGGATCGACGTCTCCAGGTTTTTCACGCGGTAGCCCGGCACGGCTCCTTCACCCGGGCCGCCGAGGCCTTGTTCATGACCCAGCCGGCGGTCACCTTCCAGATCAAGCAGCTCGAAGAGCAGTTCAATACCCGCCTGTTTGATCGGGGGCACGGACGTGTCACCCTGACCGCGGCAGGCGAGTTGGTGATGGCCTACGCCGAGCGGATCCTCGGGCTGACCGAGGAGCTTGAGTCCCGGGTATCCGAGCTCACCGATGAGCTGTCCGGCATCCTGCATCTTGGGACGAGCACGACCATCGCCGGCTACTGGCTGCCCTATCTGCTCGAAGGCTTCAAGCGCAAGTACCCCCGAGTGGTGCCCCGCGTGTCGGTCGGGAACTCGCAGCTGATCGAAACCCGCGTGATGGACCGCAACCTGGATGTCGGCCTCATCGAGATCGTCACCGAACAACCGACCCTCGATCGCAGGAGCGCCGGGCAGGACGAACTGCAGTTGATCGTCGCACCGGGCCACCCGCTGGCCGGGGAGACCTCCGTGCGGGCTGAGCAACTGGCCGAATATCCCTTGCTGCACCGGGAACCCGGCAATGCGATCCGTGATCTGGTGGACCAGTACTTCGCCGCCGCCGGCATCGCCTTCGAGGATCTCAACGTCGCCGCCGAGCTGGGCAGCCTGTCCACCGTGAAGCATCTGGCGGCCCAGGGCTTCGGTATCGCCGTGGCCTCCTCGGCCGCCATCCGTAGCGGGGTGAAGGCCGGGCGCCTGGTCGGCATCTCCCTTGAGCCCAAGCTCTACACACCCCTCGAGGTCATCCTGCTGAAGGACAAGTTCCGATCCCGCCTCGTCAATACCTTCGCTGATTTCGTCACCGAGGAAATCGGCCGCCTGAGCGCCAGCCGCAAAGCCTGAGACCCCATGCCCCGTCCGATTCGTGCCTCCATTGACCTGGAGGCCTTGCGTCACAACTACCTTCTGGCAAAACACAAGGCCGGCAACGCCCGAGCCTTCGCGGTGATCAAGGCCAACGCCTACGGCCATGGCCTGCAGCATGCCATCCAGGCCCTGGGGCCGGTCGCCGACGGGTTCGCACTGCTCGACATCGCCGAGGCTGCCCGGCTCCGCGAGGCCGGCCTGACGCAGCCCATCGCCTTGCTCGAAGGGTTCTTCGAACCTGCCGACCTGCCCGAGCTTGAATGTCTGGGCCTGACCCCGGCCATCCATTGCGAGGCCCAGCTCGCCCTGCTTGAGCGGACGAAGCTCGTCGGCCAGCTGGACGTACTGCTCAAGATCAACAGCGGGATGAACCGTCTGGGCTTCACGGCCGACAACTTTCCTGCGGCGCTGGCCCGCCTGAAGGCCTTGCCTGCCGTTCGGAGCATCACCCTGATGAGCCACTTCGCGCGGGCCGACGACGATGCAGGGATCGCTCCCCAACTGGCCCGCTTCAAGGCCATCTCCGGTGGGCTCGAGCTGCCCGTGAGTCTCGCCAATTCGGCGGCCCTGCTGCGCTTTCCCGAGGCCGCCGCGCAGATCGTACGGCCAGGCATCATGCTCTACGGCGGCTCGCCGATGCCGGACATCGCCAGCGCGGAACAGCTCGGGCTGCGGCCGGTGATGACCCTGTCCAGCGAGATCATCGGTGTGCAGGACATCGCAGCCGGTGAGCCGGTGGGCTATGGCGGCAGCTTCGTGGCGGAGACCGCCATGCGGGTCGGGGTGGTGGCCTGTGGCTATGCCGACGGCTACCCACGCCATGCTCCTACCGGTACGCCGATTCTGGTGGGCGGACGACGGACCCGGACCCTGGGGCGAGTCTCCATGGACATGCTGGCCTGCGACCTGACCCACCTGCCGGAAGCGGGAGCTGGGTCGCCCGTGACCCTGTGGGGAGACGGCCTGGCTGCCGACGAGGTGGCGGCCGCGGCCAGCACCATCAGCTACGAGCTCTTCTGCGCGCTGGCTACGCGAGTCCCCATCCAGGTGCGGGGCGCCTGAAGCATGGCCAAGGCAAAGACCGAGCACGTCTGCTCCGAGTGCGGTGGCAAGTCGCCCCGCTGGCAGGGCCAATGCCCGCACTGCAAGGCCTGGAACACCCTGGTCGAGTCGGTGGTGGAGCCGGAGGCGCCGGTCGCCAAGCGCTTCAACGCCCTGGCCGGCGATACGGGCCGCCTGCAGAGCCTGGCAGACATCAGCCCCCGGGAGTCGCCACGGGTTCCCACCGGGATCGAGGAGTTCGACCGGGTGCTGGGCGGCGGCCTGGTGCCGGGGGGCGTCGTGCTGATCGGCGGCGACCCGGGCATCGGCAAGTCGACCCTGCTGCTGCAGGCCCTGGCGCTGCTCTCCGGCAGTCTCAAGGCGCTGTACGTCAGCGGTGAGGAATCTGCCGAGCAGGTCGCCCTGCGGGCCTCCCGCCTGCAACTGGATGCCCACGGTCTGCAGTTGCTGCCGGAGATCAATCTGGAGCGCATCCTGGCCACCCTGCGGGATGTCCGGCCGGATGTGGCGGTGATCGATTCGATCCAGACCGTGTATTCCGAAACCCTGGGCTCCGCCCCGGGCTCGGTGGCCCAGGTCCGGGAGTGCGCAGCCCAGCTGACCCGCTTCGCCAAGCAGGGCGGCAGCACCTTGATCATGGTCGGGCATGTGACCAAGGACGGCGCGCTGGCGGGCCCCCGGGTGCTGGAGCACATCGTGGACACCGTGCTGTACTTCGAGGGCGACACCCACTCCAGCTTCCGCCTGGTGCGGGCCTTCAAGAACCGCTTTGGCGCCGTCAATGAGCTGGGCGTCTTCGCCATGACCGAGAAAGGCCTCAAGGGTGTCTCCAACCCATCGGCCATCTTCCTGTCCCAACATGGCCAGCAGGTGGCGGGCTCCTGTGTGCTGGTGACCCAGGAGGGGACCCGTCCCTTGCTCGTCGAGATCCAGGCCCTGGTGGACAGTGCCCACAGCCCGAGTCCGCGGCGGCTGTCTGTAGGCCTCGAGCAGAACCGCCTGGCCATGCTGCTGGCGGTGATCCATCGCCATGCGGGTGTGGTGTGCTTCGATCAGGATGTGTTCGTCAACGCGGTGGGGGGCGTGAAGATCGCCGAACCGGCGGCCGACCTGGCCGTCCTGCTGGCGATCGTGTCCTCCCTGACCAACCGGCCCCTGCCACGAGAGCTGGTGGTCTTCGGCGAGGTCGGGCTGGCCGGCGAGATCAGGCCCGCTCCCCGGGGGCAGGAACGCCTCAAGGAATCGGCGAAACTCGGCTTCAGCGTGGCCCTGGTGCCCCGCGCCAACGCCCCCAAGCAGGACATCCCGGGCATGAGGGTGATCGCCGTCGAACGGATCGAAGAAGCCCTGGAGCAGATCCGGGAGCTGGCGGGCACCTGAATTTCATGTGTTTCAATCCTGAAAGGGCCGGAAAACCCCGGAAAACCTTGAGATTGGCGCGACAGGTCGAAAGGAGCAGGGTAAGCTAGCGTCCGCGGGTGTTGTAGCGCGCTTGAGGCGCAAAGCGTCACCTGCCTCAGCTCCTGTATCCACCCATTTTTTTTACCTACCAAATACGAGCTATGAACAAGACTGAACTGATCGATGCGCTGGCGGGCAAGAGTGGTCTGACCAAGGCCGACGCAGGCCGCGCCGTGGATGGCGTCATGGAAATCATCACCGAGGCCCTGGCCAAGGGCGAGAGCGTGACCCTCGTCGGTTTCGGCACCTTCGCTGTCGGCGAACGTGCCGCCCGTGTCGGTCGCAATCCGCAGACCGGTGCCGAGATCCAGATCGCTGCTTCCAAGCAGCCGAAGTTCTCCGCCGGCTCCAAGCTGAAGGATGCGGTGAACAAGTAAGTCCGGACATCCGGGCCGTGTCCGGGGCCTGCCCCGGAACACGATCAGAAGTGGCGATCCTCTGGGGTCGCCATTTTTTTTGCGTGCGGATCATCTTATGATTCGAGCATTTTTCCACGCTATCGTGCTTACTGTCACATCCTGTTTCAGCTGTGACTTCTTCCTGTCATTCCAAGGCGTTAGAATGCCGCCCCGCGTGACATATGAATGAATGCGTCGCGCCCGGAGATTTTTCCGGATACAAGACAGGAACACAGCCATGCCCGAAATCTCACGGACCCGCCCGTCGCACCCGCCTGCGTCGTCTGCGCTCCTGCGCAACCGGGTCCTGCGCAAGGTCTTGCTGGGCAATCTTCAGGATGCTGCCGAGGCAATCGAGCGCTGCACCGACGGACGCGACATGCGCGCCGTCTTTGCCCTGCCTGCATTGCGCAACGAATTGCTGGAAAGCCTTGCCCTGATGGCCGACAGCGCCCGCGGCCTGGGAGCGGAGGACAGGGCCTGCATGCCCGAAGTGGATTGGGCCGCCTGGGACACACTGGACCTGATGCAGGCAGGCCCGGCCCGGGCCTGGCGGGACAGGGTGTGGGGCACCATCCAAGTGCTGGTACCCGCCACCCGCCGCGAGGTTTCACGCCACCTGGGTCGGCTGGCCGAGGCCGACACCACGGCGCACCACTAACGGACCGCGGTACCCGCCGGTGCAGCCGGCAGCGGCTTCAGTCTGTCCCGAAGGGCAAGCTGAGGCCTGCTCAGACTGAGTTCAGCGTCATCGGCGACGATCCGCGCCGTTTCATCGAGCAGGATGTCCCGGGCCTCCTTGCGGGCCTTCTCCGCTGCCAGATCGGCGGCGAGGCTACGTTCGCCACTTTGCAGGCCATCATCCTTGAGCAGCGCGGCGAGCTTGTCCCTGCCGTCGATCTTCTCGCGGGCCTTGAGTCGGGCCTCACGGCTCTCCTTCTCGCGGCGGCGCTCGGACTCGTTCAAGGAGATGCTTCGGGCCTCACGCAGACGCCGGGCCTCGGCGACATCCTCGAGCAGCGCCTGGAAGCTCTTGTCCTTGTTGATCCGGGCCTGATGGCGGCTCTGCAGTGTGGCGATGGTCTCCTTCAGATTGCCGGCCGGACGGAAGCTGGCCGAATCGATCTGGGTCCACGGCAACGCGTTGTCGTAGCTTGATTCGCCGTAGGCGTCGGGATCCGCCAAGGAAGGGAAGCGGATGTCGGGCATCACGCCCTTCAGCTGGGTCGTCCCGCCGTTGACCCGGAAGAACTGGGCCACGGTCATCTTCAGATCGCCGAACTTGGGCTTGTCGTTCTTGGCGATCTCGTCCAGGTTGATCATGGTCTGGACGGTCCCCTTGCCGAAGCTCTGTTCGCCGACGATGGTCGCCCGCCCGTAGTCCTGGAGCGCAGCGGCGAAGATCTCGGAGGCGGAGGCGGAGCCCCGGTTGATCAGCACGGCCATCGGGCCACCCCAGGCGACGCCGGCATTATCGTCACTCTCGACGCCGATACGCCCATCCGGGCGCCGTTGCTGGACCACCGGGCCCTTGTCGATGAACAGGCCGGTCAGTTCCACCGCCTCACGCAGGGAGCCGCCGCCGTTGTTGCGCAGGTCCACCACCAGACCATCCACCTTCTCCTTGCGCAGATCGTCCAGCAGGCGTAACACATCGCGGCTGGCGCTGCGGTACTCCTTGTCGCCACGCCGGCGCCCTTCGAAATCCTCGTAGAAGGCCGGCAGCGTGATCACGCCGATCCGTCGCAGGCCGGGGCCTTCCCCCACCTTGATGATGCTCTTGCGGGCAGCCTGCTCCTCCAGCTTGATCTTGTCGCGGATGAGCACCACTTGACGGTGCTTTCCGTCGGGCCCGGCCTCGGCGGGCAGGATGTCCAGCACCACGCGGGTGTCCTTGCCACCGCGGATCAGTTTGACGACTTCGTCCACCCGGGTACCCACCACGTCCTGTATCGGTCCATCGGCCTGGCCGACACCGACGATACGATCGCCGACGGCGAGCTTGCCGGAGCGGATGGCCGGGCCGCCCGCCACCAGTTCGCGGATGGTGATGTACTCATCCCGCTCCTGCAGCACCGCACCAATCCCGACCAGGGTCAAGCTCATCGAGATGTCGAAGTCGTCCGAGGCACTGCGCCCGAGGTAACTTGTGTGTGGCTCGATCGACATGGCGAAGGCGTTCATGAAGATCTGGAAGACGTCCTCGCTCTTGTTGCGGGTGGCCCGCACCAGGAAGTTGTCGTAGCGCTTCTCCAAGGTCTCGCGGATGGTCTTGTCGTCCTTACCGGCCAGACGCAGGCGCAGCCAGTCATTCTTGACCCGCTTGCGCCACAGGTCCCTGACCTCGGCATCGTCCTTCGGCCACGGCGCCTTGTCCCGGAGGTAGGTGTAGCTCTCCTTGGTCTCGAACTCGAAGCCCTGGCGGAGCTGCTCCCGGGCGTAGGTCAGACGCTCGACGGTGCGTTGCTCGAATTTCTGGAAGATCGTGAAGGGGATCGCCAGATTGCCCCGCTGGATTGCATCATCGATGCGTGTCCGGTAGTCGGCAAAGCTGTCGATGTCCGCCTGGGTGAAGATCAGGCGTTCGGGGTCGAGGGCCTTCAGGTAGCGATCGAAAATTTTCTCGGAGAGCGCGTCATCGAGCGGCTGGGTCTTGTAATGGTAGCGGCCCAGCAACTGGGCGCTCAGGTAGGCCGTCTGGGCCTGTTCGACGGTTGGCTGCAGACGCTGCGCGGCCATCGACTCAGCAGACAGGGCGGGTACCGCGAAAACGCCAACAACGAGGGCCCAGATCAAGCTCTTCTTCACTCGAAACTCCGCAAATTACGTGGGATCACACCAGGGTGACCGAAGCTACATGCTTCCTGAAGCTCCGTCGACAGCATTTTCCCTTACGGGTTCGCCCCTGCGAGGTTTCGGTGTCCCTCATTTCGTAAGCCAGGACTTCACACCGGGCCTTCCCCGGCCTGGCGGATGCCCGGATTACGGGAATGTAATCTGGGCGACAGCTTCCTGTTGGCGTGGCCTGACCAGAATGTGACACCGACTCAGCCCGTCACGATCCGGAGGCCCCACCCATGAAATCCCTTTACATTTTTGTCGCTGCAAGCTGCTTCACCCTGGCCATCGGCCCGGCGGTGGCCGCATCCAGCCAGGCTGATCATGCCCACATGCATGGCACACCGGCGGTGGCCCCGGTTCTGACCGATGGCCTCGTCAAGAAGGTGGACAAGGCCGGCAGCAAGCTGACCCTGTCCCACGGTCCGCTGCCCAACGGCATGCCTGCGATGACCATGGCCTTCGGGGTCAGCAATGTGGCGTGGCTGGAGCAGCTGAAGGCGGGTGACAAGATCCGTTTTGCTGCCGAGCAGATCAACGGTGCGATGGTCGTCACCCGCATGGAGCGCAACTGACCCCCACACCGCCTCGGGAAAGTCCGCCATGAGCACACCGACCTCGTTCCGCGCACCTTGGCTGTGGCCTGTCCTGCTGGGGGTGATCAGTCTGAGCGCCTCCGCCCAGGAGGCCACTCTGGGAGCCAACCTGGAATCCCTGCTTGAGCATGCCCGTGCCCGCAACCCGGAGTACGCGGCGATGCGCTATGAGGCCGAGGCGGCGGCGGAGCGAGTCGAGCCCGCCGGCGCACTGCCCGACCCTAGGTTGCGCACCGAGCTGCGTGACATCACCCGCATGGGTGAGCAGGATCCGACCCTGGCCCCGGCACGGGTGGGCAGCACCCGCTATCTGGTCATGCAGGATGTGCCCTGGCTGGGCAAGCGTGATCTCAAGCGGGAGATCGCCGAGCTCGAGGCCCGCGGCGCCGAGGGTCGTGCCGGTGGCGCATGGGTCGATCTGGCCACGCGTATCAAGACGGCCTATGCCCAGCTTCATTATGTGTACCGCAACGAGCAGTTGGCCCGCGAGACCCTCGATCTGATGACACGACTCGAAGGAACCGCCCAGGTCCGCTACGCCGGCGGGGTGGCGGCGCAGCAGGACGTGATCCGCGCCCAGGTGGAGCAGACCGGCTTGCACAGCGAACTCCTGGCGTTGGAGAACGAGCGACGCCAACTGCAGTCCAGGCTCAATGCGCTGCTCGCCCGACCGGCCTCGGCACCTCTGGCCATGCCGGAGCGCCAGCGTGTCCTGCCCGCGCCGGCACGGCTGGAGCCTGCCGCCCTCGAGGAACGGGTCCGCGCCCGTAATCCACTGCTTTTCGCCGAGGAGGCCAAGGTCAATGCAGCCGAGAAGAGCAGGGCGCTCACTTACAAGAACCGCTACCCCGACTTTACCGTGGGCGTGTCGCCCATCCAGTACCGGGGCGCTGTGCGCGAGTGGGAGCTGATGGTGGAGCTCAACCTGCCACTGCAGCAGGGCAGCCGGCGGGCGCAGGAGCGGGAAAGCGAGGCAATGCTGTCTGCGGCGAGGGCAAGACGGGATGCCACCGCTTATCAGGTCGTGGGCGAACTCATGGAGAACCTGGCGGCCCTTGATGCCGCGCTACGCGGTGAATCCCTTGCCAGCACCCGCCTGCAGCCCCAGGCCGAACTGACCTTCAAGGCTGCCCTGGCCGGCTACGAGAACGGCAAGCTCGACTTCGCCACCGTACTGGATGCCCAGCGGCAGATCCGTCAGGCCCGCCAGACCCGCCTGAAGGCCCAGACCGAAGCGCAGCTCCGCCTGGCCGACATCGAACGCCTCCTCGGAGAAGACTTATGAAGCGTGGCGCAGGTTTTGGCACTGCGGCCCTGGCCCTGGCCCTGGCTGCGGGAGGGGGCTACTGGCTCGGCCAGCGGCCACAGGCCGGCCACGGCATGACAGATTCTGCGCAGGTGGCCGCGAGCGTGGGGCCGGCAGTGCGCAAGCCCCTGTACTACCGCAACCCGATGGGCTTGCCCGATACCTCGCCCGTGCCGAAGAAGGACCCGATGGGGATGGATTACATCCCGGTCTATGCCGGCGAGGCCGAGGAGCCGTCAAGTGCGGCCGGCGCCATCAGGATCAGCACCGAGAAAGTCCAGAAGCTGGGGGTGCGCACCGAGCCCGCCGAACTGCGCAGCCTGGACCGCAGCCTGCGCGTGGCGGGCCGCGTGGAGATCGACGAGCGGCGCAGTTTCACGATTTCGCCCAAGTTCGAAGGGTATGTCGAACGTCTGCATGTCAATGTAACCGGGCAGCCGGTGGCCAAGGGGCAGCCGTTGTTCGAGGTCTACAGCCCTGAGCTGGTGTCGGCCCAGCGCGAGTACCAGATTGCGGCACAGGGGGTCGAAGCCCTCAAGGACGCGGGTGCTGAAGCCCAGGCTGGCATGCGCCAGCTGGCGGAATCCAGCCTGGCGCGCCTGCGCAACTGGGACATTCCGGAGGACGAGATCCGCGCCCTGGCCCGGTCCGGTGCGAGCAGGCGGACGCTGGGCTTCCGCTCTCCGGTGTCCGGCGTGATCATCGAGAAAAAGGCCGTTCAGGGGATGCGCTTCATGCCTGGCGAGGTGCTCTACCAGGTGGCAGACCTGTCCTCGGTGTGGGTGCTGGCCGACGTGTTCGAACAGGATATCGGCCAGGTCCGGATCGGCGGGCCGGCCCGGGTGCGCATCAACGCCTACCCCGACAAGATCTTCGAGGGGCGTATCAGCTACGTGTACCCGACCCTCAACGCCGAAAACCGCACGGTGCCGGTGCGGGTGGAGCTGCCCAACCCCGGCCAGCTGCTGAAGCCGGCGATGTTCGCCCAACTGGAGTTGCCGGTCGGCGTCGGCCGCCAGGTGCTCGCCGTGCCCGACTCGGCGCTGATCGACAGCGGCACCCGCCAGATCGTGCTGGTCGCCCGTGGCGAAGGGCGCTTCGAACCCCGGGAGGTGAAGCCCGGTGCCAGGGGCACGCATCACGTGGAGATCCTCGATGGCCTGAGGGCCGGCGAGCAGGTCGTGGTGGCCGCCAACTTCCTGATCGATGCCGAGAGCAACCTCAAGGCGGCCATCAGCGGCTTCGGGGCAGGGCAGGGGAGCAGCCCCGCCCAACAGTCTGGCCCACAGAAGACGGCAGGCCACAAGGCCGAGGGGACCGTGGATGGGCTGGACGCCAAGGAGGGCACGGTGAGCTTCAGCCACGGCCCGGTGGCCTCGCTCAACTGGCCAGCCATGACCATGGAGTTCAAGGTGGCCAACCCGTCATTGCTGAAGGCCCTCAAGCCCGGGGAGCGGGTGGGCATCGAGTTCGTCGAGCGCCAGCCCGGTGAGTGGGTCATCACCACCGTGACCCCCGCGGGCGCCCACGCCGGGCACTGACAGGACGCCGCCATGCTTGCCAAGCTCATCGACTGGTCGGGCCGGAACCGCTTCCTGGTCCTGCTGGCCACCCTGTTCGTCATCGTGGCGGGCGTCTTCGCGGTGCTGCGCACGCCCATCGATGCCTTGCCCGACCTGTCGGACGTACAGGTCATCGTCTACACCGAATACCCGGGCCAGGCGCCGCAGGTGGTCGAGGACCAGGTGACCTACCCGCTGACCACGGCCATGCTGTCGGTACCCAAATCCAGGGTGGTGCGGGGCTTTTCCTTCTTCGGAGCGTCCTTCGTCTATGTGATCTTCGAGGATGGTACGGACATCTACTGGGCCAGATCGCGGGTGCTCGAATATCTCAATTTCGTCGCCGGGCGCATGCCGAAGGGAGTCACTCCGCAGATCGGGCCCGACGCAAGCGGGGTCGGTTGGGTCTATCAGTATGCCCTTATCGCCCGCGACAAGACCCTCGCCGAGCTACGCAGCGTGCAGGACTGGTATGTGCGCTACCAGTTGGCCAAGGCCCATGGTGTGTCCGAGGTCGCCTCGGTCGGGGGCTTCGTGCAGACCTACCAGGTCACCGTCGACCCGGTGAAGCTGCGTGCCTACGGCATTCCGCTGATGAAGGTGGCCCAGGTGATCCGCGACTCGAACCGGGACGTGGGCGGCCGGGTGGTGGAAATGGCCGAGACCGAGTACATGGTCCGCGGCAAGGGCTATCTGCGTGGCCGGGAGGACATCGAGGCACTGGTGCTCAAGGCCAATGGTGGCACGCCAGTGCAGATCCGCGACGTGGCGCGGGTCGAGCTGGCCCCGGACGAGCGGCGCGGCCTCACCGAGCTGGACGGGGAGGGCGAGGTGGTGGCGGGCATCGCCATGGCCCGCTACGGCCAGAACGCGCTGGAGGTGATCCACAACCTGAAGGACAAGATCGCCGAGATCGGCCCCGGGCTGCCCGAGGGCGTGACGATGCAGACCGTGTACGACCGGTCCGAGCTGATCCACCGGGCCATCGAGACCCTCAAACGCACCCTGATCGAGGAGTCGCTTATCGTCGCCCTGGTCTGCGTGGTCTTCCTGCTGCACCTGCGCAGCGCCCTGGTGGCGATCCTGATGCTGCCGGTGGGCGTGCTGATGGCCTTCATCGCCATGCGCCTGCTGGACATGAACTCCAACCTGATGAGCCTGGGTGGCATCGCCATCGCGATCGGGGCGATGATCGACGCGGCCATCGTGATGATCGAGAACGCCCACAAGCACCTGGAGCGCCTGCCTGAGGGCCATACTCACGGCGAGCGACGCGACGCCATGCTGGCAGCCTGCAAGGAGGTGGGGCCGGCCCTGTTCTTCTCGCTGCTGATCATCACCGCGTCCTTCCTGCCGGTGTTCACCCTGGAGGGGCAGGAAGGCCGCCTGTTCTCGCCGCTGGCCTACACCAAGACCTTCGCAATGGCCGGGGCTGCCCTGCTGTCGGTCAGCCTGGTGCCGGTGCTGATGCTGCTGTTCATCCGCGGCCGCATCCTGCCTGAGGCGAAGAACCCAGTGAACCGCCTGCTGATCTGGCTGTACCGGCCGGTCATCGCCTGGGTGATGCGGTGGAGGAAGCTCACTATCGTGCTGGCGGTGCTGGTCCTGGGGATCTCGGTTTATCCAGCCTCGCGCCTGGGCTCCGAGTTCATGCCAACCCTCAACGAAGGCTCGCTGCTCTACATGCCGGCCTCGCTGCCGGGTATGTCGATGACCAAGGCCGCCGAGTTGATGCAGACTCAGGACAAGATCATCAAGAGCTTCCCGGAGGTAGCCTCGGTGTTCGGTAAGGCCGGCCGTGCCAATACCGCGACCGACCCGGCGCCGCCCGAGATGTTCGAGACGGTGATCAACCTCAAACCCCAGTCCGAATGGCGACCCGGCATGACGACCGACGGACTGATTGCGGAGCTGGACAAGGCCCTGCAGTTCCCCGGCGTAGCCAACTCATGGACGATGCCGATCAAGGCCCGCACCGACATGCTGTCCACCGGCATCCGCACGCCCATCGGCATCAAGGTGTTCGGCAAGGATCTGGACGAGATGGAGCGGCTGGCGAAGGAGATCGAGGCCGTCGTGAAGACCGTGCCAGGCACCACCAGCGCCTTCGCCGAGCGCATCACCGGGGGCTTTTACCTCAACATCGAACCCGACCGGGAAGAGCTGGCCCGCTACGGCTTGACCGTTGGCGAAGTGCAGGATGTGATCGCCAGCGCCCTCGGCGGCGAGATGGTGACGACGACCGTCGAGGGGCGTGAGCGCTACGGCGTGACGGTGCGCTACCCCCGCGAGCTGCGCGCGGATCCGCAGCAGATCGCCCGCGAGGTGCTGGTGCCGGTGATGAGTGGGGCCATGGTGCCGCTCGGGCAGCTCGCCAAGGTCGGTGTGAGCAAGGGCACGCCGGGCATCCGCACCGAGAACGCCCTGCTGTCGGCCTACATCTACGTGGACATCCGCGACCGGGACATCGGCGGTTATGTGGCCGACGCGAAGAAGGCGGTCTCCGAGCAGATCCGCTTTCCGGCCGGCTACTACGTGACCTGGAGCGGCCAGTTCGAATACATGGAGCGGGCCGTGCAGAAGATGAAGATCGTCATCCCGATCACCCTGCTCAGTATCTTCGTGCTGCTCTATCTTAATTTCCGGCGTCTGACCGAGACACTGATCGTGATGTTGTCCGTGCCTTTTGCCTTGGTGGGCGGGGTGTGGCTGATGTGGCTGCTCGGCTACAACCTGTCGGTGGCGGTGGCGGTGGGGTTCATCGCCCTGGCCGGAGTGGCGGCGGAAACCGGGGTGGTGATGCTGATCTACCTGGACCACGCCTGGGAGAGCGCCAGGCTGCGTTCCCGTGAAGAAGGCCGCGAGCCCGGTGTCAACGATCTCTACACCGCAGTGATGGAGGGCGCGGTCGAGCGGGTCCGCCCGAAAATGATGACCGTGGTCGCCATCATGGCCGGCCTGCTGCCGATCATGTGGGGCACCGGAACGGGGTCGGAGGTGATGAGCCGCATCGCCGCTCCCATGGTGGGGGGCATGCTGTCATCGACTGTGCTCACCCTGGCGGTCATCCCGGCGATCTACGCGCTGATCAAGCAATGGCAGATCCAGCGAAGTAGGGGTGGGAGGGAATGGCTCCACCTCCCTCCATGACGCCCCGGCCGAAAACGCCATCCATCCGGGGAGCCTCGGGGCGCCCTAAGGGGAAGAACCTGCAGGCCCGGACGGCATGCTGAGGTGGCGATTAGCCTCCAGCCTTTCGAGTTCTTCGGGAAGGTCGATGAAGCGTTCCTGGATCTCCCGGAAGCGCTCACGCAGATGCAGGAAGGCGTCCAGGATGTCGGGGTCGAAGTGGCTGCCGCGACCGCGGATCATGATCTCGATGGTCTCGGGAATGGGGATGGGTTCCTTGTAGACACGGCGTGAGATCAGCGCATCGTACACATCGGCAACCGCCATGAGGCGGCCTGAAAGAGGTATCGCGTCCCCCGCAAGCCCGAGGGGGTAGCCGCTGCCATCCCATTTTTCCTGGTGGGTGAGGGCGATCTCCTTGGCCACCTCCAGCACGGGCACCCGCTCGCCGACCCGTTGCATGGTCTTTTCAATCGCGTCATGACCGATGGTGGTGTGCGTCTTCATGATGGTCATCTCCTCATCGGTGAGACGGCCGGGCTTCATGAGGATGCGGTCTGGAATGCCGACCTTGCCGATGTCGTGGAGCGGCGCCGCCTTGAAGAGGAGGTCGATCATCTCTTCGCCGAGCTGCGCCGAGAAGCGCGGATGGGTGCTCAGATGCTCGGCCAGGGCCCGCACATAGTGCTGGGTGCGCAGGATGTGATTGCCGGTTTCATTGTCCCGCGCCTCGGCGATGGAGGCGAGGGAGATCATAATGGTCTCCTGGGCCACCCGGGCCTCCTCTGCACGCCGGCGGCTTTCCTCGGTTCGACGCTGTACTTCGGCCTCGAGGAAGGCATTGCGGTCGCGCAGGAAGCTCGCCACCTCCTTGAGACGGAGGTGGTTGCATACCCGGGCCGACAGGATGGGGGGGCTGACGGGCTTGGTGATGTAGTCCACCGCGCCCCGGGCCAGGCCCTGCGCTTCGTCGGCAGGGTCGTTGAGAGCGGTCAGGAAGATGATGGGAATATCGCTGGTCGCTGGGTCGGCCTTGAGCTGGCGGCAGACCTCATACCCGTCCGGCTCGGGCATCCTGACATCGAGCAGAATCAGATCCGGCGCCGGCGTCTGCCGCGCAATGGCCAAGCCGCGATTGCCGTTGGCCGCCACCTTGACCCGATATTCGCTGGACAGCAGCTCATCGATCAGGAGCAGGTTCTGAGGTGAGTCATCGATGACCAGTATCGCAGGGCGGGTGTCTTTATTCGCTTCCATCTTTGACCAGCCTTTCGTAATGCCTGCGCAAGGTTTCCAGTGCCTGATCAAAATCGAACTGCCCAAGTTGCTCCTTCAGGGCCAGGCAGTCGACAGGTCCCAGGACTTTCTCGAGGAGCCCCCAATGACCGTCGAAGAGCGCCAGCGCTTTTGCATCGTCGTTTTCGATCAGCTGCAGCAATTCTGCGATGACGCTACCGGCGTCTCCCTCCGAACGGGAGGGGGCGGACTGGGCAGGGAGAGCAGCATAAATACCGTTCACGGTCAGGATGAGCACTTCTGTAATGGTCGACACCATTTCGGTCAGTGTGGCGGTGGACGCGCCATCGGTCACCGCTTTTTCGAACGCCTCGGCGGCGCCCCGGACCTGCTCCGCGCCAATCTGACCTGCACTGCCCTTCAGCGTGTGGGCGAGCCGCTGCGCGGTCGTGAGGTCCCGGGCGTCGAGGGCGGTCTGCAGTTGCAGCGGCAACTCGATGTTCTGCTCGGCAAACAGGCGCAGGTAGCGAGCGTAGCGGCTGTCTGATCCCATCAGGCGACTTCGTCCGACTCTCAGATCGATGCCTTCAATGTACGGTGGGATCAGGATGGGCAGGTCTTCTTCCACGACAGGGCGGATTGCGGGCCCTTCCTGAGCTGCTCCAGACTGAAGATGGGCCGCAAGGATACGGAACAGGGTGGCAGGCTCAATGGGTTTGGCTACGAAGTCGGTCATGCCGGCCTTCTGGTAGCGCCGCCTGTCCTCCTCCATCACATTGGCAGTCATCGCGACGATCGGCAGGGCGCGGGTCCGGGGCGTCTCGCGCAGGAGGCGGGTTGCCGTGACTCCATCCATGACCGGCATCTGGATGTCCATCAGGATCGCATCGTAGTCATGCTGGCCCGCCATTTCGATGGCTCGGGCTCCGTTCTCTGCAAGTTCAACGATCAAGCCCGCATCGGTAAGCATTTCGGTGGCCACCTGCTGATTGAGAAGACTGTCTTCCACCAGCAGGATGCGGTGCCCGGCAAGATTCGGCGGTACCACTGCATCCGGGTCAAGGTCGCGCGGGCCCTCAGGTTCATGTCCGACCAACCGGTTGAGTGCATGGATGAGGGCGGACGCCAGGACCGGCTTGAATAGCGTTGCATCGAGAGGCACCTCTTCGGCGGCACGGAGTATGTCCTCCTGGCCATGGGCGGCCAGTAACACCAGCGACGGCGCCGGACTGAGGTCCATCTGCCGGATCAGACGTGCCGTGGCGAGGCCATCCATTCCAGGCATCACCGCATCGACCAGGACCGCGGCAAAGGCTTTTTCCTGGCCCTGGGAGGTTTCGAGGAGCCTCAAGGCCTCCTGGGCGGACGACGCTGCTTCGGGGTGTATCTCCAACTGGCTCAATATGTTCATCAGGGCACTGAGGGCAGCCTTGTTGTCGTCCACGACCAGGATGCGTGAATGCCGCAATTCTGGATCAACACGAGGTCCGGAGTCACAGGAGGCAGCAAGGGAGAGCCTGGCGGTAAACCAGAAGCTCGAGCCCTGGCCGGGCACGCTGTCGACGCCGACCTGCCCCCCCATCATCTCGGCCAGCCGCTTGCTGATGGCCAGCCCCAGACCCGATCCACCGTACTTGCGCGTAGTAAATGAGCTGGCCTGCTCAAAGGTGGCGAACAGACGTGCGATCTGCTCGGGCTCGAGGCCAATCCCGCTATCGATGACCGTGAAGCGGAGCACGACCTGCTCACCGTGCTGCTGATCCAGGGCCACCCGCACGCAGACCTCGCCCCGGTCGGTGAATTTGACGGCGTTGTTGCCATAGTTGACCAGTATCTGGCGGAGCCTGAGGGGGTCGCCGCAGAGCTGGCGGGGCACCTCCGGTGCGATCTGGAAGATCAGTTCCAGGCCCTTCTCGGCAGCCTTGTCGCCAACCAGGTTGGCCATGTGGTCGAGCACGCTGTCCAGCTCGAAGTCGGTGGTCTCGAGCGTCTGCTTGCCGGATTCGATCTTCGACAGGTCGAGGATGTTGTTGATGATGCCCAGCAAGTGCTCGCCGGCCTGATGGATCTTGAGCGCATAGTCCTTCTGCCTTGCAGTCAGATTGGTTCGCAACATCAGGTGGCACATCCCGCACACCGCGTTGATCGGCGTGCGGATCTCGTGGCTCATGTCGGCCAGGAACTCCGCTTTCGTCCTCACCGCAGCTTCTGCCTGTTCCCTAGCACCCTCCAGCGCAGCCTCGGTTGCCTTCTGAGCGGTCACATCCTGGAGTGAGCCGGTGATTCGGGGTTGCCCGTTCGTGTCGGTCGACATGACCGCCAGCGCATCCAGCCAGATCCCGACGTTGTCGCTAAGGCGTCTGAAGGGGAAGGTGATGTGCGCTTCCTGGCACCTGCCGCTGTACAGCTCGCGGATCAGGGATTCAAGGCGTCGGGCATCGGCAGGGCTGAGGACGGCGATGCCTTCCAGGAGGTGGTCGAGGCGATGCTGTACCGCCGATGGCAGGCCGAGGAGCTTCTCCAGGCGGGGACTGGAGGCGATGCAGGGGCCTTCGTCGGTCCACTCGAGCATCCAGTGAGCACTGCCGGTGAGGTCAAGCACCTGCTCAGCGGCCGCACGGGCCTGTTGCAGCTGATGGGTACGCTCTGCCACATGATGCTCGAGATCCGCGTTGAGGCGCCGGACCTCCGCCTCCGCCGCCTCGCGCTTCCGGATGTCGTCCTCCAGGGTGGCGATCGACTCGCACAAGCTGTCCTGCATCTTGTTGAGGCCACTCACCAGCAGATCCAGTTCATCCTCCGGGGCGTGTCGTGACGGGCGGTCGAGCTGCAGTCGCTCGCGAAGATTACTCCGACCCAGTGACACCACGAAGTGGGAGGCCGTGCGGAGATGACGCATGACCTGCCGCTCGATGATCAGCAGCAGGAAGCCCGCGATACAACACACCAGCACGAGGTTCGAAACGAGACCTCGGCTGGCCTCTTCGAGCGCGCGCTGGCTGGCGGCCGTCTGGTCGATGCCGATGACCAGCTTGCCGATTTCGTCAGTGCGCCCCTTGTCTGCCTTGGCGGGCCAGGTGTGGAGGAGGGGGAACTCCTGGATCAGGAGCTGTTCGCTGGACTCGCCTTTCGAGAGCATCTTGGCACGACCGTCGTGCACCGCTACATAGACGACATCCGGTTGGCGAGCGATACCGTCCACAAAGAGCTGCAGCGCATCGGTGTTGTAGTTCCAGACGGCATTGGCAATTGGCTGCAGGGACGAGTCGGCAAGCAGCTCGAACCACTGCTTGAGGTGTTCCCGATCACGACGCTGGGTCCGGCTGTAGTCCGCCGCGGTCAGCAAGAAAGACAGCAGGATCGCAAAAACGAATGTCGCCCCCGCCAATTGACGGCTCAGCCGGGTGCTTCTGCTGGTGGCAACGACTGACGGTCTCTGCATTGACGAAATCCGGCTCCTAAATGTGCCACTGTCCTGGAAGCAGCAGACAATCCAGTGCTGCCCGCTGCGTGTGGTGGGTGTCAGGTTCGGAACGCAGACACCTATCAATCCTCTTGAACCGATCCTATACCAGCCTGGCGGGCGCCGCTAAGTGATTTACCATAGTTCCTCGCTCAAGCTTTCCGGGAATCGTTCGCTAATTCTCGGGTTGAACACACAACCAGGGAACCCATGACGAAGATGGCAAAGACGGATCGATTCGAGAAACTCACCCTCTTGCTTGTGGAGCCCTCCGCGCTCCAGAGGAGAATCATTGTCGGCGAGTGCGCGCAGATTGGCGCTTCAAATGTCGACGTGGTGGAGAGCCTCGCCGATGCGCTCGAGTGGCTGCAGGGCTGTCGGGCCGACGTGGTCATCTCAGCCCTGTACCTGCCAGACGGTACCGGCACCGAGCTGGTGGAACGGATGCGGCAGGACCCCCGCTGGGTGGATGTGCCCTTCGTACTGATCTCCAGCGAGACCCGGCCTCAAGCCCTGGAGCCGGTCCGCCAGTCCGGTGCCTGCGGCATCCTGCCCAAGCCCTTTACCGCCTCCCAGCTGGCGAGGGCCTTGTCCCGTACCCTGGAGATGCCCGAGTCCCTGGACATGGAGGACGTGGACCTGGAATCCCTGCGTGTGCTGCTGGTGGATGACAGCCCCAATTCCCGCCGCTTCATCCGTAGGGTGCTAGAGAAGCTGGGGCTGCGGAATTTTCTGGAGGCCGGCAACGGCAAGGAGGCCGTGGTGGTGCTGGCCGAAACGATGGTGGACCTGATCATCACCGACTACAACATGCCTGAGATGGACGGGCGAGAGTTCGTCGAATACGTGCGGACGCGCAGCTGGCAGCAGACCGTACCCATCCTCATGGTGACCAGCGAGGCCAGCACCAGCCGGTTGGCCGCCGTGGAGGAGGCCGGGGTGTCGGGGATCTGTGACAAGCCTTTCGACACTACCGTGCTCCAGCAACTGCTGGCAGGCCTCCTGAGCCAGCGGGAAGATTGAGCCGGGGGTATATGCGATGCCACTTGTCGAGGCGCTGCCTGATACTTTTCAGCATTCCAGCCCGAGCCCCGCCCGTCCCGGGCAGGGCCAAGGTGTTTCGTGGCGAAACCTGAGCATGGCTACGCTCTTGGCCCTCTGCCTGATCGGAATGGCCCGTGCCGAAACGCTGATAGTTTACGGGAGCGATCGTTTCCCGCCGATCTCCTATCTGGAGGCCGGGAAGCCAGAGGGGATCTTTCCCCGGATTCTGCAGCGCCTGCAGGCTGAAACTGGCGACACCTACGACATCCGTCTCGTGCCTTGGGCGCGGGTCATGCGCATGGCCTCCACCGGGGAGGGTGCGGCAGCGAACATCTCCTGGAATTCGGAGCGGGCGGAAATCTACGATTACTCGGTGCCGCTGTACCTATCGGAAGTTGTGCTGGTGGTCAGGAAGGGCAACGAGTTCCCCTTCGAAACATTGCAGGACCTCAAAGGCAAACTCATTGGGCTGGGGCTGGGTTCGTCCTATGGCGACGCAGTCGATGAGGCCATCACCAAAGGGGTCTTCGCCGTGGACCGGGATGCGGATCAGCAGAGCCGCATGCTCAAGCTGCTGGCAGGGCGAGTGGATGCAGTATTCGTAGGCAGTGGCAGGGAGGGTGTGCGTTACATGCTTGAGTCCGAACCGGAACTGCGGGGCAAGATCGACCAGTTTGCGATCCTGCCCAAGGCCGTACGCAGTGACCCCCTGCATTTAGTGTATCTGAAGACAGCTGGTAAAAAGGCCGCCATCGAACGACTGAACAAAGCCTTTCTGCGCTTGAAGGCACGCGGCGCCTTCAACAATCTGCTGGTCAAGCCTTGACCGCCTCGAGCAGCTCGCGGACGGCCTGAACGCGTGCTTTCAGGTCGGGAGCCGCAAACTTGCGCACCAGCTTGTCCTGGCCTGACATGCGGATGTTGCGGTCCTTCTGGATCAGCATGATGACCTTGACCGGATCGATCGGCGCATTGGGGCCGAACTGCACCGTGATCTGGCTCTCCGAAGCATCCATCTTGGCCACCCCGTAAGGCTTGACCAGCATGCGCAGGCGGTGGGTTTCCAGCAGGCTGCGGGTCTGGGGCGGCAATTCACCGAAGCGGTCGATGAGTTCCTCCTGCAGGGCTTGCAGTTCGTCCTCGCTGTCGCAGTTGGCCAGACGCTTGTAAAGCGTGAGGCGCTCCTGCACGTCGCTGCAGTAGTCGTTGGGGAGCAGCGCCGGAGCATGCAGGTTGATCTCGGACACCACCTCGAGGGGCTGGCTGAGATCGGGCTCCTTGCCCTGCTGCAGGTCGCGCACGGCACGCTTGAGCATTTCGGTGTACAGGCTCACCCCGACCTGCTGGATCTCGCCGGACTGGTTTTCGCCAAGCACTTCGCCGGCACCGCGGATCTCCAGATCCTGCATGGCCAGGTAGAAGCCAGAGCCGAGCTCCTCCATCATGGTGATGGCCTCCAGTCGCTTCTGGGCCTGGGCGGTGGGCTTGGCGTTGTCTTCTTCAGGTTGACCAGGATGGTGTTGTAGGCGAAGGCCCCAGCCGGACTGGGTT
>JAFLDU010000373.1 GCA_017309145.1 Zoogloea sp. | reverse complement strand
CGCGGGGTATGGGGGAGCGCCCGGCGCCGGCCGCGGTGCGCCGATTCTTCGAAAGCCGCTTCAGCCCCTGGCGGGTCGTCAATCCGGACGGCTCTCGGGAGGGGCTGATCACCGGTTATTACGAACCCCTGATCAAGGGCAGTCGGGTCCGCTCCAAGGCCTATCCTTGGCCGGTCCTGGGGGTGCCGGATGATCTGCTGACCATTGAGTTGGGCGATGTCTTCCCCGACCTGAAAGGCCAGCGCGTACGCGGGCGGCTGGTCGGCAACAAGGTGTTGCCGTATTACAGCCGCGCCGATATCGCCCGCATGCCCGAGCGTTTTGCCGGCAAGGCCTTGCTCTATGCCGAGGATCCGGTCGAACTCTTCTTCCTGCAGGTGCAGGGTTCCGGCCGGGTCCAGTTGCCGGATGGCAGCCTGCTGCGTCTGGCTTACGGGGACGCCAATGGCCATCCCTACCAGTCCATCGGCAAGTGGTTGGTGGACAAGGGTGAGATGAAGCTCGAGCAGGCCTCCATGGACGGCATCAAGGCCTGGGCCAGGGCCAATCCCGCACGTCTGCAGGAGATGCTCAACGCCAACCCCAGCTACATCTTCTTCCGTGAGGTTTCCAGCACGGCCAGCGGCCCGGTCGGCGCGCTCGGGCAGCCGCTGACGGAGGGGCGCAGCATGGCGGTCGATCCGCGCAGCATCCCGCTGGGGGCGCCGGTGTTCCTGTCAACGACCCAGCCCAACAGTGCCCAGACCTTGCGCCGCCTGATGTTGGCCCAGGACACGGGCAGCGCGATCAAGGGCGGGGTGCGGGGTGATTTCTTCTGGGGTTTCGGTGTCGAGGCCGGGGTGCGGGCCGGGCGCATGCGTCAGAAGGGTGAGATGTGGGTGCTGTGGCCCCGTGACCAGGTGCCCCGCTAGCTTCTGTTCGCTCGGGGGATTGGGGCTGTAATAAGTTCTGCGTAAATTCGTGGTTTGCGGGTGGGTGTCCACGGACTATCGTGGAGCACCCGTCTTGTTCTTGGGTGAGGCCGGGCTACCCGGATCCAGGAGACTGCCATGCCCCTCGACGACCTCGTGCACGACTTCAACACGCGCAGCCACCTGCTTCAGGGTGCAGGGGGCGAAGAGTGCTTCGAAATCGTCGATGGCCAGGTTCGGGCGCGGATGGCCGGCAGCGTTTTCGGAACCCTGTTCCAGCCCATCGTGGATTGCCGGAGCGGTCGGGTGGTCGGGCACGAGGCCCTGCTGCGCGTGATCGAGGGGCCGTGGGTGGGTTTGCCCCCGCAGGCGGCCTATCTGGACATGCCCGATGATCCGTCACTGGTGCAGCTCGATCGCCGGGTGCGGACCCTGCATCTCCTCAATTTCCTGCAGCAGCAGGCGCAGGAAGGCGGATTTCTGGCGCTCAATGTGCATTCCCAGTTGCTGCGTGGTGTGCACGCCAATCATGGTCTGGCGTTCGAGGCGATCCTGGCGCATTGCGGCCTGACGCCGGAGGGGATCGTGCTGGAGATCCCGGATGACGGGTTCGACCCCCTGCGGCGGTTGGCTGGCGCCCTGGAGGCTTACCGCGCCCGTGGCTACCGCGTCGCCATCGACAACTTCGGGCGCCATACGGCCTCCCTGGAGCGCCTGGAGGTGCTGGCCCCGGACATCGTCAAGCTGGATCGTAGCCTGGTCGGGCATGCGGGGCATCTCAATCTCGCCAGGCGGGTCATCACGGAGCTGGCGGAAGAACTCCGCCGCATCGGCGCCTCGGCGATCTGCCAGTGCGTCGAGAGCCCAATGCAGTCGCAGGTGGCCAAGGAGGCCGGCGTCGAGTTCATGCAGGGCTTTCTGGTGGGCCGGCCGGCGGCCCGGTGTCTGCCGGTTGCCGGCCCGCGCTCCCCCAGGTAGGCGCGGGCCTGGGGACGTCTTACTTGCCGGCGGCCTGCCCCATGGCCTGTTCGAGCTGGGCGAGGGGGACCGCCCCCGGCAGGCGGTTGCCGTCTGCGGTGAAGATGGTGGGCGTGCCGCTCACCTTGATCTTCTGGCCGAGGGCCATGTTCTTGTCGATGGCGCTGGTGTCGCAGTTGGCGGCGGCGGCAGGCGGCACCTTGCCGGCGGTCATCCAGTCGTTCCAGGCGCCGGCCCGGTCCTTGGCGCACCAGATGTTCTTGGACTTTTCCGTGGAGTCGGGGCTCAGGATGGGGTACAGGAAGGTGTAGATCGTGGCGTCCTTGAGGTTGGTCAGATCCTTGGCGAGGCGTTTGCAATAGCCGCAGTTCGGATCCTCGAAGCTGGCGATCACGCGCTTGCCGTTGCCGCGGACCTGCTTGATGGCCTGCTCCAGGGGGAGGGTGGCGAAATCGATCTTCATCAATTGGGCCATGCGGGCCTGGGTGACGTTCTTGCGGGTCTTTGCATCGATCAGACTGCCGTCGATGATGAAGCTCACGTTGCCATCGGTATAGAGCAGCTCGCCCGACTTGAGGACGACTTCATACAGGCCGCCGTAGGGGGTCTTCTTGACGCTCTCCACCGCGGGGGCGTCGAGGAAGCTCTCCAGGCCTTTCTTGACGGAGTTTTCGTCGGCGGCCTGGGCAAGGCTGGCTGTCAGCAGAACGGTCGCGAGAAGGCTGCGGACGAGGGGGAATTTCATCGGGTGAGTCTCCGGTGCCGCCACGGCTTGTGCGCGCGGCGGGGTGGGTGGTGTGGTCAGAATCGGCCGGCGATGGCGTAGCGCACCAGCGCATTGCGTACGACAGGCAGGGCGTTGGTGAGGTTCAGTCCCAGATTGCGAATCCCGGACAGCAGCGGGTTGGCGGGCTTGAACAGGCGGTTCAGCCCGTGGGTGGTGTACTGGAGGAGGGCCGTCTCCTCGGCACGGGCGCGGGCGTAGGCGCGCAGTACGGGCAGTTCGCCGGGGTCGCGCCAGGGATCGAGGCCGGCCAGCAGGCCGGCCAGCACTTGAGCGTCCTGGTAGCCCAGATTGATGCCATGCCCCGACAGGGGGTGGATCGCATGGGCGGCGTCGCCGATCAGGGCCAGACGGGGCTGCACGACCTCGGCCACCCGCATCAGGCGCAAGGGGAAGGCCGCGGCCGGGGTGACCAGCTCAAGCTCGCCGAGGCGGAAATCACCGGCTTCGGCGACCCGGGTGGCCAGGGCCTGGGGAGGC
>JAFLDU010000372.1 GCA_017309145.1 Zoogloea sp. | reverse complement strand
CGGCGCTGCCGCAGGCGGCGGCCACCAGCCGGGCGTCGGCGCCCACCTGGTCGGCCGGCGTATCGACGATGACCATTTCGAAGTGTTCGCGGGCCAGCGCCAGCTCGGTGGCGAAGGCGGGGCGGGCCAGGAGCTCCTGGGGGTTGGGCGGCAGGTTGCCCGCCGGCAGCACCGCCAGCCGCGCCAGCCGGGGATGGGCGGCAATGCCGGGGCCGGCGCTGCGCTCGGCGAGCCTTGCGGCCAGGCCGTTGCCGGTGCCGACCCGGAAGAGTTCGTGCTGACGCGGGTTGCGCAGGTCTGCATCGACCAGCAGGGTTTGTTCGCCGAGTTGCGAGAAGGCCACCGCCAGGTTGGCCGCCAGCCAGCTGCGGCCTTCGCCACGGTCGAGCCCGACGATCGCCACCGTGCGCCGGGCCGGGCTGGCCAGACGCTGCAGCACGAGCTGGCTGCGCAGCTGCCGCAGGGCCTCGACCCGGGGCGACTGGGGGGCGTAGGCGGCCACCAGCTCCGGGGCCACACCGTCGTCACCAGGGCTGAGCACCGGGTAGTCGAACTGGCGGGCGAGGGCGGCGCGGACGTCGGCCTCGCTGACCAGACCGAGGACCACGGCGGTTTCGCCGAAGGGCAGGCCTGTCTGCTTCTGGTGTTCGGCAACCCGGCCGGCTGCATCGGGAGACAGGCGCCCGGCGGCGATCAGCAACTGGCCGATGACGGGCAGCGGGGCGCGGGGGACGTCGGACGGAAGGTGGGGGGCGGGGCCGGCGAAGTTCAGTTTGTCCATGATCTTTGCTCGCTCAGGCACGTCGCAGGAAAGAGAAGCGGCCAGGGGCGCCGGCCGGCGGGGCGCCGATCTCGACCACCCAGGGCACGCCGAGGGTGTCGGCCAGGTCGGCACCGGAGCGGATTCGGCGGTCCAGCAGTTCGCGCACGATGGCGACGGCCATGCCGAGCAGCCCGCCGATGGCGATGGCCAGGCCGAGGTTGAGCAGCAGCTTGGGGCTGGAGGCTTCGGTGGGGGCCACGGCGGTGGACAGGAGGGCCACGTTGCCCTGGCGCGACTTGCTCTCGAGGCTGGTCTGGGTGAGGCGGGCCATGACCAGGTCGTAGGCCTTCTGGGCGCTGTCCACCTCCCGTTGCAGCAGCATCATCTCGTCGCGTTGCTGCTTGAGTTCCAGGACACGCTGCTTCTGGGCGTCCAGGCGCTGCCGCAGGTCACCCTCCCGGGCCTGGTTGATGCGGTTGTTGGTGCCGACGACGGCGGCCACCTGGCCGCTCTCCTGCTGCAGGCGGGCCCGCAGGGAGGCCACTTCGCCCTGCACACGCTGGTACTGGGGATGGTTCTCGCCCAGGTAGCCGGACAGCTCGTTGAGTTTGGCCTCCTGGCGGGCCAGGTCCACCTTGAGGGCCTGGATCAGGGGGTTGCTGGCGATCTCGTTCATGCCTCCTCCCTGGCGCTGGCGCGAGCTGGTGTCGGTGCTCTGGGCCTGGGCGGCGGTGAACTGGGTGGACAGCTCGGTGAGGCGGGCGCTTTCCAGGTCCACCTTCTCGTCACCGACCAGCCCATGCGCACGCTGGAACTCGGACAGGCGGGCCTGGGCCTGCTCCAGGTTGTTGCGCAGAACCTTGGTGTGCTCGTCGAACCAGGCGGCGTACTCGCGGGCCGGCTCCACCTTGAGCTGCAGATCGGTCTCCAGATAGGCGCGGGCCAGGGCATTGGCGTAGTCGGCGGCGAAGGCCGGGTCGTCGCTGGTGACGGTCAGGGTCAACACGTTGCTTTCGTGGGACGGGCTGACCTTCACCGACTTCTTCAGGCGGCCGGCGATCCAGCGCGCGGCGTCGCCCTGGCCGCCGGCGGCCTTCTGCCATTTCTCGGCCCACGGGGCCTTGGCGGGCAGGCCAAGCAGGCTCACGGCGCGGGCGCCGACCCGTTCGCTGTCGATGATGTCGGCCTGGGTGGCGAGGAAACCGGGGGTGGTGAAGCCGCTGCCGTGCTGGGCCGACAGGGGGTCGCTGCCGCGCGGTTCGACCACGACTTCGGCCTGGGCCGAGTACTGCTTGGGCAGGAGCAGGCTGACCACCAGGGCGAAGAGCACGACGGCCGCCCAGACGCCACCGAGGAGCATGCGGCGGGCCTTGAGCACTGCCAGGAGTTGATTGAATCCCATATGCGCTCCCGGCCTCAGAACAGGGCTTCGCGGACGACGATCACATCGTCCGCCTGCACCAGATCGCCCAGCTGGGGGTTGAGGATGCGCACGCTGCCGTCGTCGCCGCGGCGATGGATGCGGATCCCCCTCTCGGTCCCGCGAGGGCTCAGGCCGCCACCCACGGAGAGGGCCTGCAGCACGGTCATCTGCCGTTCGAGGCGGTAGACGCCGGCCTTCTGGACCTCGCCATACACATAGACCTGGGCGGCGCGCTGCACGTACAGGGTGTCACCGGCCATCACGGTCACATCCTTCTCCGGCGTCCAGGTGACGAACAGCTCGGCCACGTCGATCTCGGCACGGATCCGGCGGCCGTTGCGCATGCCGGTGAGGATCACTTTCTCGGCACCCTGCGGCGTGGTGCCACCGGCCAGGGCGAGGGCGTCGGTGACCTTGGTGGTGGTGCTCTCCAGCGGATAGCGGCCGGGGCGGGCCACCTGGCCGAGGACCGCCACCTGGGCGCCCCGGACCTGCTGCAGGAGCAGGGTGACCTGGGGTTGCAGCACGAAGCCGCCGCTGCGCAGGCCGTTGGCGATGGTCTTCTCCGCCTCCTGGAGGGTCAGGCCGCCGAGCTGGACGTTGCCGACCAGCGGATAGCTGATGGCGCCGGTGTCGGAGACCCGGGTTTCCAGGCTGAGGTCCGGGTTCTGGAAGACCGAGATCTTCACGCTGTCCCCGGGGCCGAGGCGGTACTCCTGCGGCGCCGGTTCGGCCTGCGCCGGCAGCGCCAGCAGCAGCCACAGGCCGGCCAGCAGGCCGGCCCACCAGGCGCCCGGTCGTTTGTCGATGTTCTTCAGAATGCCCACTGCACGCTCCCTGCCATAGTCCAATCCGTGTAACTCCATTCCGCCTGGTTCGAGTCCCGCTGTTCGCGCAGCAGGCTGAGGATCCAGCGCAGGCGGGGCGACATCTGGTGGGTGGCGCTGAGCTGAGCCTGCCCCACCTTGTCTTCCCGGCGACTTGTCACTGCGACGCCAAAGCCCGGGTCACCCCGGTACTGGGCATCGCGCCATTCGTAGC
>JAFLDU010000371.1 GCA_017309145.1 Zoogloea sp. | reverse complement strand
TGCGCGGGTGGCGGAGAGGTTGTCGTCGGCAGCACGCAGGCGGAGGTCGCGCTTGTTGCCGCGCTCTATCGGTTGGTCGATCCGGATGGTGTTGTCGGTTGCCCTGTCCCAGCTGTTCGAGCTGCCCGGACGGTGGGGGCTCGAGCCGCTGGCCGAGACTGTCAGGGTGGGGTTGGGGCGGGCGCCTGCGCTCTGGATTCCGGCGCGGGCCGCGTCGACTGCACTGCGGGCCAGGACGATGGACGGGTTGGCCTCGAGCAGGCGGGCGTCGGCCTCGGGCAGTGTCAGGGGGGCGGCATGGGCGTAGCCCAGCCACAGGGTGCTGATGAGCAGAAAGGGAATGCGCATGCCGGTCAGCCTGATAGGTCAGGCTGACAGTCTAAGTTCGCACCCTGACGGTCGGCTTAAGACTTTCTTGCGTCAAACTTGCATTTACCCCCTGCGTGCGAGGGCAGGGCTTCAGGCCCGGGCTTGCGGTGGGAGACCGTCGGGTCGTGGGCCCAGCAGGCGCCCGACGATGCGCCGGATCATCCCGCCAGTCACCACCTGGAGGGATGGGCTGGAGGGGGTGTCGACCTTGTTGCGGGGCATCTGCCGCAGGGGTGTTTCCACGTGCCCGAGGGCCGCGCAGGCGCTGTAGAAGGCGAAGACATAGCGCTGTGGGATGCCGAGCAGGCGCACCGTCTCGCGCAGGCTCTGGGGCCCGCGCGACCACAGGCCGGCGATGCGGATCGCTTCGGGGGGCAGGGTCAGGCGGTTCAGGTTGGGCCAGCTGCGCAGGCGGACCGGGGCGTCCACGTCTGTGCCGGCAGGGAGTCGGCCTCGCGAGGCCCACAGGGCCAGCTCCCATTCGAACTCTTCGAGGGGGCGCGCTGACAAGCCCGCCGGAACGGATGGGGTGCGGGGGTCCAGGGCTGCCATGCGCAGGATTCCGCGTGCGGGCAACTGGGCCAGGGCGCGCAGGGCATTGGCACTCCGCGTCGCGTAAGCCCGGCCATTGCGCGGATCGAGGTAAAGCACGGGGCCTTCCGCATCGTCGATGCGTACCGGCTGGGCGATCTCGCGGGCATGGCTGACCGCCCGGGCGACCAGGCCCTGCAGGAAGAGCTCGGGCTGGTACTGGATCTGGGTGCGGGCCTCCGGATCGTTCAGGTCCACATCGGGCATGGACCCTACGTACAGGGTGGCCAGACGCTCCTCGAAGCGACGCAGCAGGCCGGTGGGCTCTTCTGAAGGAACGAAGGTCGGGTGGCTGCGCAGGGCGTCGAAGGGCATCTCGTCGGGGATGCTCTCAAGGGCGTCGCCCGAGACCTCGGCGACGTCGGCCAGGCCATGGCTTGCCCGGCGTGGCATGAGCTCCCGCGCCCGCCCGAGCGCTGCGGAGAGGGTGCTTGGGCGCAGGGGCTTGCTCAGTTCGATGGTGAGCGGGTCCGGCCGGTAGCCTGGGGGGCGACGGGTCACGATCAGTGGGCGAAGGGGATAGAGCAGGCGGTGTGCGGCCAGCAGGTAGGGGCCGAGATCGCTGTCCATGTCGATGAAGGCCGCGTCGGCCCCGGCTTCTTCCGACAGCCCCCAGGCCTCGGTGCCCATCACGTTCAGGCAGGCTTGGAACCCGCTAAGGGTCTTCTCATCCATGCCGGAGTGACAGAGTCGTAGCGTGGTGTCGATCATCGTGGATTCTCCCTTTGCAGCGGTGACTTCCGTCGCATTTGCTCGGACGTCGCGGAACTGCCCGCTCTGCGGGGGCATTGGGAGAGATTCTAGGCCGTGAAATTGGCGTATGCGTATGCAAAAAGGGTTTATTTGTTATTTTTGTGAATTTTGTCGTATGCGTGGCGCCTTGCTGGTCCGGGAACCAGGCGTACCTGGATTCCGGGTGACGCTGTCCGGGCCGATGGCCTGTTCGCAGACAGTGTTGAAAAGAATCCCTGAAGGTACTCTTGAAAAGGTCACGACCCGACCCTATTATTAGCACTCGCAGGGGGTGAGTGCTAACAGTGCGCCGCCCCGTTCCCGCCAGTCTGCTGGCCTTGATTTTTTTGGTTGGGCACCTTGCCCGATGTAAACGAGTAGGAGATCACTACATGAAAATCCGTCCCTTGCATGATCGCGTGATCGTCAAGCGCGTCGAAGCCGAGCGCACCACTTCCAGCGGCATCGTCATCCCCGACTCCGCCGGTGAAAAGCCCGATCAGGGCGAAGTGCTGGCCGTCGGCAATGGCAAGGTCCTCGACAACGGCGAAGTGCGCAAGATGGATGTCAAGGTGGGCGACCGCGTGCTGTTCGGCAAGTATGCCGGCCAGACCGTGAAGGTTGACGGCCAGGAAGTCCTGGTCATGCGCGAAGAAGACATCATGGGTGTGCTCGAGGCCTGATCCCCGCGCGGATGCCCCCGTGCATCCTCCAGCGCCCGGCAGGCTGAAGATGGCTAGGCCATCCTCGTCACCCGCGTACTTCCGAAAATACTGAATTCCGGAGAAACACTAAATGGCAGCTAAAGAAGTCAAGTTCGGCGATTCCGCCCGTTCCCGCATGGTTGAAGGCATCAACGTCCTGGCCGACGCGGTCAAGGTGACCCTGGGCCCGAAGGGCCGCAACGTGGTGCTCGAGCGCTCCTTCGGCGCCCCCACCGTGACCAAGGACGGTGTGTCCGTGGCCAAGGAAATCGAGCTGAAGGACAAGTTCGCCAACATGGGCGCCCAGATGGTCAAGGAAGTGGCTTCCAAGACCTCCGACATCGCCGGTGACGGCACCACCACCGCTACCGTGCTGGCCCAGTCCATCGTTCGCGAAGGCATGAAGTTCGTGGCCGCCGGCATGAACCCGATGGACCTGAAGCGCGGCATCGACAAGGCTGTCGCCGCCACCCTGGACGAGCTGAAGAAGCTGTCCAAGCCCTGTTCGACCAACAAGGA
Source organism: Zoogloea sp. (assembly GCA_017309145.1). Classification (GTDB taxonomy): domain Bacteria; phylum Pseudomonadota; class Gammaproteobacteria; order Burkholderiales; family Rhodocyclaceae; genus Zoogloea. The sequence goes on along the minus strand of JAFLDU010000371.1, from coordinate 365 downwards.
AATCGCCCAGGTCGGTTCCATCTCCGCCAACAGCGATTCCTCGATCGGCGACATCATTGCCAACGCCATGGAAAAGGTCGGCAAGGAAGGCGTGATCACCGTTGAAGACGGCAAGTCCCTGCAGAACGAACTCGACGTGGTCGAGGGCATGCAGTTCGACCGCGGCTACCTGTCCCCCTACTTCATCAACAACCCGGACAAGCAGGTTGCCATCCTCGACAACCCCTTCGTCCTGCTGTTCGACAAGAAGATCTCCAACATCCGCGACCTGCTGCCGGTGCTCGAGCAAGTGGCCAAGGCCGGCCGCCCGCTGCTGATCATCGCTGAAGACGTGGACGGCGAAGCGCTGGCCACCCTGGTGGTGA
>JAFLDU010000370.1 GCA_017309145.1 Zoogloea sp. | reverse complement strand
AGGATGTGGACTCTGACGACGGCGCTGGTGTGCGCGCCGACTCGACGAACGGCCGTGACTTCTGGAACTTCCGTATTGTTCGCGCGAAGACCACCTTCACGGGCAACATCTTCGAGAAGGAGTGGAAGTACGAAGTGGTCCTGAACTGGACCGAAGCCGGCAGCAACCAGCTGGTTGAGAACGCTTTCTTCACCTGGGCCAAGTACAACGAGATCAACGTCAACGTCGGCCAGGCGAAGGTTCCCTACAGCTACCAGTTCAAGGTTTCGAGCGGCCGTCAGCAGTTCGTTGACCGCTCGATCGTCAGCAACACGTTCCACCAGGACTGGGGTAAGGGTCTGTGGCTGAGCGGCGTGATCGGTGGCGACACCCCCTGGGTCAAGTACTGGGCGGGTATCTTCAACGGCCGTCAGCGCAGCAACACCGACTTCCGCAACGCGGATCGCGCCCTGAGCCCGGACACCTTCGGCGCCACGGTTGACGCTGACCTCATGCCCTCTCTGCGCGTTGAAACCCACCCGTTGGGCAACGTCGCGGACGACATGGTGGACATGCGCGACCGCGAAGCGAGCAAAAAGATCCTGTTCAGCGTCGGTATCGGCCTGAACTGGTTCATCAGCCGCTTCAACGGTGGCACCATCCGTCCCGCCGGCACGAGCCCCGGCTCGGGCCGCAGCAATGTCGGTCACGACACCATCAGCCTCACGATCGACGGCCACTTCCGCTTCTACGGCATCAGCGTCAACATCGAGTGGCACCACAGGCACACCGAGTTCCACAACTTTGGTCCCAATGATAACGACGGCACGGCCAACAACCGTAACCGTCCTGGCGACCTCACCGACAACGGCTTCCTCATCGAAGTGGGCTTCATGATTCTGCCCAAGCAGTTCGACGTGGGCGTCCGTTTCGGCATGGTGGACAGCGATGAGTACTGGCGCAACGGCAGCACCAACAAGCAGCACGCCCTCGCTCCGGACAGCACGGAACTGGGCCTGGTTGTCGGTTACTACCTCGCCGGTCACAACCTGAAGATCCAGCTCGACTTCACCTACATCACCTACCAGCTCGCTCTGTTCACGGACGGCCAGGCTGTCAACGGCCCCCCGTCACAGACGATTCCGAGCCGCAGCGCCAGCAGCATCGGTGCTGACAACTCGGACTACCTGAACGTTTGGCAGCTCCGCGTTCAGCTCCAGTGGATCTTCTAAACCACTGGCTGGTCGAGTGACCAAGTCGAAAACTTCCCGGGCGGCCATCTGGCCGCCCGGGTTGCATTTGTAGAGGCCATCAGGCCGCCCGGGTTGCATTTGTAGAGGCCATCAGGCCGCCCGGGGAAACTGCCCCTCACCCGCGCAAATATGATTTAAATCCGGCGCACAAGATTTGTGCTCCCAAGGCTTTGCGGCGCTCGCCCGGTTTTTTCAGATTTCTCCGCGGCTCCTGTGTCCCAAAGTTCCAAGCCATGAGGGCGCGCTTTGCGCCCGCCTTTTGGGAGACCCCATGGCCGCCAGTCCGCACATCGTCCAGCAGCTCGCACGCCACAAGCTCATCCAGGAAGCCGTGCTCAAACTCTATGCCGCGCGCGGCGGCAAATTGCTCGACCTCAACATCCGTCAGGCGGAGGAAACAGTGCTGGCCGCGCTCAAGTGCCGCGAGGCCGACCACCGCCGCCTCATAGCCGACCCCGACGCGCGGCGCGAAAAGGGCGAGCGCCCCATCGTCACTGTCAGCGAGGGGCGCCTGCACGCGAGAGACCTGGCCCGCTTCATGGAGCAGAAGCAGCTCGCCCTGTTGGAGGCCAAGAACCTGATTGAAGAGGCCATCAACCGCGCGCGCCCCAGCACCGAAGAAGACCTCCAGCTTGTGCTCGAGGCCGCGGTGCAGGACGTCGCGGCCGTGGGCCGCATGGGCATCCTCGAGCCCAAGGCGCCCGTGGAGAACTTCCCCTACGAGGACGTGGCCCGCGCCGCGCTGCAGGTGATGCCGCGCCTGCCCGACAAGCTGGCGCGCCAGCTGGACACGGCCTTGCTGACGGGGCGCATGGATGACGTGTACGACGCGCTGGGCAGCGCAGGCGAAGAGGTGCAGCAGGAGTTTGCCTATCACCTGAAGGCCGCGAGGCACCAGAGGCCCGGCCACGCGGCGTGACCAAGGGGCGCGGGCCAGCTCGCAAGTGCTGCCCAACGCAGCTCGCCGCAAGTAAGAGCCTGACGGCCAACTCTGAGAGGGCGCTAGCTGCCTCCTCCTCGAAGCCATTCAACAGCTTGAGGGAGGATGACAAGAACGACGGCCCCCGCGCGGCTTGAGGGCCGGTGAACGCTGCCCGGCGGGTGCCAGAGATAGCTGCCCTGCGGCCAGGACCGCCCAAGGTCGTCCAACTCGCCCTCCAGCACAAAGTACTCCTCTCCGGCGGGATGACGATGGGGGTGGTAACTTGCGCCGGGTGCAAAGCGCAGGAGCAGGCTCAAACCGCCGCTGTCATGCTTGCGCAAGGTCTTGTAGCTCACGCCGGGTGCATCGGCGAACTCGCGCCAGGCCATCTCGGTTGTCTGCCTCTGGATTGCTTCGCTCATGGCACTAATGTAACCCGCCAGGAGCAACGCGCGAGGTGCTGCATGTTCATCGTCATGAACCGCTTTCAGGTGACTCCCGGCCGGGAGCAGGACTTCATGGACGCATTCATGGGGCGCGCTCGCGCCATTGACAGCGTTCCGGGCTTTCTTGGTTTGGACATGCTCAAGCCCCAAGGAGCCGGAGCGTTTATCTCAATGACCCGCTGGGCCAGCGAGGAGGACTTCGTGGCCTGGACGAAGTCCGATGCCTTCAAACAGGGCCACGCCCGCCGGCACCCGGGCATGTTCCAGGGACCGCCGGTTCTTGAGCAGTACCAGGTCTTTGACAGCACGTTTGAGAAGGGAGACTGACCGTGGCCAAACGGAAGAATCCTGGCGTGACAGGACTGGTGATCGGCGCGATTGTCGTGGGCATCGTCGTCGGCATCATCATTGTGAACCCGCGCTACAGCCCTGCGGTGAACGTCGAGGTCGATTCAAAGGACATCGCCTACAACCACGCCGAAGGCGCCATTGCGCGCGTGAACAAGGCCAAGGTCAGCCACATTCTCATTTCCTACAAGACGGCCAAGTCTCCCACTCCCGGCCTCAAAGACAAGAACCGCACCGAGGAACAGGCCCGCAAGCTGGCCGAGGAAATCTGGGCCAAATACCGCGAGGCCGAGGCGGCAGACAAGGAAAAGGTCTGGAAGGAGCTCCAGGCCCAGTACAACGAGGACAAAGAGCC
>JAFLDU010000369.1 GCA_017309145.1 Zoogloea sp. | reverse complement strand
GTTCGGAAGCGAGAGATACTGGCTCGGATCTGTATCGAAAGCACTTCCATCTCACGAGCCGTGTCTGCAGTTGCGCTGGCCTGAGTGTGGTTATGCACGGCCTGCTCGGCGATGGTTTCGACATTGCGGGCAATCTCACGGGTGGCTGCACTCTGCTCGCGTAGGGCGTCGGAGATGCCGATCACCGCACTACTGACTTGGCTCGCGCCGGTCTTGATGTCAGAGATCCGGCCGCCGGCCTCACCGGCGAGCGCAACGCCTTCCTCGACCTGGCCCTCTCCTTTCTTCATGCTTACCACAGCCGTCTCGGCACCGTTCTGGATGTCGTCCACCATCCGGGTGATCTCCTGAGTGGACAGCGAGGTGCGCTCCGCGAGTTTGCGCACTTCGTCGGCCACCACGGCAAATCCACGCCCTGCTTCGCCGGCCCGTGCGGCTTCAATGGCGGCATTGAGCGCCAGCAGGTTGGTCTGGTCGGCGATTTCGCGGATCACGTTGACGATGCGGGAGATCGCCTTGGACTCGTCTCCCAGATGCAGCACCGCTTCGGCCGACTGTCGTACGGTATCTGCGATCATGGACATACTCGATATCGCCTGGTTAATCACCTCGATGCCTGATTCGGATACATCACCCGAGGTTTCCGCAAGCCCTCGGCACGATTCGGCGTGCTCGGCGACCTGCTGGATGCTGCCGGTCATCTGCTCCACCGCGCTCGCCATCACGACCGCGGACTGGCTTTGGGTTCCGGAACTGGAGGCGACCGCATCCGAAGCAACTGACAGCTTTCGGGCATTGTCTGCAAGACCGCGGATGCCCGCGTCGATCTCTCCAATCATGCTGCGCAGATGGGCGCTCATGTTGTCAAGGGCGCTCAGAAGTTCTCCCACCTCATCGGTGGAATCGGTTTCGATGTGCTGGGTCAGATCCCCTTCGGAAACCCGCTGGGTAACAGAAACGGCGCGCTGGAGCGGGCGGGTGATCCAGCGCCGGCTCATTACGATCATGGCGCTCACGAGAATCGCCGTAGCGAGGAGCGCAGCCACTACGATCTGAATCTGGATCATCCGCACCTCGTGGACAAATTCGTCGGCATAGGCGCTGGTTGCCACAAGCCAACCCCATTTCTCGAAAGGCTGCATGGCGACAAGCTTCTCTCTCGCCTCCTTGTCGCCAGCGTTCTGCCACCAATACTGGCTGATGCCCCGCCCCTGTTCGATCAAGCCGCGGATCACTGCAACACCATTCTTGTCCTTCACATCCAGCAGGTTCTTTCCTTCGGCGGACGGGTGGATCACGGCCATACCAGGCTCGACCTTTGCATCCAGCACGAAGGGATAGCCGGTATCTCCGACCCGCACGGCCCTAATCTTGTCCTTAAGTGCCCTGATGCTGTCGGTGAGATCCAGCCCCACGAAAGCGATTCCGATCACCCGCCCGCCATCGTCCCGGATCGGAACATAGCGGGTCATGTAATCCTTACCGAACAAGGTCGCCTTCCCGACAAAAGGCTTGCCGGCCAGAACCAGCGGGTAAGCCGGGTGCTTCTGGTCCAGCATAGTGCCCATGACCCGCTCGCCGGCCTTGTTCTTCAGGGAGGTGGCGATGCGATAGAAGTTGTCGCCGTCTCGGGCGAACAAAGTCGCCACACCGCCAGTTAGGCGAGAAAACTCATCGACCATAGCGAAGTTGTTATTGAAGACAACGTCGCCCCCTTTCAGCGTGGGGATTGGTCGCTCACCGGACTGCATGGGGCGCGCCGGATCGATACTCATCTTTTTAGGTAGGTTGGCTGCGAAGGTGGCGCCGAGCAGGCTTGCCGAGTCCTCGAGTGCGTTCGAGAAGGCCTCCATCATGTCCGTGATCTGCTGGTTGGTGGTCTGGAGTTCGCGAATACCACGCTGCTCCAGCCGATCACCCAGCCAGAGGGTGAGGGATAGGCCGGCGATCAGAAAGACGACGAAAATGATCAATGACAGTGCTGCATTGAGCTTACTGGCAATGCTAGTCCCGAATCTGCCTGGAAATGCTCCCATGCTTTTCTCTTTTTGCTAGTGGGTCGAACTATTTTCATCGGCATATGGCATGCTCAGCTTGAGCGGTGCATGTTGAAGATGCGGGGTGAGTTGATCTTGATCAATTCAGGGCGCTGTCCTCCCACTCCTCGAGCCAAGCGCGGATACCAGGGCGTTGATAGCCAAGCGGGCTGGCGTGGTGCTGCGCCAGACCTTCGAGAAGGAAGGCCCCAGCCTCAAGCGCCGAGAGGGTGGCTACGCCCACGCCAAACAGTTCCGGCGCATCCACACCCAACGGCCCAAGGACAAACACAAGCTCTACGCCCTGCACGCGCCGGAAGTCGAGTGCATCGGCAAGGGCAAGGCCCACCAGGCCTACGAATTCGGGGTGAAAGTGAGCATCGCCACGACGGAGAAAGTCAACCTCATCGTCGGCGCTCGGGCCTTTCCGGGCAATCCCTACGACGGGCATACACCCACCGGCCACTGACTCCGGCCCCATCTGCTCAATGGGCTCTCAGGCGCCCTTCCCTGTCAGCCATTGCGCCGCCGTCACAACCGTCCATCCTGGTCCAATCTGTCGCTTGAGAAATGCCGATATAACTTTCAGGTCCGAGGCATTCTTTCCCCTCCAGAACCATTCTTGCGCCTGCCAGACAGCCTTCCAGCTTCTGCCGGTCAGATATACCTGCCTTAGCCACAATTCCTCCTAAGATCGCCCCAGCCGCGGGCTGTGCGTTCCCAACGTAGCTAGCGCATCAATTGTCGTCCTGACAATTACACAAGCCATCGTCAGCCATATCTCATTCTGAACCAAACCTTTCGGAACAAACTCGGCGGGGATGACTAAGCGCCGCAGCAAATCGTCTGGCCTCATCGAGATCCAAATTCAGTGACGCAAACGACTTCCTCAATAGCTCCTCGGGCATCGCCCAGTCCCACTTTTCACGCAGAATGTTCTTCGCTTCGGCCAGAATACGGACGGGATCAAGGTCGGTCATCTCGCCTATCTTTGCCACGGCATCAAGCAGTCTGTCCGTGGACACCCCCGGCACAGTCAAGGCAACGCCTTCATTGTTGGCACGTAGCCCCATCGTCGCCAGGAGCATGACCAAACCATCATTCACCGCATCCCCCCGCCACGTAACAAGCACCGCTTCGTGCCCCCACTGGAACATCTGGGATGTGTGCAGATTCGCTCGACGATAGTAGTCCCGGGCCTCTGCCAGCAGGGCTGCAGCGCTTTGGTCGAGAAATGGTACCGGCGTGCTCTCGGCCAACACCGCACGCATCTCCTGGCGGACCACGTCATGCACCATGGCACCTCCGCCATCGAAGGCCGGAGGCGCACCTCCTCTGTCAGGCGTCACGACAATCACCTTGTTCTCGGCATCAACGTCCAGCACC
>JAFLDU010000368.1 GCA_017309145.1 Zoogloea sp. | reverse complement strand
GAGAGGACAGCATGCATACCCCCGACATCCCCCCTACCCCGCTGGCCGGCAAGCGCTCACGCCGCCGCACCTTGATCGCCGCCGCGCTGGCCGGCTTCGTCGTGACGGGTGGCGGCATCGCCGCCTATGCCGCCCGAGCGGCTGCCCCCGCCACGGCCGCCGCGCCAGAGGCGGCCCAGGTGGACACCGCCCAGGTGATCCAGCGCAAGGTCACGGAATGGCAAGACTTCTCCGGCCGCCTGGAGGCCGTGGACCGGGTCGAGATCCGGCCGCAGGTGTCGGGCGTCCTCACCGAGGTGCACTTCAAGGATGGCAGCGCCGTACGCAAGGGTGACGTGCTGTTCACCATCGATCCACGCCCCTTCGCCGCCGAGGTCGCTCGTGCCGAAGCCCAGCTCGCCGCGGCGGAGTCTCGCACCGCCTACACCGCCTCGGACCTTGCCCGGGCCGAACGCCTGATCGCCGACAACGCGGTATCGCGGCGCGATCTCGAGGAAAAGCAGAACGCCGCCCGGGACGCCGCCGCCGGTGTGCAGGCAGCCCGCGCCGCGCTGCGCGTGGCCCGTCTCAACCTCGAATACACGACCATCCGGGCCCCCATCGCCGGACGCATGTCCCGCGCGGAAGTCACCGTCGGCAACCTGGTGGGCCCCGGCAGCGGCCCGGCCCTGACCACCCTGGTCTCGGACGACCGCATCTACGCCGCCTTCGACGTGGATGAACAGACCTTCCTCAAGTCGGTGAATCCTGCCCGCACGGTCCGAGGCACCACCCTGCCCGTGCATCTCGGCCTGGCCGACCAGGACGGCCACCCCTTCGAAGGACGCATCCACTCGGTGGACAACCGCCTCGACACGCGCTCGGGGACGATCCGCGTGCGGGCCGTCTTCGACAATCCGCAAGGCCGCCTGGTGCCCGGCCTGTATGCACGGGTCCGCCTGGGTGGCGGCACGCCCCGCGAGGTGGTGCTGATCGACGACCGCGCCGTCGGCATCGACCAGGACAAGCGCTTTGTGCTGGTCGTCGCGCCGGACAACCGCAGCGCCTACCGGGAGGTGCACCTGGGCGGCTTGCAGGACGGGTTGCGGGTGGTCGAGAAGGGCCTCACCGCCGGCGAACGCATTGTCGTGAACGGCCTGCAGCGGGTACGCCCGGGCGATCCGGTGACACCACGCCCGGTGGCCATGGAGGGTAACGCCCCGGTGGCCGCGGCAGCCCAGCCCCGCGCCGACAAGACGCAGATCTGAGCGCCAGCTGGAACGCCCACCATGAATATCTCGAAGTTCTTCATCGACCGCCCCATCTTTGCCGGGGTGCTGTCGGTCCTGATCCTGCTGGCCGGTCTGCTGTCGGTGTTCAAGCTGCCCATCGCCGAATACCCGGAGGTGGTACCGCCCTCGGTGGTGGTGCGGGCCCAGTTTCCCGGCGCCAACCCCAAGGTGATCGCCGAGACCGTCGCCGCACCGCTGGAGGAGAGCATCAACGGCGTGGAAAGCATGCTGTACATGCAGTCCCAGGCCAACAGCGACGGCAACCTGACCCTGACCGTGCATTTCCAGCTGGGCGTCGATCCCGACAAGGCCCAGCAACTGGTGCAGAACCGGGTCTCCCAGGCCCTGCCGCGCCTGCCGGAAGACGTGCAGCGGCTGGGGGTGACCACCGCCAAGAGCACGCCCACCATCACCATGGTGGTGCACCTGACCTCGCCGGACGACCGCTATGACATGACCTATCTGCGCAACTACGCGGTCCTCAACGTGAAGGACCGCCTGGCGCGCATCCAGGGCGTGGGTGAGGTGGGCCTGTTCGGCTCGGGCAACTACGCCATGCGGGTGTGGCTCGACCCCGGCAAGGTCGCCGAGCGCGGGCTCACCGCCAGCGACGTGGTACAGGCCATCCGCGAACAGAACGTGCAGGTGGCGGCCGGTGTCATTGGCGCGCCCCCCGGGAACGGCCACACGCCCCTGCAGCTGAACGTCAATGCCCAGGGCCGCCTGAAGGACGAGGCGGAGTTCGCGCGCATCATCCTGAAGACCGCCCCTGACGGCGGCGTGACCCGTCTGGGCGACGTGGCCCGCATCGAGCTGGCCGCGGCCGAGTACGGCCTGCGCGCCCTGCTCGACAACAAGCCGGCGGTTGCCATCCCGATCTTCCAGACGCCGGGCGCCAACGCCCTCGACATCTCGGCCCAGGTCCGCGAGACGATGGCCGAGCTGGCCAAGGACTTCCCGCCCTCGGTGCAGTACAGCATCGTCTACGACCCCACCCAGTTCGTGCGGGCCAGCATCAAGGCGGTGATCACCACGCTGCTGGAAGCCATCGCCCTGGTGGTGCTGGTGGTGATCGTCTTCCTGCAGACCTGGCGCGCCTCGATCATTCCGCTGCTGGCCGTGCCGGTGTCGATCATCGGCACCTTCTCGCTGATGCTCGGTTTCGGTTACTCCATCAACGCCCTGTCCCTGTTCGGCATGGTGCTGGCCATCGGCATCGTGGTGGATGACGCGATCGTGGTGGTGGAGAACGTGGAGCGCAACATCGAGGCCGGCCTGACGCCCCGGGAGGCCACCTACCGGGCCATGCGCGAGGTGTCCGGGCCGATCATCGCCATCGCCCTGACCCTGGTGGCGGTATTCGTGCCCCTTGCCTTCATGACCGGCCTCACCGGCCAGTTCTACAAGCAGTTCGCGATGACCATCGCTATTTCGACGGTGATCTCGGCCTTCAACTCCCTGACCCTGTCGCCGGCCCTGGCCGCCCTCCTGCTCAAGGGTCACGACACGCCCCCCGACTGGCTCACCGTGCAGATGCAGCGTTGGTTCGGCAGCTTCTTCGCGCGCTTCAACCGTTTCTTCCGACGCAGCAGCGAACGCTATGGCCGCGGCGTCACCGGGGTGATCCAGCGCAAGGCTTCGGCCATGGGGGTGTACGCCGTGCTGCTCGGCCTGACCGTGGGCATCTCCTACCTGGTGCCCGGCGGCTTCGTGCCGGCTCAGGACAAGCAGTATCTGGTGAGCTTCACCCAACTGCCGGCCGGCGCGTCCCTGGACCGCACCGAGGCCGTCATCCGGCGCATGGGCGAGATCGCCCTGCAGCACCCTGGCGTGGAAAGCGCGGTGTCCTTCCCTGGGCTGTCCATCAACGGCTTCACCAACAGCTCCAGCGCCGGCATCGTCTTCGTGACCCTCAAGCCCTTTGCCGAACGCAGGTCGGCGGAGCTGTCGGCAGGCGCCATCGCCGGAGCCCTCAACCAGCAGTACGCAGCCATCCAGGAAGCCTTCATCGCCGTCTTCCCGCCCCCGCCTGTGATGGGCCTGGGCACGGTGGGCGGCTTCAAGATGCAGATCGAGGACCGGGGCAGCCTGGGCTATGCAGAGCTGGA
>JAFLDU010000367.1 GCA_017309145.1 Zoogloea sp. | reverse complement strand
GCCCGACACCGCCCGCCGCCGGGCGGACCGGGCCCTCCCCAAACCCCGCATGCATTCCCCAATGAGGTAGCCGCCATGGACGCGACGGCACAGACCACCCGAATCCTGTTCGAGCAATTCAGCCCCTGGGCCATCAACCTGTTCTACGCCTTCGGTTACGCGGCCATCACCTGCTTTCTGTACGGCAGCTACGTGCAGGTGCGCAAATACCGGCGCGGCCAGCCCGACGCATCATGGGGCCAGCTGGCCACCCGCTTCGGCGACATGGCCCGCACCATGCTCACCCACCGCACCCTCAAGCGCCGCGACCACGCCGCCGGCGCCGCCCACGCGATGATCTTCTTCAGCTTCATCGCGCTGTTCGTGGGCACCGCCACCATCACCCTGGAGGTGGACATCCTCAAGCCCCTGTTCGGCATCACCTTCTGGAAGGGCGGCTTCTACCTGCTCTTCTCCCTGGTGCTGGACCTCGCCGGCCTGGGCCTCATCGGCGGCCTGATGTACATGATGTACCGCCGCAAATGGATGGCCCTGCCCAAGCTCGACTACACCCGCCCCGACCGCCAGCCCGGCGACCCAGACTACGACCGCAGCGCCTACCGCCGCGAAGACTGGGCCTTTCTGTGGACGCTGATCCTCATCGGCATCACCGGCTACGTGCTCGAAGCCAGCCGCCTGGTGTGGCTGTCGGGCGATGCCGGCGTGTGGGACAGCCGCTTCTGGTCGCCCGTCGGCGCCCTGCTTGCCCACAGCCTGATGGGCCTCGGCCTCGACGCCAGCGGCGCCGGCACCCTGCGCGGCGGCCTGTGGTGGTTTCACGGCCTGCTGGCCCTCAGCTTCATCGCCCTGATCCCCTTCACCAAGGTCAAGCACATCTTCACTGCCTCTGCGTCGCTGATGTTCCGTGACCCGCTGGCCGGCCGCCGCCTGCCCAAGGTGCCCGAAACCCAGGAAGCCGCCGGCTACGAAGCCATCACCGACCTCACCTGGAAGAACCTGCTGCACCTGGACGCCTGCACCAAGTGCGGCCGCTGCCACGAAGCCTGCCCGGCCCGCACGGTGGGCGCCCCCCTGTCGCCGCGCGACGTGATCCTGTCCCTGCGCGAGTTTGCCAACCACGCCCTGGCCTCCGCCAGCCTGCCCGACAAGGCCGAGCTGTCCATCCACGGCAAGGGCCCCGGCCAGGTCTTCATGGAAACCCTGTGGTCCTGCCGCACCTGCCTGGCCTGTGTGGAGATCTGCCCGGTGGCGGTGGAGCACGTGCCCATCATCGTGCAGATGCGCCGCAAGCTGGTGGAAGAAGGCGAGATGGAACCCATCCTGCAGAAGACCCTGCAGACCATCCACAAGACCGGCAACTCCTTCGGCGAATCCAAGCGCAAGCGCGGCGCCTGGACCAAGGGCCTGCCCTTCCCGGTGAAGGACGCCCGCAAGGAGCCCGTCGAGACCCTGTGGTTCGTGGGCGACTACGCCGCCTTCGACCCGCGCAACCAGAAGGTCACCCAGGCCTTCGCCCGCCTGCTCCACGCCGCGGGAGAAGACTTCGGCCTGCTGCTGGACGGCGAGCTGAATGCCGGCAACGACGTGCGCCGGGTGGGCGAGGAAGGCCTCTACGAACACCTTGCCAGCAGCAACATCGCCACCCTGGAAGGCTGCGAGTTCAAGCGCATCGTCACCACCGACCCGCACTCCTTCAACACCATCCGCAACGAATACCCCGAGTTCGCCGACCCGGCCCTGCGCGGCCTGTTCCAGATCGAGCACTACAGCACCGTGCTGCTCAAGCTCATCCAGAGCGGCCGGCTCACCCTCAAGAAGCGCCTGTCGCACCGGGTCACCTTCCACGACCCCTGCCACCTGGGCCGCTTCAACAAGGGCTACGACGCCCCCCGCGAACTGCTCGCCCTGATCGGCTGCACCCTGGTGGAAATGCCGCGCAACCGCGACAACTCCTTCTGCTGCGGCGCCGGTGGCGGGCGCATCTGGATCCCCGACCCGGTGGGCATGGAAAAGCCCGCCCAGAACCGCATGAAAGAAGCCGCCGGCCTGCCCGACATCGACGTCTTTGTCGTGGCCTGCCCCAAGGACCTGACCATGTTCGAAGACGCCCTCAAGACCACCCCCGGCTGCGAAGGCCGCTTCGTGGTGCGCGAGCTGATCGAACTGATCGCCGAATGCGTCGAAGCCGCCGACCCGGCCCCCGCCGCCCCGGCCGAAGCGCCCGCCCTGGCCTGATCCATCGATCCGGCCTCGCACCCACCCCATTCAAACCGCAGACTCAGCAGAGGACATCATGAAAATACTGGTAGCCGTAAAACAGGTGGCCGCCCTCGACGAGGACTTTGAAATCCGCGCCGACGGCCTCGACGTGGATGAAGACTTCCTGCTCTTCGACCTCAACGAGTGGGACGACTACTCCCTCGAAGAAGCCATGAAGATCAAGGAAGCCAGCAATGGCGACGTGGAAGTGGTGGTCGTCTCCATCGGCCCCGAGCGCGTCGACGAAAGCCTGCGCAAATGCCTCGCCAAGGGCGCCGACCGCGCCCTGCGCGTGTGGGACGACGCCATCGAAGGCTCCGACAGCAGCGTGATGGCCCGCCTCCTCGCCGCCGTCGTGCGCAAGGAAGCCCCCGACATGGTGTTTGCCGGCGTGCAGTCGTCCGACCACGCCTTTGCCGCCACCGGCATCGGCCTGGCCGGCGAACTCGGCTGGCCCCACGCCGCCGTGGTCAATGCCCTCGACTACGCCCCCGGCGCCCGCCAGGCCACCCTCAAGCGCGAGCTCGAAGGCGGCGTCTCCCAGTCCGTCACCCTGCAGTGCCCCGCCGTGCTCACCATCCAGCTCGGCATCAACACCCCGCGCTACGCCTCGCTGCGCGGCATCAAGCAAGCCAACGCCAAACCCATCGACGTGCTCGGCCTGGACGACCTGGGCGTACCCGCCAGCACCGTCGGCGTCGACGCCTCCCTGAGCCGCGTCCGCCGCATGTACATCCCGCCCAAGGGGCGTGCCCAGATGATCGAAGGCAGCCCCGACCAACAGGCCGCGCGCCTCGTCGAAATCATCCGCGAATTCAAGGGAGCATGAAAATGAGCAAGATCCTGGTCATTGCCGAACACCGCCAGGGCGAACTGCGCCCGGTATCCCTCGAACTGATCGCCGCCGCCCAGGGCCTGGGCGGCCCCATCACCGTTGCGGTGATCGGCGCCAACGCCCAAGCCTTCGTGCCGGCCCTGTCGCTGCCCGGCGTGGACGAGATCCTCACCGTCGCCTCGCCCTTCGCCGAGTTCAACCCCGAAGTGCAGGAAGCCGCCGTCGCCGCCCTGATCACCGAACTCGCCCCCTCCGTCGTATTGCTCGGCCACACCGTGGACAGCCTCGCCTACGCCGCCGCCCTCGCCGGCAAGCTAAAAGTTCTGCACTTTGGATGGATCGTTCGATAATCCGTCGCTGAGCTTCGG
>JAFLDU010000366.1 GCA_017309145.1 Zoogloea sp. | reverse complement strand
CCAGCTGGGGCTGGTCTTCATGGCGGGGATGTTGCTTGCCGATGGGCTCAATGGCCTCTGGATCGCCCGGCTGATCGCCCGCGCGGACGAGGTGGCCCGCCTCGCTTCGCGGATCATGGCGCTGGCTGTCGGTTGCATGAGCCTTCTCGTGGCGGCCTACGGCCTGGCCCGGATCACCTGGCCGGTGGTGGAGGCCTGGGGCGAGGGCAAGGAGCTGCTGCTGGGATGTGGGGTGATCGCCGGTATCCTGGCCAGCTTTCTGGCAGCCATGAGGTTCGCCCGGGCGCGCGGTGGTGTCTTGCGGGTGACGGCCTGATCTTCCGGTCGGGCCGGCGGCACGGAGGACAGCGTTCCGCCACGTGGGTGAATCATCTTTCGGTCCACCGATCGGGGACATTTCGGTAGCATCCGCAACCTTGATCAACCTTAAGGTGGATGGATGCGCCTCCGGGCAGCATGCTCTGGCGCCCCTTCCCGAGCGCCTGCTCCCCGCACTGTCGTGACACCGAATCAGAGCTTGATGACCGAAATTCTTCCTGGCCGTGCCTGCCCGTGATGGCGGATCGCAGCATCTTCTGGGCGCTGGCGGCATCCGTGCTGGCCCATGCTGCGGCATTCGGTCTCTGGACGGACGCAGGCCCGGCCCAGGCGGACCCGCCGCAGCTCCTCGAGGCTCGGCTCGTTGTTCCTGAGCCTGTGCCACCGGCGCCTGAGCATCCACGGATGGTCCGGCCTCCCGCCAACGCTCATGCGGCAGCAAGGCCCCATGTGGCGACATCCAGCGAGCCCCATGCCCGGATTCCGGAGCCGGTCACGAAGCCCGCGCAAAGTCCGAGCGAGGCGCCTTCCCGGCTGACCAGTGACGCACCTCGGGAGGTGCCTGTGGCCGCGCTGTCCAGTGGCAGTGGGCCTGCATCCGCCGCCGCGCCGGTGACGAACGCCCCGGTGGCCCCCGTCTCGGGCGTCGGGTCTGCACCGTCCTATGTGCCCCCCAGTTTTGGCGCGAGTTACCTGCACAACCCCAAACCGGCCTATCCACTGATGGCACGCCGGCGTGGCCTGCAGGGCCTGGTGCGGCTGGATGTGAAGGTGAATGCGGAGGGCATCCCCATCGCCGTCAAGGTCAAGGACAGCTCGGGGCATGAGTCCCTGGACGAGGCCGCTTTGACCGCGGTCTGGCACTGGCGCTTTGCCCCGGCCCGACGGGGCGGCGACGCGGTGGAGGGGAGCGTGGTGGTGCCCGTGCGATTCAACCTCGATGGCGAAAGCGCCGGCTGAGCCCGGCCTGCCGCTACCCGAGACTCAACCTGGAGAGTTGAATGTCAGTCCATCTATGGCTGGGCTTCCTGGCCACCACCCTTGTCGTGGCCCTGTCACCCGGTCCGGGGGCCGTGCTGAGCATGAGCGTTGGCCTGCGCCATGGATACTGGCATGCCTTGCGCGGGATCCTCGGCTTGCAGACGGCCCTGGTGCTGCAGATGGCGCTGGTGTTTGCCGGGCTGGGGGCGCTCCTGGCGGCGTCGGAAAACGCCTTCATCGCCCTCAAGCTCGCAGGGGCGGCCTATCTCGTTTGGCTGGGCATCCAGAAGTGGCGTGCCCCGGCGGTGCCCGATGGCGAGTCCTCACTCGGGACGCCGTCTCCCCGGGGCTTCTATCGGCAGGGCATCCTGGTGAATCTGGGGAATCCCAAGGCCATCGTCTTCATCGCTGCGTTGGTCCCCCAGTTCATCGATGCTTCCGCGCCGCGCTTGCTCCAGTTCGTGGTGATGGTGGCGACCATGTGCAGCGTCGATATCCTGGTCATGTCGGGATACGCCCTGCTGGCCAGCCGCTTCCGCCGTGCGGCGGGCAGTGCCCGTGCCGTGCGCCTGCAGAATCGGGTCTTCGGCGGACTCTTCGTCAGTGCGGGCCTGTTCCTGGCGGGGACGTCGCGCAACTGACAGGCTGGGGCCTCAGGCTCCTTCGAGTTCGGCAAGCCGCGTGTCGTCGAAGCCGAGTTCGGTTCCGGCAAGCCCGGCCCAATCCACCCAGTCGGGCGTCAGGCCGTCGCGCAGGCGGCGCCCCGTGGCCAGGAGGATGGCCAGCCGACGGGGGGTGTCGGGAAGGCGGGCGGCCAGGCGTGGGTCATGGTGGGCGCGGATTGCGTCGACAACATCGGGCGGCAGCTTCCAGTTGCGTGCCACCAGCGCGCCTGCCGCTGCATGATCCGAGCCGCTGAGCGCGTCCAGTGCGCGCACACCAGCTTCGAGTGCGCCGGCCTGGTTCCGGAGGGCTGCGGCCAGCTCGGGGCTGCGCCGCAGCAGCACTGCGATCCCGGCGTCCTGCATCAGGGCAGCCAGGTAGGCCAGATCCGAGAGGGCTCTGGCGGGAGACTGCCGGCACGCTGCATAGGTGAAGGCGGCCGCATTGGCGCTGGCTGACCAGACGGCTTCGATCACTTCCGCATCGAGCCCCGCGCACTGGCTTCGCAGAGCGGTGCTGGCCGCGGTGGCGAGGGTCCGGGTTCGGCCCAGCATGGTGATCGCCTCCTGGGCGGAGCGCGGCGCCGAGCGGGGGCGGAACACCGGTGAGTTGGCCACCCGCAGCAGGGCGCCCGTGATGGCCGGATCCTGGCTCACTGCCGCGGCGAGCTCCCTGGGGCCGGCGTCTTCATTGGAGGCTGCTGCCTGGAGGCGCAGGAAGCCGGGCCCTGGAGCGGGCAGCACGACCCCGCTGGCGAGCACGGCTTCGATGAGTTGATCCTTGTCCAATCGGGGTCTCCTTGGGAGTGATCTCGGTTCCGACTGTCATTACAGCACAGGCGGCAAGGATATATTTTTAAATAGTGTTTGACAGAGTCTGGGGGCGTGCCTATAATGCGCGCTTCTCGCTTGGAGGGGTTCCCGAGCGGTCAAAGGGATCAGACTGTAAATCTGACGGCACTGCCTTCGAAGGTTCGAATCCTTCCCCCTCCACCAACGGTTTTATGCTGTTGCTCCATGTTTGTGTTTAGGCATGAAGTGGTGATTGTGAGTCGTGCGTTGTAATGCGGGTGTAGCTCAATGGTAGAGCAGAAGCCTTCCAAGCTTATGACGAGGGTTCGATTCCCTTCACCCGCTCCAGGTTGAGTGTGTGGAAGCTCATGTAGCTCAGTGGCAGAGCACTCCCTTGGTAAGGGAGAGGTCGGCAGTTCAATCCTGCCCATGAGCACCATCCTTCCGGGTGCTGCAGCCTTAATTGGTTTCCGATTTCCTGATTTTTTTGCGGGGTTGATGATATGGCTAAGGAAAAGTTCGAGCGGAAGAAGCCGCACGTAAACGTTGGCACGATTGGTCACGTTGACCACGGCAAGACCACCCTGACGGCTGCGATCACCACCGTGCTGTCGCGCAAGTTCGGCGGCGAGGCGAAGGCCTACGACCAGATCGACGCGGCGCCGGAAGAGAAGGCTCGTGGTATCACCATCAACACCGCTCACGTCGAGTACGAAACCGAAG
>JAFLDU010000365.1 GCA_017309145.1 Zoogloea sp. | reverse complement strand
CCCAGGGCTATGCCCCGCTGCGGGACCAGTTGCAGGTGCGGCTGGCGGAGATCGGTATCGGCGCCACCGCCGGACAGATCGTGCTCACCTACGGGATCCACCAGGCCCTCGACATCGTCTGCCGCTACTTCCTCAAGCCGGGCGACTGCGTGTTGGTGGATGATCCGGGCTACTGGAACCTATTCGGCAACCTGCGGCTTTACGGCGTGGCCCTGGTCGGCGTTCCGCGCACCCCGGAAGGCCCGGATGTCCGGGCGCTCGAGGCCCTGCTGGCGGATCACCAGCCGCGCCTGTTCTTCACCCATTCGGTGCTGCACAACCCGACCGGCTGCAGCCTGTCCCCGGCCACCGCCTTCCGCATCCTCCAACTGGCCGAGAAGCACGACTTCATGGTGGTGGAAGATGACATCTATGGCGACATCGCCCCCAACGCCGCCACCCGGCTGGCCAGCCTCGACCAACTGTCCCGGGTGATCTACACCGGCAGCTTCTCCAAGACCATTTCCGGCAACCTGCGGGTGGGCTTCCTGGCCTGCCGCCCCGACCTTGCCCACCTGCTCACCGACGTCAAGATCGTCTCGATGATGTCGTCCGCGGAGCTGTCCGAACAGCTCATCCACCAGCTCCTCACCGACGGCCATTACCGGAAGCTGCTCGAGCGTCTCAAGGGGCGCCTGATGGAGGCCACCGGCCGCTGCCTGCGGATGCTCGAGCGGGTTGGACTGCAGGCCGACCCGGAGCCCGCCGGCGGCGTCTTCGTGTGGGCCCGCATCCCGGGGCTGGCAGACAGTGCCGAGCTGGCCCGGCACGCCGCCCGGGACAACATCGTGCTGGCGCCCGGCAGCGTGTTCCGCCCCCAGGGACAGCCCTCGAGCTATCTGCGCTTCAACGTGGGCTTCAGCGACGATCCGCGGCTGGAGAACTTCCTGACCCGGGCGCTGGACGCAGGCCTGGCCAGTCACGGCGTCGGAGTGCCAAATCGGTCACACCTGACCGCGCAATCGGGGTAAAGATCTCTCGCTCCACACCGTTAGCACTCATCGTGCCTTGAAGACGCACCCCGCGCCCGATTGCTGCCGGAGACTCCCGTGACAGAAAACCCACTTACCGCGCAACACCTCGGCACCATGGTTGACTGGCGAGCCCTCGAAACCCAGTTCAAGGGCAAGACCCGCTTCGTCACCGGCCTTGCCGAGAAGGCATTGAAGCAGTACCGCGCCAGCGCCGAGCAGCTCCGCGCCATGGCCGCCGGCACCGGCGACTATCCCGACATCTCGTTCCTGGCCCACAGCATCAAGGGCACCGCCGGTACCCTGAAGGCCGGCGTGGTGTTCGCCCAGGCCGCCGAGACCGACCTCGCCGCCCGCGCTGCCCGCCCGGAATCCCGCAGCATGGCCGGCGATCTGGCCGAGCTGCTGGAGATCCTGATGCTTGAGCTGGAGGAGAGAATCCGTAATCAGCCGGCGTGAGCCTGCCCTCCGGCAGACCGATTGAAAGCAGAAGGGGCGACCATCGCGGTCGCCCCTTCTGCTTTGCGGGACCGGCCTCCCGGCCCCGCCCGCCTCAGCGGGATTCCTTGATCAACCGCCCGCGCACAGACTGCACCGGCCGTGCGTTCATCGGATACAGGCGGGAGAAGATGGCGATCTGCTCCGCCGAAAGCTGAGCCGGCTGCTTCATCACCATCCACAGCACACCCTCACTGCAGGGCGGCGTCGTCAATGAGCCCATATAGGTGTAGTAGGCCCGGTTGTCCGGCAGCAGCTGATTGAGATCGATGGTCACACCCTCGGGGGAGTAATCCACGTTCTTCTCGAGCGGCAGGTTGTTCCACAGGGTCTGCACCAGGGGATGGGCCTGCCCACGCTCCAGCAGCACGGCCACCACGGCCAGGCGGCCGTCCAGATCCTTGTGGACCAGATGCACCACCATGTCGAAACCACGGCCGTTGATGCGCTCCTCGGACGGGCGATGGAAGTGGAACTGCACCAGGTCGTACATCCGCCCCATCACCGCCATGGTGTTGCCCTGCCCCAGGTTCACCTGCACGGTATGGCCGTTGTCGATGATCCGGAAATTGGACAGCTTGTAGTCGAAGCGGATCGGCTCGAGCTCGACCTTGATACCCTCACGGATGTCGATCGGCGACTGGCGCTCACCCACATTGCACAGTTGCCACTCCGGCTTGAGGGTGCCCCAGTTGGGCGGCCCGCTCTCACCGTCGTAACTCCAGTGAATGTCATGATGTGCCAGCGGCGTACCCGCCGCCGCTCCGCCGTGACCCACACCGGTAGCCACGGCCACCGAAGGAGAACGGATGATCCGAGGCCTGGGCCGCGGCGGAGGCACATAGGCGGGCACCCGACTGACTTCCGGCGGCGCCGCTTCAGCCCGGGGAGCGGGCTTCTCGACCGGTTCCGCCTTGGGCGGGGGCGCCGGCTTGTCGATGAAGTTCTTGCGGATCGGAATGGTCGGCTGCTCCTCCGCAGCCTGGCCCTTGCCCTCGGACACGCGGGTCACGGCGGCCTTGTCGGCTCCCTTGGCGGGGCGGTAGTCCGCCGCCCTGAGATCGGGCTTTTGGGCATTCTGGGCCGCCTTGGAGGCGTTCCGGGCCAGTTGCGAGATATCTGTCTGGCCACCACCGCCGGGCTTGCAGACGTCACGCCAGAGCTTTTCATCCACGCTGCCCGGCGCGACCGCCACATCTTTTTCGATCTTGACCTTCTCGTCCTTCAGGACCGCCGAATCCGCATCCAGGTAAACGCGCTTGATGGTCGCGAAGGTTTGATTGCGACAGTCATAGCGGTTGAGGGCCTTCACCGTGGTATAGCCCGCGACCTCAGCCTCGGCCTCGGACAGCACGATGCGGCCCCAGGCCACCTTGGTGCCGGGATCGGACTGGAGGACGCTGGCCCGATCGAGCTCGATGGTGCGCTTCTTGTCGGACGCAACGGTCTGCCAGTCGGCCGCAAACACGGAAGCCGTGCCGACCAGCAGCAGGAGCGCAGCGATGGGTCGCATGCTGGAACGCATGTTTTCTTCTCCGGAAGAGTGCAGGGCCATGCAAGGCCCGAATGCCAACCATTTCGGCATCGCGGGCCAAAAGCTTTAGCCGACGCCCATCACGAGTGCCAGCCCCTTCCGGCCACAGGGTTTTGCAAAATGTGGCAAACCACAAAAACCCCCGAAGAATCTTGCCTTTAGGATGCGCTTCCAGTAATTTGCCGCCCATACGTTAGGGGTGCCGGTGTGCGCAGTCGCACGGCTGAGACTTACCCTCCGAACCTGATCCGGGTCATGCCGGCGTAGGGAAACGTGGCTCCTGCCGCCTTTCCCACTGCTGGCGGCCCTCCCCCAAGGAGCCTTCATGAACGCCACCGACAAATTCCTCGCCGCCTCCGCCCAGGTGGACGAAGCGGCCATTGCGCCGCTGCCCAATTCCCGCAAGATCTACATCGAAGGCTCCCGCCCCGACATCCGCG
>JAFLDU010000364.1 GCA_017309145.1 Zoogloea sp. | reverse complement strand
GGCGGACACCACCAGACCGGCGAAGAAAAGGGGAAGCAGCCAGGACACGCGCGCAGCCAGCCACGCCGGGCGCCGGGCAAGGGAGGAGGAAAAGGACATCATGGATTCAGGGGACAGGCAGCAGATCGACACCCGTGGTACGGAAGGCGTCTTCCATCTGGCGACGCTCGGCCTCGGACTTGAAGCGCACCCGGTCCCAGCCGAAGGCCACCACCAGCGTGCTGGCGGGCGCCGTCTGGCGGGCAAACAGCAAGGCACTGGAGCGCACGCCGACCACCGCGTCGTAAGGCGTGTTGGCGAGGTGCACCTCGAGGGGTTCGTCGAGTGTCACCACGGTGTAGTCGGGGCGGTTCAACTCCTGCTCGGGATCCTTGGGATGGCCCTTGTAGAACACCCGTCCGATCCCCTTGGCGGCCAGCCAGGCGTGGATGGCCTGGCCCACGGCATCCCGGTCGGCGGCCTTCATCAGGCCCGCCCCGACCAGCGGCTGGCCGATCACCAGGGCCGTTCGCAGCCCGCCAGACGCAGCGCGGCTGCCCGCCCGCGGGGTGACCAGCGGCGGCAGCACCACGGCCTTGCCCAGAGGGTATTCGTGGGGCAGGCCGGGGATCACATAGATCCGGTCGCAGAAGGGCGCATCGGAGCCGATGCGGTCGCCGGAAAAGCACCAGTAGTCCAGTTCCGGCGCCAGCAGGCGGCGCAGCTTGCGGACGTACTGGGCCAGGCGTTTGACGGCGGACAGGGGATAGCGGCGGATGCTGATGATGCCGTCGGGCAGGATGCGCGCATGCATCCGGCGCGCCCCGCAGGCCTTTGGCAGGGCCCTCAGGAAGTAGTTGATGGCTTCGGTGTCGAACACCGCGCTGTGGATGTGCACGGTGTCGCAGGGCCCCACCAGTCCAGCCACCAGGCGGATGTTCTCGCGCTGGCGGCGCAGCCGGCCGAACAGGCCGGGCAGCGGCTCCCAGCGGGGCCAGGGCATGTAGGTGGCGGCGTCCCAGTCTTCCTGGCGGACGATGGGGGTGACGCCGGGCTTGTACCACACCAGCACCTGGCGGGCGCCGGCCTCGAAGTTCTCGGCGATGCGCCGCGCCGCCAGGTATTGCAGCGGCGAGGCAACGAAATACACGGCGACACGCCCGGCACGCGGCTGATCGGTCATCTCAGGCCTCGTCCTTGAGCTGCTCGCCGCTGGCCAGCAGGCGGGCGTAGGCCTGGCCCCGGGCGACCAGTTCGTCGTGGGTGCCGGTCTCGACGATGCGGCCGCGCTCCATCACGACGATCAGGTCTGCGTCGCGGATGGTGGATAGGCGGTGAGCGATGACGATCACGGTCCGGTTGCGGCGCAACTCGACCAGGGCATCCTTGACCGCCCGCTCGGACTCGTTGTCGAGGGCCGAGGTGGCCTCGTCGAGCAGCAGGACCGGGGCGTCACGCAGGAAGGCGCGGGCGATGGCGATACGCTGGCGCTGCCCCCCGGAGAGCTGGCTGCCGTTGGCGCCGACCCGGGTGGCAAGGCCGTCGGGCAGCTTGTCGATGAACTCCATCGCATGGGCGGCGCGGGCCGCCGCGATGATCTCGGCCTCGGGCACGTCGGGCCGGCCATAGGCGATGTTGGCGGCGATGCTGTCGTCGAACAGCACCACCTGCTGTCCGACCCAGCCCAGTTGGGCACGCAGGTGGGCCAGGGGCAGGCTGTCCAGCGCCTGGCCATCGAGCAGGATGCGGCCGCTGCCCGGCTCGTAAAAACGGGCGATCAGGTTGATCAGGGTGCTCTTGCCGCTGCCGGAAGCCCCCACCAGCGCCACCGTCCGGCCGGGTTGCACCTCCAGGCTGAAATGCTGCAGGGCCTGTTCGGCCTGGCCCGGGTAGCTGAAGCTCACGTCGTCGAAGCGCAGCGCACCGGTGGCCCGCGGGCGGGTGCCGGTGGCGGTATCCACCTCGGGCGGGGTGTCGAGCAGCTCGAAGATGCTCTGAGCGCCGGCCAGGCCGCGCTGGATCACCGCGTTGATGTTGGTCAGGCGGCGGATCGGCTCGAAGAGCATCGACATGGCGGTGACGAAGGAGACGAACTCGCCCGGGGTGAGCTTGTCCTGGGCCGACAGGGAGCTGGCCGTCCAGATCACCGTGGCCACCGCCGCCGCGGCCAGCACCTGCACCAAGGGCACATTCACCGCCGACACCCGCACCGTGCGCATGGTCTGGCTGCGCAGGCGCTCGGCCACTTCGGCGAAGCGCCGGTCCTCGTGGTCGTGGGTGCCGAAGAGCTTGATCTCGCGCACCCCGCCAAGGGTCTCCTCGACCATCCCGGTGAGGCGGCCGGTGGTCTCCTGCATCTGCTGGTTGGAGCCGCGCAGCTTGCGGCTGGCCACCCGGATCAGCCAGGCCACCACCGGGGCGATGGCAACGATGACGAGGGTCAGCTCCCAGGCGGTGTAGATCAGGTAGCCGCTCAGGCCGATGATGATCAGGGTGTCGCGCACCACGATGATCCAGGCATTGGACAGGGCCGCGCCGACCTGGGGGATGTCGTAGAGGATGCGCGACAGCATGCGGCCACCGGTCTCCGCCTGATGCACCGGGATGGGCAGGTGCATCTGGTGGCGGAAGACCTGCTGACGCAGGTCGGTGATGGCCTTGTTGGCGATCCACTGGCTGGACACATTGGCCACGTACTCGGCCACCCCCTTGGCCAGGAAGGCGAGCATCAGGAACAGGGGCACCTGCCACTGGGCCACCGTGCTTTTCTTGATCAGGCTCTCGTCCACCAGGGGCTTGAGCAGGCCGGGCAGCACCGGCTCCAGGGAGGCGGCGGCGATCATGGCGAGGATGGACAGGACCACCACCCGGCCATACGGGCGGATAGAGCCGAGCAGGCGCCGGTAAAGCTGGATGGAGTCTTTCATTCCCGGTGCAGGACCTTGTCCACGATCAGGCTCGCCCAGCCTTCGGCCCGGAAACGGTTGTGCATCTCGAGGCGGTTGTATTCGGTGTCCACCCACTCCAGGAAGCCGATGGGCGACTGGCGGTTGCGGGCTACGTAGGTAGCGAAGAAGAAGTCGAGCACGCCGGTCTTGGCCCCCTTGAAATGACCGTACTTCCAGCCCAGCTCGCTCATCGCATCCTCGACCGGGTGGCCCAGATGCAGGATGCGGTACAGGGCCGCCCCGATACCCGCCCGGTCGGCGCCGGACTTGCAGTGCAGCAGGGCCGGATACTCGATGGACTTGAAGAGATCGTCCATGGCATGGACCTCTTCGATCTCGGGTGGGGTGCGGGAGTACAACTTGATGTCGTGGAGGGTGATCCCGAGCTGCTCGCAGGCCTCCTTCTCCAGAGCGTAGGAGCCATAGCCATGGGCGCCGCGCAGGTTGATCACGGTGCGCAGGCCCAGCTTCTCGCGGTATTTGCGAAGCTGGGCCGGGCTGGGCTGACTGCTGCGGTACATGCCGCCGCCCAGGTTGTAGAGGTTGTTGTACACGGCGCGGATCGCCCCGTGGTCCACCAGGTGCATGTCCAGCCAGGCGCGGACGCGGCCGCTGG
>JAFLDU010000038.1 GCA_017309145.1 Zoogloea sp. | reverse complement strand
TGCGTGATCCCTACGAAACCCTGGGCATTTCGCCGACGGCCGCGGCCGACGACATCAAGACGGCCTACCGCAAGGCAGCCCGCCAATACCACCCCGACCGCAACCCCGACCCTGGCGCCGCCGACCGCTTCCGCCACATCCAGGCTGCCTACGACCTGCTGTCCGACGACGCGAAGCGGCGCGACTACGACGCCCTGCGCCGACGCAACCTGATCGACGACCCCCTGCAGGAAGCCACCTCCCTGTGGACCTCCTACATTGAAAAGGTAATTTCTTGACCTCGTTTTACTTTGAAGACATCTTCGAGCGCTATGCCAGCGAAATCGACGACCTGCGCTCCGACTCCGAAGGCCGGGACGTGCTCAAGCAGCGCGTGCGCGACAAGCACAAAGAGTTCTCCTTTCTGATCGGCATGATCGACAGCGCCCCCGAGATGGTCGCCCCGGCCTTCCACGGCGCCTTCGGCTTCAACGACGGCAAGCTCCTCTACACCGCCTCCAACAGCGAACCCGATGACGACGGCTTCCCCGCCTGGGCCGAGCTCGAGGCCTGCCTGGAGATCGCCCCGTGGGCCCGCCCCCTGATCAACACCTGCCTGGAGCAGGACGGCGGCGAAAGCTTCCTCGTCACCACCGTCGTGCTCGAATGGCTGCTCGGCAGCGGCCTCAGCGCCCGCTGCGCCCCCGAGGCCAGCCGGGACGACGACGACCAGGACGACACCGACGACCTCGGCGAAGCCGGCGAGGAATGGATGTCCGAACAAGGCTTCGACGCCGTAGACCGTTAAGAAGGACCGTACATGACCCAGCTAGTCATCAAGGAAACCCGCGAACTCATCCTGGCCGGCGAGATCGCCAAGGCCGAAGCCCACCTCGTCGTCCTCGCCGAACAGGAGGGCGACCACGCCCTGGTCGAAGTCCTCGACGAGATGGCCCCCAAGGATGTCCTGGCGGTGATCCGCGAATTCGACGCCAGCAAGGAGTCGGTGGTCAGCCTGGTGGTGAGCCCCGAGCAGTTCGTGCAGGCCATCGTGCTCGAGCGCCAGTACGGCGAGCCCATCGAGAAGTACGTGCCGCGCCTGCGCAACACCATGAATGCCGTGATGCACCGCAGCCCGGCCGCCTGCGCCGAGGTGCTGGACTGCCTGGTGGAGCACGACGACGGGGTGCGCCTGCTCGCCGACTACTTCACCGACCACTACGACGCGTTGCTGACCTTGGCCTACCACGGCGTCTTCGAGGCCGACGTCGACCTCGAGAAGGCCTTTGCCCCCAAGTCCGCCATCACCTGGGACGCCGAGCGGGTGGACGAGCTTGACCAGGGCCTGGAGATCGGTGACGCCATCGAGATGGTAAGGGTGCGCATGTCGCGCTCCGAAGTGGCCGACGGCGACTGGATGGAAACCGCCTGGGTGCTGCGCCACGAGTTCTCCGACAGCTTCGAGTTGCTCATCATCGAGATCCAGGACCGGCTCAGCCGCGCCGCCGAGGCCGCCAGAATGCCCCTGCCCGAATCCGCCGAGCCCGGTGTGCCGAAGCTCGACGAGGACGAAGAGGAATCCGCCATCTGACCAGGAGACGACGCTGCGCCCCCGCGGCGCGGCGCCCCGCAGCCGATGTTCACTGACCGCGCACTCACCACCGTCGACACCCGCCCCTACTTCGAGCGGGTGCTTTGCCACGCCGTCCAGGACAGCCTGGTGGACAGGCCCCGGCTCGACGCCCTGCACCGCGAAGGGGCCAAGGGCATCGTCCAGCTGGCCACCTACTTCGGCACGCCCAACCTGCGTCCCGAGCTGGAGGCCGCCCGCACCCGGCTGGTGACCCTGGTCAGCCTCGCCCTCGAAGCCGAATCGGGTGGCAAGCTCGACGTGGCCGCCCGGCTGCTCCGCGACAAGACCCTGCTGGCCCTGTCCAAGGCCGGCGCCGACCGCCTGCGCAAGCTGCACAGCCTGCCCACCGAGCGGCTGCTCGGCGCCCCGGAGATCTTCCGCGAAAGCGAAAAGGAGTTCCTGGCCAAGTGCACCCTGGAGAGCCCCATCAACTACGCTCGCTACCTGGCCGAGCACGCTGGCCGCGAGCGTAACCAGCACTACATCGACGCCACCTACTGGCTGGCCGGCAAGCTAGGGGTGGAGCGGGAGGATGCCGACGAATGGCATGTGTTCTGCGAATCGGTGATCAACAGTGCCCTGCTCGTGCTGCTCACCGAACGCAAGCCGGCCGGCTTCTTCAGCATGGAGCGCTTCATCAAGCTCCACGAAGCGGCCCGCAAGAAGCGCAGCCCGAGCTTCCCCGCCCTCGACCTGTGGCTGGAGGATGCCCCACCCACGGTGCGCCGCCTGATGCAGCGGGAAACCGAGCGCTTCAGCGCGGAAGTCCTGCCCATCATCCGCGACATCCCGGCCACCGAGATCTACCGCAACCAGGACCGCTTCTCCGGCCTGTTCTTCTTCGACACCAGCTCGGTGAGCGAGATCACCCACCACGACAAGGCCTGCGCCGAGGCATGGACCCGCATCACCGGCAACCAGGGCGACCACACCGACGTGCAATGCGGCGTGCTGCTGATGGTCGCCACCGGCCTCGAGCCCACCCGCAGCCTGCTCAAGCGCGACGCAACCCGGATCTGGGACAACTTCCGCGCCTCCGGCTTCGATGAGACAGCCGTCGCCCGCTTCATCGAGAACGTCGTCCCCTTCGAGTACCAGGCCGACGTACGCCGCATGTGGGAAGAAGACCTCGGCCCCGAGGCCCGCCTGCAGCTGGACAGCGACGACACCACCCTGGTCATGAACTACCTGCAGGACACCTGCCGCGCCGGCTGGAAGAAGAAGAGCGGCTGACACCCCGCCCCGCCGACGGGGCGACCCATGCGCCAAGGTGGACACCGCGGCGCACCATTTTGGCGCCCGCAGCGCCCTCTCGCGCCCACCAACCCGCCGGCAAGCCCCGTCATCACGGGAAAATCAATCCGGCACGATCCCTGCTTAGAGTCTCCTACCCGCAGGCAAAGCCGCCGCGGGCCCGAATGAATGCCTCCGCCAACGACGGCGGGACCCCGGCAAGTCACGTGTCACGCACACCTGGCGCGCCGTTGTTCCAACCTCGACTTCGATCCGCGTTTCGCGGGGGCCATGATGTCTGCGCCGCTCGTTCCTCCACGAGCCCGGCGGAGAGATCCAGCACGGTCCCCCGGGGAAGCCCGGACGTGCAGGATTAATCATGAAGATCATTGTTGTCGGCCACGGCATGGTGGGTCACAAGTTCCTCGAAGAACTTCACGCGCTCGCCCCTGCCTCCCTTGAAGTCAGCGTGCTGTGCGAGGAGCCTCGCGCCGCCTACGACCGGGTTCACCTGTCCGAATTCTTCGCCGGCAAGACCGCCGACGACCTGTCCCTGGTCGAACCGGGCTTCTTCGCGCAGAGCGGCTTCACGCTACGCCTCAAGTCCCGCGCGGCGGCCATCGATCGCCGCCAGAAGACCGTCACCACCGCCGACGGCGAGGTGCTGGCCTACGACAAGCTGGTGCTGGCCACCGGCTCGGTGCCCTTCGTGCCGCCGGTGCGCGGCAACGACCGCAGCGATTGCTTCGTCTATCGCACCATCGAAGACCTGGAAGCCATGACCGAAGCCGGCACCCGCTCCCGGAGCGGCGTGGTGGTGGGCGGCGGCCTGCTCGGTCTGGAATGCGCCAAGGCCCTGCGCGACCTGGGTCTCGACACCCACGTGGTCGAATTTGCCCCGCGCCTGATGGCGGTGCAGGTGGACGACGACGGTGGCCGCATCCTGCGCAGCAAGATCGAAGCCCTCGGCCTGCACGTGCATACCCGCCGCAACACGGTGGAGATCACCGATGGCGCCCGCGCCCGCCACCGCATGGTGTTCGACGACGGCAGCCACCTGGAGGCCGACATGATCGTGTTCTCGGCCGGCATCCGCCCGCGGGACGAACTGGCCCGCCAGAACGCCCTGGCGGTGGGCGCCCGCGGCGGCGTGGCGGTGGATGACCACTGCCGCACCAGCGACCACGACATCTACGCCATTGGTGAATGCGCCGCCTGGAAGGACCAGGTCTACGGCCTGGTCGCCCCTGGCTACGACATGGCCCGGGTGGCCGCCCGCCACATCACCGGCCAGCGGATCAACGGGGCCGAGGCCGCCTTCGCCGGCGCCGACATGAGCACCAAGCTCAAGCTGATGGGCGTGGACGTGGCCAGCATCGGCGACGCCCAGGGCCGCAGCCCCGGCTGCCGCAGCTTCCGCTATGTGGACGAAGCCAAGCAGATCTACAAGAAGATCGTCACCAGCGCCGACGGCAAGCAGCTGATCGGCGCCGTGATGGTGGGCAACGCCGACGAATACGGCACCCTGCTGCAGATGTCCCTCAACGGCATCGCCCTGCCGGCCGACCCGGAGTTCCTGATCCTGCCCTCAAGTGACGGCAAGGCCAAACCCGGCCTGGGCGTGGATGCCCTGCCCGACAGCGCCCAGATCTGCTCCTGCAACAACGTCAGCAAGGGCCAGATCTGCGCCGCCGTGGCCGATGGCGCCACCGACATCGGCGCCCTCAAGGCCTGCACCAAGGCCGGCGCCACCTGCGGCGGCTGCGTGCCCCTGGTCACCCAGGTGATGAAGGCCGAGATGTCGCGCCTCGGCATGGCGGTGAACAACCACCTCTGCGAACACTTCGTCTACTCCCGGCAGGAGCTCTTCCACCTCATCAAGGTCGGCGAGGTCAAATCCTTCGACGAACTGCTGGAGAAGCACGGCAAGGGCCTCGGCTGCGACATCTGCAAGCCGGTGGCGGCCAGCATCTTCGCCTCGTGCTGGAACGAGTTCGTGCTCAAGAAAGACCTGGCCGGCCTGCAGGACAGCAACGACTACTTCCTGGGCAACATCCAGAAGGACGGCACCTATTCGGTGGTGCCCCGCATGGCCGGTGGCGAAGTCACTCCCGACGGTCTCATCGCCGTCGGCCAGGTGGCCAAGAAGTATGGCCTCTACACCAAGATCACCGGCGGCCAGCGGGTGGACCTGTTCGGCGCCCGGGTCGAGCAGTTGCCCTTCATCTGGGAAGAGCTGATCGCCGCCGGCTTTGAATCCGGCCACGCCTACGGCAAGTCCCTGCGCACCGTGAAGAGCTGCGTCGGCTCCACCTGGTGCCGCTACGGCGTGGATGACAGCGTCGGCCTCGCCGTGGAGCTGGAGAACCGCTACAAAGGCCTGCGCGCGCCCCACAAGATCAAGTTCGGCGTGTCGGGCTGCACCCGCGAATGCGCCGAAGCCCAGGGCAAGGACGTCGGCATCATCGCCACCGAGAAAGGCTGGAACCTGTACGTATGCGGCAACGGCGGCATGAAGCCGCGCCACGCCGAACTGCTGGCCGCCGACCTGAGCAAGGCCCAGCTGGTCCGCCTGATCGACCGCTTCCTGATGTTCTATGTGCGCACCGCCGACCGCCTGCAGCGCACCAGCACCTGGCGCGACAACCTGGAGGGCGGCCTCGACTACCTGAAGGACGTGGTGGTGAACGACAGCCTGGGCCTCGCCGCCGAGCTGGAAGCCCAGATGCAGCACGTGGTGGACACCTACCAGTGCGAATGGAAGACCGCCATCACCACACCGGAGGTACGCCAGCGCTTCCGCACCTTCGTGAACAGCGAGCAGCCCGACGAGCACATCGTCTTCGTGGAGGAGCGTGGCCAGATCCGCCCGGCCCGCCCCGACGAGCGCGTAGCCGTCGCCACCACCACCGCCTGAGGAGCCCGACCATGAGCATCGCCCCCCTTGCCTGGACCACCGTCTGCGCGGTCGACGAGATCCTGCCCAACACCGGCGTGAGCGCCTTGGTGGAGGGCCGTCACGTGGCCATCTTCCGGATCGGCGAAAGCCGCTTCCATGCCATCGACAACGTCGACCCCAAGTCCGGCGCCAGCGTGCTGTCCCGCGGTCTGGTCGGCAACCTCGGCGAACGCGTCGTGGTGGCCTCCCCCCTCTACAAGAACCACTTCGACCTGGCCACCGGCGCCTGCCTGGAAGCTCCGGAGTACTCCGTGCGCGCCCACAGCGTGCGTATCGAGAACGGCCGCGTGCAGGTCGCCCTGGGCTGATCACCCATCAGCCCGCAATCATCGAATTCAAGAAGGAAAACGACATGGCCTATCTCGCCCCTGCCGAGTTCGTCACCAAGATGGTGGACGCCGGCGAATCCAAGCTCCTGATGTCCACCCGCGACACCCTGATCCGCGCCTACATGGCCGGCGCCATCCTGGCCCTGGCCGCCGCCTTCGCGGTGTCCGTGTCGGTCAACACCGGCAACCCGCTGGTCGGCGCCCTGCTCTTCCCGGTGGGCTTCTGCATGCTCTACCTACTCGGCTTCGACCTGCTGACCGGCGTGTTCACGCTGGCCCCGCTGGCCGTACTCGACAAACGTCCCGGCGCCACCTGGAACGGCGTGATGCGCAACTGGGGCCTGGTATTCACCGGCAACTTCGCCGGCGCGCTGACCGTGGCGGTGTTCATGGCCATCATCTTCACCAACGGCTTCACCGAGGCGCCCAATGCCATCGGCCAGAAGATCGGCCACATCGGCGAAGGCCGCACGGTCGGCTACGCGGCCCATGGCGCGGCCGGCATGCTGACCCTCTTCGTGCGCGCCGTGATGTGCAACTGGATGGTGTCCACCGGGGTGGTGGCGGCGATGATGTCCACCTCCGTGTCGGGCAAGGTCATCGCCATGTGGATGCCCATCCTGGTGTTCTTCTACATGGGCTTCGAGCACAGCATCGTCAACATGTACCTGTTCCCGTCGGGGCTGATGCTGGGTGGCAACTTCACCTTCATGGACTACATGATCTGGAACGAGATCCCCACCGTGCTGGGCAACCTGGTCGGCGGCCTGACCTTCGTCGGCGCCACCCTCTACTCGACCCACTACAAGACGGCCCCCAAGCGCCGCGCCGCCTGATTGCCCGGCATGTCGGCGGCCACGCTGCGTATCGCCCTCGGCCAGGCCTCCCTGGCCGGGGCGCACCCCACCAACCAGGACTTCCACGGTGCCTGCCTGCCCCGCGGCCACCAGCTGGCCAGCAAGGGCATCGTCCTGGCCCTGGCCGACGGCATCAGCTCCAGCGCCGTCAGCCAGGTGGCCAGCCAGACCGCCGTGCGCAGCTTTCTCGAGGACTACTACGCCACCTCCGAGGCCTGGTCGGTGCGACGGGCCGCCGAACGGGTACTCAGCGCCACCAACGCCTGGCTGCACGCCCAGACCATGGGCAGCGACGCACGCTTCGAGAAGGACCGGGGCCATGTATGCACCTTCAGCGCGCTGATCCTCAAGGGGCGCGACCTGCACCTGCTGCACGTGGGCGATTCACGCATCTACCGCCTGCACGCCCAGGCCCTGGAGCAACTCACCGAGGACCACCGGCTGCGCCTGTCCTCCACCGAATCCTGCCTGAACCGCGCCCTGGGCACCGGCCCTCATGTGGAGATCGACTACCGCAGCTGGGAGGCCGAGGTCGGCGAGATCTACCTGCTGGCCACCGACGGCGCCTGCGCCGGGCTGGGCGCCCAGGATGTGCACCAGGCCCTGCAGGCCCATCCGGCAGACCTGGACGCCGCCGCCCACCAGTTGGTGAGCCTCGCCCGCCGCCGCGGCAGCACCGACGACGCGACCCTGCAGCTGCTGCGCATCGAGGCCCTGCCGGGCGCCGATGCTCTCCACCCCCAGCTGCGCCGCGAAGGCCTGGCCCTGCCGCCGCCCCTGGCGCCGCGGATGGCCTTCGAGGGCTTCACCCTCCTGCGCGAACTGCAGGTCAGCGCCCGCAGCCACTTGCATCTGGCCGTGGACGAGACCAGCGGCCAGCAGGTGGTCCTCAAGACCCCGTCGGTGGACCTGGCCCAGGACCCGGACTACCTGGACCGCTTCGTGCTCGAAGAGTGGGTCGCCCGCCGCGTGGACAGCCCCCATGTGATCAAGGCCTGGGCCGGCGGACGGCCGCGCAGCCACCTCTTCGTGGCCATGGAGTACATCGACGGGCAGACCCTGGCCCAATGGCGGGCGGACCATCCGCAGCCCTCGCTGGACAGCGTGCGCAGCATCGTCACCCAGCTTGCCCAGGGCCTGCAGGCCCTGCACCGGCGCGAGATGCTGCACCAGGACCTGCGCCCCGAGAACGTGATGATCGACCGGCAGGGCACGGTCAAACTCATCGACCTGGCCAGCGCCCACGTCGCCGGCCTGGCCGAATATCAGCCGGACGCCCACACCCTGGCGGTGCCCGGCAGCCTCCAGTACACCGCCCCGGAGTACCTGCTCGGCGAAGGGGGCAGCCCGCGCAGCGAACTCTTCGCGCTGGCCGCCCTCACCTACGAGATGCTCAGTAGCCAGCTCCCCTACGGCCTCGACGCCGCCCGGGTCCGCAGCGCCGCCGACCGGCGCCGCCTGCGCTACATCCCCCTGCGCCATCACCGCCCCGACCTGCCGGCCTGGGTGGACGCCGTGCTCGCCAAGGCCCTGCATCCCGACCCGGCCAAACGCCAGGAGGTCATCTCTGAGTTCATCCACGACCTGAGCGCGCCGGGGAGCGAGTTCCGCAGCGCTCGCCCCACGCCCCTGATCGAGCGCAATCCGGTGATGTTCTGGCAGACCACCACAGCCCTGCTCGGCCTCAGCACGGCCACGCTGCTGGCCTTGAGGGTGCTGGGCCACTGACTCCCGACGGAGTCCGGCGACGCTGTCTGCCGATCTTGCGGGAACATGTCTCAGCCCCCGTGACAGGCCTGGGTATACTGTTCCCCAGGCCAGGCTGATCACAACAAGACCCGGGGACCACATGCAGGAACCAAGACAACCAAGAGGCGTGTCTTTCCTCTGGGACTCACTGCGCTTCCAGCTGACCGTGGGCGTCCTGGTCCTGCAGGCGATCGGCATCCTCGCCATCGCCATGATGGCGCAGGACCGGCTGAAGAGCAGTTTCCTGGCACAACTGGAGGCCCAGCAGAAGAGCGACCTGGGCTTTGTCACCCGATGGATCGAAGGCGAAATCGGCGAGCGCATCGACGCCCTGCAGGCCATCGCCGGTCGCCTGCCCTCCACCGATTGGTCGAACGCTGCGGCCATCCAGCATCACCTCGACAACCAGGCCAGCCTCTCCCGCTTCTTCGGGCGGGACGTCTATGTGCTTTCCGCAACCGGGGTCCGCATTGCCGAAAGCCCCTCACGCCAGCAGGTCGGCGCTGACTACCGCCACACGCCCTACCTCGACCACGCCCTGCGCACCAAGCGGCCGGTGGTGATGCCGGTGATCGGCCGTTTTTCAGGCGCCCCCAACCTGATCTTCGCAGTCCCGGTGCTGGACAAGGCCGGCAAGGTGGTCGCGGTGATCTGCGGCTCCGACCGCCTGGGGCCGGACAGCCATTTCGACATCTCGGCCTTTCCCACTGGCGGCAAGCAAGGCGGCTTCCAGGTCATCGCGCTGCCCGAGCGGACCTACGTGGCCCACACCGAGGCCTCCAAGGTCCTGAAGGATGTGCCGGCGGACGCCACCGACCCGCTGCTGGCGCGCCGGATCCGGGACGGCTTCGAGGGGAGCAGCCGCTCCACCGATCCAACAGGGCGCGAGATCATCTCCCACGCCATGCGCCTCCCGGCGGTCGACTGGCTGGTCATCGCCTATGTGCCAGCGGAACTGGCCCTCGCGCCGCTGGCAGACCTGACACAGACCCTCTGGATCGGCGCCCTGTTGGCCATGCTGATCACCGGGCTGGTGGTCTGGCGCTTCATGGGCAAGCAGCTGCGGCCGCTCGAAAGCGGGGCCGCCCGCATCAGCACCGCCCTGCCCAGCCGGGCTCCGACGCAGCTGCCGGAAACCGGACGCCGCGAGATCCGGGTCTTCCTGCACCACTTCAACCAGCTCTACCAGGTCATCCAGGCCCAGTTCCTGACCCTGCAGCAGGAACGGGACAGCCTGGAGGCCATGGTCGGCAAGCGCACCGCCGCACTGGCCAGCAGCGAGCGCTTTTCCCGGGCCATCGCCGATGCCCTGCCCGGCATGATTGCCTATTGGGATACACACCTGCACAACCGCTTCGCCAACCGCGCCTTCCTGGACTGGTTCGACAAGACACCCGGGCAGATGGACGGCATCGGAATGCGCGAGCTTCTCGGGGAGGACGCCTATCGGTTCAGCGAGGGCTACATCCAGGCCGCCCTGCAGGGCGAGCGACAGTCCTTCGAGCGCATCCTGTCCAAGCCAGGCGCGGACTGCCGGCATTTCCTGACCCATTACATCCCCGATGGCCAGGCGGGCGCGGTGCAGGGTGTCTTCGTGCTGCTCTACGACATCACCGAACGCAAGGCCGCCGAGCAGGAGATCCAGAAGCAGGCCGACGAACTGGACGACTTGTACAACCACGCCCCTTGCGGCTATCACTCCCTGGACGAGCAGGGCGTGATCCAGAAGATCAACGACACCGAACTCGAATGGCTGGGCTACGCCCGTGACGAGATCGTCGGCAAGCGCCACATGGTCGAGTTCCTGACCCCGTCGGCCATCCAGACATTCCGGGACAACTTCGCCAAGGTCCTTGCCGGCGGAACGCTCCACGAGCTCCCCCTCGAACTGGTGCGCCGCAACGGCGACACGCTGCCGGTGCTGCTGTCCGCCTCCGCCGTCCTCGACGCGGCCGGACGCTTCCTGGGTACCCGCTCGGCCCTGCTCGACTACTCACAGCTGCGCCGCCAACAGGAGATGCTGGAGCAGGTGCTGCTGGCCTCGCCCATGGCCGTGCGCATCGCCCGCGCGGACGACCACCAGATCCTGTTCGTGAATCAGGCCTTCTGCAACCTGGTCCGCCGCACCCCGGACGAAGCCAATCACGAGGACGTCAGCCACTACTACGCGGACCCGCAGGTCTTTGAAGAGATTCATGCCGCGCTGGCCCGTGGTGAGATGGTGCTCAACCGCCTGGTCGAGATCTACTTTCCGGACGACCCGGACGAAGCGCATGTGTGGGCCTTGGGCTCCTACATGAACATCGACTACGGGGGCAGCCCGGCGGTGCTGGCCTGGTTCTTCGACATTACCCGGCTGCAGGAGGCCAA
Organism: Zoogloea sp.; assembly: GCA_017309145.1. Lineage (GTDB taxonomy): Bacteria > Pseudomonadota > Gammaproteobacteria > Burkholderiales > Rhodocyclaceae > Zoogloea. Next base: position 14,027 of record JAFLDU010000038.1, on the reverse strand, counting down.
ATCGGAGGCGGAGGCCGCCACCCGGGCCAAGAGCGCATTCCTGGCCAACATGAGCCACGAGATCCGGACACCGATGAACGCCATCATCGGCATGGCCGAGCTGGCCCTGGCCACCGAACTGAACCCCAAGCAGCTCAATTACGTGTCCAAGATCAAGTCGGCCTCGGAAAGCCTGCTGACCATCATCAACGACATCCTGGACTTCTCCAAGATCGAGGCCGGCAAGCTGGAGATGGAGACCACCTGCTTCGTGCTGGAGAGCGTCTTCGACCGGCTCTCCAGCGTGGTCGCCCTGCGCGCCGAGAGCCAGGGGATCGAGCTGTATTACGACATCGACGAAGACACCCACGTGCTCGAAGGTGACCCGCTCCGGCTGGGCCAGATCCTCACCAACCTGGTCAGCAACGCCCTGAAGTTCTCGACCGGCGGCAATGTCATCGTGAAGGTTCGGACCGCCTGGCTCGCAGACCAGGACGTCGAGCTGCATTGCTCGGTGAGCGACGAAGGCATCGGCATGAGCGAGGAACAGCTCGGCCGGCTGTTCCAGCCCTTCATCCAGGCAGACTCCTCGACCACACGCCGCTTCGGCGGCACCGGCCTCGGCCTGTCGATCAGCCGGCAGCTGGTCGAGCTGATGGGCGGCCGTATCTGGGCGGAGAGCGTACTGGGCCAGGGCAGCACCTTCCATTTCACGGCCCGCCTCCGATCCCTCAGCATCGACCGCCGCCTGGGCATCGGCGAATTCGGCGCGCGGCTGGCCGAGCAAGCCCAGCGCCCGATCCTGATCGTCGATGACAACCCAGTATCGCTCAACATCCTGTGCCGCCTGACCGGCCAGCTGGGGCTCAAGACCGAGGTGGCCGCCAGCGGTTACGAGGCCGTCCGCAAGATGAACACCACCCCGCCGCCCGACTACCTGGCCTGCCTGATCGACTGGCGCATGGCCGGCATGGACGGCATCGAGACCATCCGGCAGATCCGTGCCCACCATGCCGACCAGGGCTTGAGCGCGCCCAAGATGATCCTGGTCAGTGCCTTCAGCCACCACAGTGAACTGGACAGCGTGGCCCACGAGGTCGATGGCGTACTCGCCAAGCCCATCTGCGCCCGTCACCTGTACGTGGAATTGGCAAACAGCCTGGGGATGCTCAACGACGAGGCCCCGTTACTGGAACGCCGCAAGACCTCCGCCCAAGACTGGGCGCGCTTCCACGGCATCGACATCCTGGTCGCCGAAGACGTCGAGATCAACCGGGAGGTCATCGGCGAACTGCTCGCCAATGCGGGGCTGACTGCGCGCTTCGCCATCAACGGGCAAGACTGCATCTCGGCGGTGCTGGCCAAGCGCCCGGACGTCGTCCTGATGGACGTGCAGATGCCCGTCATGGACGGCTACACCGCCACACGGCGCCTGCGCGAGACCGGCAAGCACGCAGACCTCCCCATCATCGCCCTGACCGCCAATGCCTTGCAGGAAGAGCGTGAGCATTGCCTGCAGGCGGGCATGAACGGACACGTCGCCAAGCCCGTCCGCATGGATCAGCTCTACGCCCAGCTGCTGACCTGCCTGCCCGGCTGGCAGGCACCGCCCACCTCCGGGGACCGCCGGGTCCAGACCGGTGGCAACACCCCGGCGGACGCCCTTCCCAACCCGGAGTTCCCGGGCATCGACGTCGCGGTCGGTCTCACCCACGTACGCCGGCTGCCGCTCTATCTGCGCCTGCTCGCCAAGTTCCGCGACACCCACGGCCGGGTCTTCGAACCTGACTTTCAGCAGGCCCGGGCCATCGACGACTGGGGCACCCAGGTACGGCTGGCCCATACTCTGAAAGGTACCGCGCGCACCCTGGGCGCCTTCGACCTGGGCGAAGCCGCTGCCCACCTGGAAGCCGCCGCCACCCGCCACGACCGCGACACCTGCAGGCAATGCCTGGACGAGACCCTGGCGCAATTGCGGCGGGTGATCGACGGACTGCAAGGACTCTGAGCGCACTCTCCGCAAGAAAACTGCTTGTCATTGCACGGAAGCTGACGTCTAATCCCGCGGTCATGGATGATTCAATCATTGGGGCCGATCTCGGTGGCACGAAGCTGCTGTTCGTCTGCGGCCCGGAGACCCTCCGCATCGATACCGGCCCGGACTTCTCGCCGGAGGACTTCGCCACCCGGCTGAGCGCGTTCGTTTCGGCCAGAGCGCTACGCCCCCGCCGCATCGGCATTGCAATCCCCGGACTGGTCGGCCCCGACGGGCAGGTGGTGGCATGCGATGTATTGCCGGCCCTGACCGGCTGGCGGCCCGCCGAATCGCTTGAAGCCCTGGGCTGCCAGATCACCGTGATCAACGACGTGAAAGCGGCCCTGCTGGAAGAGATGCATGACGCCCCCGAGGGCTTCACCGGAGGCGTCGTGATGGCCGGCACTGCAATTGGCGCGGCCTTCATCGCGGACGGCAGGGCCTTGCAGGGCGCCAGTGGATGGGCTGGAGAACTCGGCTATCTGCCCTACCTGCCTTGCCCCGGCAGCGGCCGGATCCGACGCCTCGACGAGGTGGCGGGTGGTGCCGCCATGGCCGCCCAGCGCGGCGTCTCCCCCATGACCCTCGCCAGGCTGGCCGGTGAGGGCGACGCCGCCTCACTGGCGGCCATCCGGGAGGGCGGCCATGCGCTGGGCATCGGCCTGGCGGCCGTCATCAACCTGCTCAACCCGTCGCGGCTGAGCCTTGGAGGCGGCGCACTCGAACTGCCCGGCTACTGGAGCGCAGCCCTCAAGGCCGCCAGATCCAGCACCATCCCCGAGCTGTGGCGCGACTGCACGGTCGCGCCGGTCCGGGCCGGTGCCCGTGTCGCAGCCCTCGGCGCGATCCGCGCCGCAGCGCCCCCCTCGGTTTGCAGCGCAAGGCGCTCAGCCGCTTCACCCGATGACTGATCACCGGCCCGCCCTCCTTGTCCTTTTGCCTTCCTCATGCCCATGAAAAAAACCCTCCTCAGCTGTGCCCTGGTGCTCCTCTGCGCATCCGCCAGCGCCGCGCCGGCCTCTCCCGAATCGGTCGAGACCCTTCTCGAACTCATCAATGCAAAGCAACTGGTCGATGGCGCCCACGCCGGCATGGAGAGCTCCATCCGTCAGGGCATGACAGCGGCGCTTGGCAACGTCCAGCCGACGGCCGAGCAGAGCCGGAAGATGGAGGTGCTCTCCAAGGCGCTGGTCGCAGCCATCGAGCCCGAGTTCAACTGGGCCACCCTGAAGCCGGAATTCGTGCGCTTGTACACCGAGACCTTCACCCAGGAAGAGATCGACGGCATCAGCCAGTTCTATTCGAGCCCGATCGGGGCTTCCATGATCGCCAAGATGCCCTTGCTCCAGGCACGCTGCATCGAGATCACCCAGAACCGCATGGCCGCTGCCATTCCGAAAGTGCAGGCCGCCGTGGCGGCAGCCATGGTCGAGATGAAGCCGGCACAGTGATTCACGCCCCTCTTTGTCACGGACAGGGGCAAAGGAGGGGCCGTCCATCTCCACGGCAGGAGCACATGGCATGCCAAATGCTTACCTCGTCCATATTCATGGCGAGTGAGGTATGTATCGTGATGGTCCAGCTCAGCAGCGCATATTCCGTCCAGGCCGCACACTCATCTGCGGCTGCGCTTCAACCCGTGCGGCAAGCCGCTTCCGGCAACACGGCAACAATTGCCGAGACGGTCAGCATTTCAACAGCTGCACGCGCGGCCCAGTCTTCCCAGCGCCTCCCCACCACCGACGAGGCGTACCCGGTCGAGTACTACGCAATACCGGACTGGCAGGCCGACCTCATGCCCGTCGAACTGTCAGGGAAGCTGGGGGCCAGGGCCGACGAACTTTACGTCAAGGGTGGCAACCTGCTTGGAACGCACCCCTCCGAGGTCGCCGAATACTCGGCGCTTCTTGATACACACCTGCAAGCCTTGCTGCAGAAGGAAGGCATCGAGACGCTTCCCCAGTACCACCAGGCGCTCGTCGTCGACAAGGACAACAGTGACCGGATCCGCTTGCTGCTGAAAGACAGCATCGCGGGAGACAAGCGCCTGACCGAACTGATGGGAACGCTGGGCATTCAGTTTCCCGACTGATCCATGAAACCTCGCCCTTCACCGGCTCAGAAGTCCACCCCCACCCGCACATAGTAGTAGGCGCCGTTGTAGCCGAAGGGCGCGTACTGGGAGTACTGGATCACCTTGCCGGTGCCCACCAGGCTGTCGTCGGTCCGGCCCCACTTGTCAGGTTTCACGTCGAGGAGATTGACGCCGCCCAGGGCCAGGGTGAGGTCCTTCTTCAGACGCACGGAAATCTCCCCATCCACGGTCCATTTGGCGGCAAAGGACACCCGGTCGTAGGCGCTGACGCTGTAGAACTTGCCGAAACGGTTGAGGTTGAGCACCACGTCATAGATGTCCTGGCTGTACTTTGACCAGAGCTTGATGGCGTCGGCCGGCTGGCTGCCCTCGATCAGCACCCGGGTGAAGGGGTCGAGGATCAGGTCGGTCATATTGACGCCCAACACATCGGGGGCCTGATTGACGTCGGTGATGCGCGTGCGGCTGCGCTGGTAGGCGCCGACCAGCTTGAGCCGGGCCCCGTTGTCGAGTTCCTGGCAGTAGTCCAGCCGCAGGTCTAGGCCGCGGGTGCGGGTGGCGATGGCATTGGTGAAGTACACCGCGCCATCGATGTTGTTCTGGGCCAGGACGGCCGCCGCCTGGGGGCTCAGGGAAGACAGGCTGTAGGCCGAGATGTAGCCGGTGGGCAGGATGCGGTCGCGGATCTCGGTGATGAACACATCGGCACTGGCAGTGAGCTGCGACGATGGCTGGAAAACCATGCCCAGCGTGAAGTGGCGCGACTTCTCCGGCTTGAGATCGGTGGCCCCGAGGGCCCGTGCCACCGGGTGGTCCACGGCGAAGTTGCCCCAGAACTGGGCCGCCGCATCGTTGCTGTTGCGGTAGGTGCCGGTGTAGGAGAAATGACTCTGCGACAGGGATGGCGCGCGGAAGCCCGTGCTCACGCTGGAACGGAACAGCAGGTCGTCGGTGGCGCGATAACGCAGGGCCAGCTTGCCGTTGAGGGCTGAACCGAAATCGCTGTAGTGCTCGCCCCGAGCAGCGGCGTCGAGCATCAACCTGTCGGAGACGGCGTACTTCAGGTCGCCATACAGGGAATGGGCCTGACGCCCGGCCGACACCGCATTGTCGGGGCTGAAGCCCGGGAAGCCCTGAGCGCCGTAGGCAGAATTGTCGGCCGCCCCCAGCATGTAGGAGGCCGGGTCACCCTTGACGATGCGGTAGCGCTCCTGACGGAACTCATAGCCGCCGGCCACGGTGTGGGGCCCGATCTTCTTGCTGACATCGGCGTTGAGGATCTGCTGGGTGTAGCGCGTGGCACCGCTGTCGAAGGAGGTCGGCGTGGCCAGGCCCAGGGAGGTATTGAGGGAGTTGTTGACGTAGAAATGGTAGTCGTTGTGCCCGTGGGTGTAGCTCAGGTCCCAACGGGCACCATCATCCAGCACACCTCGCACGCCGGCGGTGGCCGAGAAGTCGAGGATCTTCGGCTCGATGCGCGGCAGGAAGCCGTCCGGGTAGATCGCCGCGATGTTGCGGGCATCACCAGCGCTGCGGTAGAAGGCCCCGGCGCTGCTCCGCCGCTGATCGTACAGGCCGTGCAGATAGAGGGTGGCATCGCCCCGAGGCAACTCGGCGTTGACGGCGAACAGGCCGTCCTGCGTATCCGCGTCACCAAAGTGCGTGTTGATGCGGCCGCCGTCGGCGGCATCGGGGCCGGCCCGATTGGTGGCGCCACGGTCGCGCCACTCGGCGCTGAGATTGACGAAGCCGTCGCCGGCCAGGGGCAGCGAATGGAACAGGGTCGCCTGGCGGGTGATGCCGTCACCTTCGCCGGTACGCCCATAGGTGACGGTGGCCTGGCTGTGCTGCCCGTAGCCCTTGAGGATGATGTTGATGATGCCGGCGATAGCATCGGACCCATACTGCGCCGCCGCACCGTCGCGCAGCACCTCGACCCGCTCGATGGCACGCAGCGGGATGGTGTTGAGATCGACCCCCGAACTGCCCCGCCCCACCGTACCGTTGTTATGCAGCAGCGAACTCTGGTGCAGGCGCTTGCCGTTCACCAGCACCAGCACCTGGTCGGGGCTGAGGCCGCGCAGGGTGAAAGGGGGCGCGTGATCGGTGCCGTCGGTGATGCTGGGGCGCGGCGCGTTGAAACCGGGCACCAGCACCGCCAGGGCCCTGAGCAGTTCGGTCTGGCCGGTGGACTGGAGCTGCGCCGCGGTGATGATGTCGATGGGCACCTCGGCATCCAGCGCATCGCGAGCGCCGCCGCGGGAGCCGACCGCGGCCTTGGCCTGGGTTTCGACCCGCAGCAGCTGCTCCAGCGGCCGCTGGTAATAGTCATTGGTCTCCTGGACCGCCTTGTCGGCCGCTGCTGCGTGGCCCGCCACGGCAAAGGCCAGCAGGGTACCCTGCAGGGGCTTCATAACTTGTCCCCCCGCAACACGCTTGCGATCGACAGCAGAGGCGCGCCGATGCGCAGGCCCGACTTGAGGGCCGCGGCATGGTTGATCTTGATGCGCGCCTTCTGCTCGACAAAGTCGAGCTGGATGATGCCGCCACTCTCGGCAAAGCCCTTGGCCTCACTGATGGTGAGGATGCCGTTGCGCTGGGCGTGATCGATGGCAGCGGCGCGGGCGGCCGAGCTGCTCAGGGTGATGAACAGGGCATCCGTTTCCCCCACCTGATCCAGCCGGGTGGCGTAGCGCAGTTCAATGGGCTTGTTGTGGATGCGCTTGTCGCGGTAGAGATCGTCGAGCAGGCTACCGAAGGGATTGTCGTCGAGCAGGGTGATCACGAAGCGGTCCCGCGGCTTGGCCGGCCACTCGATGTAGCTGGCGAAGCGGCCGATGAACACGGCCTCGAGCTTGCGCTCCTCATCGCCGGCCTGCGCCGACGGAAACTGCAGACACAACAACAGCCCCAGACCCCACCAGCCTATCCTCACCCCATCTCCTCCTGCGCCACGACATAGCGGTTGCGACCGGCCTCCTTGGCGCGGTACAGGGCCTTATCGGCAGCCCGGATCATTTTCTCGACCCCTCCGGCGGCAGGTGGCGGCACCGCTGCACAGACCCCCAGGCTCACCGTGACATGGAGCACGGCTCCGAGGTCGTACTCGATCGGGCACGCCTCGACCCCCGCACGGATCCGCTCGGCCACGGCGGTGGTCACCTCCAGCGTGCCGCTGTCGCAGACCACAAGGAACTCCTCACCGCCGAGGCGCGCCACCAGGTCGTACTCACGGGCGCTGGCCTGCAGGACCTGCGCCACCGCCTGCAGCACCAGGTCTCCCGCCGGGTGACCATGGAGGTCATTCACCTTCTTGAAGGCGTCGATGTCCAGCATGATGACCCCCACCGGCTCGGCCTTGCGCCGGGCCCGCACGGCCATGGTCTGCAGTACGTCCATGGCGTGGCGGCGATTGGCCAGGCCGGTCAGGGCATCCGTGGTGGCCAGCCGGCTGAGCTGCTCATCCCGCTCACGGATATCCGCCAGCATGGCGTTGAAGCCCTCATGCAGATCGCGGAACTCATCCCGGCGGTCGGATTCCAGCGCCACCCGGTAGTTCTTGGTACGGGCCACCTCCCGCATGGCACGGATGAGGCTCATGATGGGATGGGTGAACACCGACTGGAGCTTCACCGACAGGAACAGCAGCAACAGCAAGGTGACCACCGAGGTGGCCGCCTGCAGCAGCACCAGTTCGCGGATCTTGGACCACATCAGGCGGGTGTCGGACACCACCGCCAGCAGGCCGATGGGCTTGCCTTCGAAGAAGACCGGGCGCAGGACGGTCATCGAGCCACCCTCGATGTGCTCGACAAAGCCCTCTTCCCGGCGCAGCAGGTCGGCATTCTCGCGGATCCTGGCCTGAATCCCCTCCAGGAGCAGCGCCACGGCCGCCTGCCCCGTCACCGCCCGATACTCCGCCAGCGGCTGCCCTGTCTCATCATTGACCACGGCAAACTGGATGTGCGGATCGGCCCGCAGCGCGGCCAGCAGGGTCCGCGCGCTCTCCCCGTCGTGGAAGGCCAGCGCCGCGCGCATGTTCTCGCTGATCACGTCGGTCAACTGGTGAAGCACGCGCAGGGACGACCTCGACTCGCTCAGGTAGGTCGAGTAGATCGTGATCACCGAGGAGATCAGCAAGGCCAGCGCGGCGCTCAAGCCAAGCAGGACTATCAGCTTGTAGCGAATCGAGATCCTGTCAAACATCCGTTTTTCTTGTTACGTGCATGCCAGGATCTTCATGGCGAGGGAGCCTCACACATCGATTTGACTGATTGGGCGCAACCGGCACGGCGTTGAAAGAGGCGAGCCCGGCTGCGCTGCGGACGCTTAGAGCGGCGTGCCATCCTGCCAGTTCTGCACCTCCAGGCCCGGCACACGCTCGAATTCACGGAGATTGCGCGTGACCAGCACCAAGCCCCGGGCCCGGGCCTGGCCGGCAATCAGGATGTCGTAGGCACCGATGGGGGTGCCCCGGGAGGCAAGCAGGGCGCGCACTTCTCCGGCGTGACGGGCATCTTCCCGGTCGAGTGGCACAACTTCAAAGCGCAGCGCATCCACCAATGCAAGGTTCTGCTCAAGGCGCTGGCTCTTGAATGCACCGAAAAACAGTTCATGCATCACGATGGCGCTGACGCCCACTTCTGCCGGTGCCCGGGCATGCAGGTGGCGAGACACGGGGCCGGCAGCGTCCTTGAGTACGGCGATGACCGCGTTGGTATCCAGGAGGTAGCGCACCGCGGACATCACTCGAACAACTGATCCAGCCCGGGGCGGGCTTCGGCAGTGGGCTGCGCCTCAGCCGCGTGCTGGAAATCCTCATCCAGCGGCGCGGCGAGGGCATCCAGCCAGGCCCAGTCGGTGGCGATGGGCTCCAGGATCAACGCCGTACCGTGGCGGCGGATCCGGACCTCGTCAGCGTCGATGCGGAACTCCTTGGGCAACCTGACAGCCTGGGAGCGGCCCGACCAGAAGAGTTTGGCGGTATCCATGGCAGCCGGCCCTCACCAAATAATATGTACCAAAAAGATATGCCGCCTGGCCGCATGAGTCAATGCCGGCGGCAGGACGGCACCTGGATGCACAGCCCGGTGCCCTACCCCGCCCCCCCCGGCTTGCCCAGCATGGCCCGCAGGTTGGCGATGCGGGCCTTGGCGTCTTCCTTGGTCACCGGCTCGGCCGATTTGCGGTCGCTGCGCCGGATGCCTTCGACCCCCATTTCGTCGATGAAGCGCGACGGGTCGCAGGTGCGCACGTCGCGGCCGGCCTTGCGGCGTTCGCAGTAGCTGATGGTGAGGCTGCGCTGGGCGCGGGTGATGCCCACGTACATCAGGCGGCGCTCTTCCTCGATCTTGTCCTCGTCGATGGAGGACTGGTGGGGCAGCAGGCCCTCTTCAACGCCCACCAGGAAGACGTGCTTGAACTCCAGGCCCTTGGAGGCATGCAGGGTGGCCAGCTGGACCTGGTCCAGCTCCTCGTCGTCCTTGTCGAGCATGGTGATCAGGCTGATGGTCTGGATCATGTCCATCAGGGTCTTGCCATCCTCCTCGCCCTTGCGGCCGAGCCAACCGGTGAAGTCGCCCACGTTGCTCCACTTGGTCTCTGCTTCGCGGGGCTCGCAGCTTTCGTACAGCCAGGCCTCGTAGTTGATGGCCTTGACCAGGTCGTTGATGACCTGCCCGGCGGGCTCCCGCGGGGCGCGGTGGGACATGCGGTTCATGAAGTGGCAGAACTCGCGCAGCCCCTCCAGCTGGCGCGCCGCCACATGCTCGGCCACGCCCTCCTCGAAGACCGCGGTGAACAGGCTGATCTTGCGGTTGCTGGCATAGCGGCCCAGGGCTTCGATGGTGGCCGGACCGATGCCCCGCCGCGGCACGGTGATCGAGCGGATGAAGGAGAGGTCGTCATCCTCGTTGGCGATCAGGCGCAGGTAGGCGCACAGGTCCTTGATCTCGGCGTTCTCGAAGAAGCTGCGCCCGCCCGAGATGGCGTAGGGGATCTTGTGGTTGCGCAGCTGCTGCTCGAACAGGCGGGCCTGGTGGTTGCCCCGGTAGAGGATGGCGTAATCCTTGAAGTGGGTGCGGTGCTCGAACTTGTGGGCGGACAGCTTCATCACCACCGACTCGGCCTCGTGCTCGGGGGTCTGGAAGGCCACCACCGTGACCGGGTCGCCGGCCCCGTGCTCCGACCACAGCTTCTTTTCGAAGAGCTTCTCGTTGTTGGCGATCACCGTGTTGGCGGCGTGCAGGATGCGGGAGGTGGAGCGGTAGTTCTGCTCCAGCTTGATGACCTTCAGGCTCGGGTAATCCACCGGCAACTGACGCAGGTTCTCGATGTCGGCGCCGCGCCAGGCATAGATGGCCTGGTCGTCGTCGCCCACCGCGGTAAAGGCCGCACGCACGCCGGCCAGCTGCTTGAGCAGCAGGTACTGGGCCCGGTTGGTGTCCTGGTATTCATCCACCAGCAGGTAGCGCAGCTTGTTCTGCCAGCGTTCGCGTACCTCGGGGTGTTCGTCGAAGAGCTTCACCGGCAGGCGGATCAGGTCGTCGAAATCGACCCCCTGATAGGCCCGCAGGGTCTTGTCGTACTCCATGTAGAGCAGGGCCGCTGCGGACGAGATCTCGTCGTTGGCGAGGTGGGCGGCCTCGTTGGGCTCGATGAGCGCGTTCTTCCAGCTGGAGATCTGCCACTGCAGGGCCTTGGCCCGGTTCTTGTCGGTGTTGCCCGTCATCTCCGCGATGATCTGGGTGGTGTCGGTCGAATCGAGGATCGAGAACTGGGGCTTGAGCCCCAGCAGCGCGGCCTCCTGGCGCACGATGCGCACTCCCATGGCATGGAAGGTGCACACCGTCAGCCCCTTGCAGCCGCGCCCGCCCATCAGCTTGGTGATGCGCTCGAGCATCTCCTTGGCCGCCTTGTTGGTGAAGGTGATGGCCGCGATGTTGTGGGGATTGAAGCCGCATTCGGTGATCAGGTAGGCGATCTTCTGGGTGATCACGCGGGTCTTGCCGCTGCCGGCACCGGCCAGCACCAGGCACGGGCCGTCCAGGTAGTGGATGGCTTCACGTTGAGGGGCGTTGAGGAGGAGCGACATGGTGTGCTGCGAAGGTCGGTCTGAAGCTGGGCTGGCATTCTACCCCGCCCTGCAGGCCCCCCCGGATTGTTGTAAGCTCGCCCGATCATGTCAGTCTTCACCCCCGTCACCGACGCCGACCTCGCCGCCTGGCTGAAGAACTACGCCATCGGCCGCCTCGATACGCTGCAGGGCATCTCCGCCGGCGTGCAGAACAGCAATTTCTTCGTCACCACCAGCCTCGGGCGCTACGTGCTGACGCTGTTCGAGACCATGCCGCGGGCCGAGCTGCCCTTCTTCCTGCACCTGATGGCCCACCTGGCCCGCCACGGCCTGCCGGTGCCGGCGCCCATCGCCAACCGCGACAACGAATACCTCGGCACCCTGTCGGGCAAGCCGGCCGTGCTGGTCACCCGTCTGGCCGGCCGGTCGGTGATGGAGCCGGGCATCGCCCACTGCACGCGCATCGGCGCCATGCTGGCCGGCCTGCACCTGGCCGGCATGTCCTTCGGCCGCAAGCAGGGCAATCCGCGGGGCGCCGAGTGGCGCCAGGACTGCGCCGCCCGGGTACGTGGTCACCTGCCCGCCGACGAGCGCGCCGAGCTCGACGCGGAGATCGCCTTCCAGGCCGGCTTCGACCTGCGCCGCCTGCCCCAGGGCGTGGTGCACGCCGACCTGTTCCGCGACAACGTGCTGTGGGACGGCGATTTCATCGGCGGGGTGATCGACTTCTACTTCGCCGGCGTCGACGCCCTGCTGTTCGACGTGGCGGTCACCGTCAATGACTGGTGCGCCGGCACCGACGGCCAGCTCGACCCCGCCCGGGTGGGCGCGCTGCTGGCGGGCTACGCCGAGTCACGCCCCTTCACCGCCGCCGAGCAGGATGCCTGGCCGGCGATGCTGCGGGCTGCGGCCCTGCGTTTCTGGCTATCGCGGCTGGAGGATTACCACCAGCCGAGGGCCGGCGAGATGGTGCTGGTCAAGGATCCGGGCGAGTACCGGCGCATTCTGCGCCTGCGCGCGGAGGCCGGTTCGGCCCCCGCCCTCCCCCTGTGAATTTCCTTCCGTCGCTGACCGCCGGTTTGAACTGGGCCGCCGATTTGGGCTAGCATCTCGGTGCGCTGCAACATCCTGATTTTTCATCCCGTTTTCCATCGCCCCACCATGAACGAACCGGCCCATCCGGCACCCCATCCCCACAGCGACGCCCGCCACCCGGCGTCACGCCACGTGCCGCCCACCGAGGCCCTGGTCTGGCTCAAGGCAGGCTGGCGCACCTTCACCGGCAATCCGGGGGTGTGGGTGGCCATCAGCGTGATCTTCATCATCATGCTGTTCGTGCTCGGGCTGGTCCCCCTGCTGGGCTGGGCGGTGGTGCTGATCGGCTTTCCCGTCATGGTGGCGGGCATGGTGCTGGGCTGCCACGACCAGGCCGCCGGGCGCCCCCTGCGCATCGAACACCTGTTCGCCGGCCTGCGCGTGCACTCCGGCAACCTGGCCCTGGTGGGCGTGTTCTACCTGCTCGGCGGACTGATCGCCGGCTTCGTGTCGGCCATCATCGGTGGTGGCGCCGCCCTCACCGGCTACGTGGTCGGTGCCCTGGCCGGACTCGGCCTGGGCCTGATCAGTGGAGTGGTGCTGGGCAGCATGGTGTTCTCCATCCTGTGGGTGCTGCTGATCACCGCGCTGTGGTTCGCCGCCCCTCTGGTGGTGCTGCGCGACACGCCGCCCCTCGACGCCATGAAGCTCTCCCTGTCGGCCTGCTTCGGCAACTTCGGCGCCTTCGTGCTGCTCGGGGTGCTGATCTACGTGCTGATCTGGGTCGCCATGATCCCCGCCGGGCTGGGTGTGCTGGTGCTGGTGCCGGTGCTCGCCGGCACCCTCTACGCGTCCTACCTGGACATTTTCGGCGCCCCCCCTGCCCTGCCGGCGCCGGCCGGCGCGCCGCCTGCCACGGAGTAGGCCATGCAGGCACGCATACTACCCGCCCACCGCGGCTGGGCCTGGATCCTCGACGGCTTCGCCCTGTGGCGGCGCAACCCGGCCCTGATCACCTTCCTGGTGTTTGGCTCGTCACTGGCGCTGCTCGTCATCGCCGCAGTGCCCTTCATCGGCCAGGTCCTGATGTCGCTGGTCATGCCGGCCCTGTCGCTGGGCATCTTCAACGGCTGCAAGGCGGCCGCCGAACGCCGCAAGGCCGGGCCAGACATCCTCATCTCCGGCTTTCGCCAGAACTTCCCCGAACTGGTGAAGATCGGTGGCCTGTACCTGGCCGGCACCCTGGCCGTGATGGGCATCAGCCTGCTCATCGACGGCGAGATGAACACCAAGCTTTCCAAGGCCCTGATGGGCAAGACCGAATGGGGCGAAGCCCTCGAAGATCCGGCCTTCAGCCTTGCCCTGCTGGTCGCCGTCATCGGCTCTACCCCGGTCATGATGGCCTACTGGTTCGCGCCGCTGCTGGCCGGCTGGGGCCGCATTCCGGCAGGCAAGGCCCTGTTCTTCAGCTTCGTGGCCTGCATGCGCAACTGGCGCGCTTTCCTGGCCTACGGCGTCGGCCTGATGCTGGTGGCGCTGGCCGCCGCCATCCTGATCGGGGTGCTCGAGCTGATCTCCCCGCTGCTCGCCCTGCTGCCGGCCCTGGCCTTCCCGGTCATCTTCATCCCGGCGATCTTCGCCAGCTTCTACGCCAACGCCCTCGACGTCTTCGAGCGCATCGGGCCCGATGACGCAGCCTGAGGCAGGCGATGGCCCCCTGGGCCTGTTCGGCGGCACCTTCGACCCGATCCACTATGGTCATTTGCGCCTGGCCGAGACCGCCCGCGAAGCCCTCGGCCTGGAGCGGG
>JAFLDU010000363.1 GCA_017309145.1 Zoogloea sp. | reverse complement strand
ACCCCGCTTCCGGGCTTCCGCCCTGGGCTACTTCGGCCACATGTGGGAGCTCTACGCCTTCTGGACCCTGGTGCCCGGGCTGGTAGGCGCGGTCGGCGGCGGCAAGCCGGCAGGGCCGGCCTTTGCGGTGATCGGCATCGGCGCGGCCGGCTGCGTGCTCGGCGGCTTTGCCAGCCGGCGCATCGGCAGCGCCCGGGTCGCCGCGATCGCCCTGGCCGTGTCGGCCGCCTGCTGCGCCGTCTATCCCCTGCTGAACGGCGCGCCCCAGTGGCTGCTGGCGGCGGTGATGCTGCTGTGGGGAGCCAGTGTGGTGGCGGACTCCCCCCATTTCTCGGCCCTGTCGGCGCGGGCCTGCCCGCCGGAGATCGTCGGCAGCGCACTGGCCTTCCAGAACGCTATCGGCTTCGCCATCACCATGGTGTCGATCTCCCTCACCACCCGCCTGTGGGCGCAAGCCCACGAGCAGGTGGCCTGGTTGCTGCTGCCGGGGCCGCTGCTCGGGCTGCTGGCCCTGGCCCCGCTGCTGCGCACTCCACCCCCCGTGCGCTGAGGGCGCAGCCCGGCCGGCGTAGGGGTCAGCGCCCGATGCCCCCGTGGCAGGCCACATGGCCCAGCAGCCTCCCCGAGCCCCGCTGGGAAGACAGGAAGAGACAGGCCCCGCTGCGGGTGTAGCCGCGGTAGCCGATCAGCAGATCCAGCCCCCCATCCCGGTCGAGATCCCCCGCCCACAGCAAGGATGCTGAATCCGGCGCCTCGGCATCCTCGCCGTCGCCGACCCGCAGGCCGGGCAAGCGGGCGCGCTGCGCGCCGAGCGTGAGATGCAGCGTGCCGCCGCTGACCATGATCCGGTAGTGCTGCCCCCGGAATGGGATCTCCAGCGCCTGCCGCGGGGACAGGCTCCGCGGACTGCCTGCAAAGCGCATGTCCGGTGTGTCCACCTTTCCGCCGCGCAGGCCGAGCCCACGCAGCAATGCCAGGGCACCGGGCTCGGGCGCTTCGATGCGGATGCCCGTCCTCACGCCCTCCGCGTCGAGCATCGGGTCACGCACGCGCACGGCCCGCACATCGACCGGCGCAAGCTGCCAGTGTCCGTCCATGACCGCCAGCGCGAACCAGCCCGTGCCCGGATCCCCGGGTGCCTCGTCCGCATGATAGGTACCCGGCATCAAGAACCGCCAGGCTTCTCCCCCCATCTCGGCATGGAGCAGACCTGGCATGACAAGAAACAGGCCGACAAGCAGATGACGCAACAGCATGACGTGGTACCCCCCCTTCTCCCCGATCCCGGCCGGCGGGGCAGACCTCACGTCCGCCCCAGGCGCAGGATTCTCACCGCGCCCCCCACCACCACGGCACCGATCAGGCTGCCAATGAGCCAGTCCGGCCAGGGCTGGCCCAGCCAGGCGACGAGCAGGCCGGCAATGATGACGCCGACGTTGGCGAGGGCATCGTTGGCGGTGAAGATGTAGCTGGCTTTCATGTGGGCACCGCCATGGCGGTGTCCGACGATGAGGAACATGCAGGTCAGGTTGGCGGCCAGGGCCAGCACGGAGACGCCCATCATCGCCGAGGCCACGGTGGCGGAGCCATGGATGACATGGTCGATCACCTGACCGAACAGCCCGATGCCCAACAGCAACTGGAGCCATCCGGCGAAATGGGCAGCACGCAACTGCAGGGCGGTGCTGCGCCCCACCGCATATAGGGCCACGCCATAGACGGCGGCATCGGCAAACATGTCGAGGCCGTCCGCCAGCAGGCCGGAGGACTCGGCCCACCAGCCGGCCAGCCCTTCGATCACGAACATGGCGGCGTTGATGGCCAGCAGCCAGCGCAGGGCCCTGCGCTCGGCGGCCGGATCGGTCGTGTTGGCAGCCGGCAATGTGTCCACCGACCCGCTGTGCAGACGCTCCGCGCCCATGCCCAGACGGGCGATGCGAGCCTCGATGTCGTCCACCGGCAGGCTGTGCCAGACGCTGACGGTGCGCGCCACCAGATCGAACTCCAGCGCGGCGGCGTGTCCGTCCAGGGCCATGCGCACCAGGGACTCCTCCGCCGGGCAGTCCATGTCCCCCACCCGGAAGGTGGACCGGCAGAGCGCCGCGCCCGGCATGCTTCCAGCCCGTTGCGCAGAGCCCTCCGCTGTGCCGGTCGTGCCACAGGCACAGGCGCCGCGGCACGCCCCAGTCGTCGATTCGCTCATGCTTCAATCCCCATAGATCCGCACAGCCGGCCACACGCTGGCGCAGTGCTGCGGATGGTAGCCTTTCATCCCTGTCTTTCGCAGCCTCCTTCGCATGAACGCCCCGCTGATCCGCTACGTGGAACCTGTGTTCCGCCCCCCTTCCGAAGCGCAATCCCTGATCCTGCCGGTCACCGATGGCTGCTCGTGGAATCAATGCACCTTCTGCGAGATGTACACCGCCCCCCAGAAAGCCTTCCGTGCCCGCGGCGAGGACGAGGTGCTGGAGAGCATCCGGCGCGTCGGTGCGACCTACGGCAGCCAGATCCGCCGGCTCTTCCTGGCCGATGGAGATGCCCTGGTCCTGCCGACGCGCCGCCTGCTCAACATCCTGGAAGCGATCCGCACGCATCTGCCCGCGGTGCATAGGGTGTCGAGCTACTGCCTGGCCCGCAACCTCAAGAAGAAGAGCGTGGCCGAACTCGCCGCCCTGCGCGAGGCCGGCCTGAGCCTGGTGTACCTGGGCGCCGAATCCGGCGACGACACGGTGCTGGCCAAGGTGCACAAGGGCGAGAGCCACGACTCCACCCGCAGCGCCCTCGACAAGCTCGGCGAGGCCGGCATCACCCGCTCGGTGATGATCCTCAACGGCCTGGGCGGCAAGGTGTACAGCGATCGGCACGCCGACAACTCGGCCCGCCTCGCCAACCTCACCCAGCCGGAATACCTGTCCACCCTGGTGGTGAGCTTTCCCGGTGGCGAGGCGCGATTCCGCGCGGACTTTCCGGAATGGGAACCCCTCGACCAGCCCGGCCTGTTCCAAGAGATGGAGCGCTTCCTGTCACAGCTGGACCTGCGCCGCACGGTGTTCCGCTCGGATCACGCCAGCAACTGGCTGGTCCTCAAGGGCACCCTGGGGGCCGACAAGGACAGGCTGCTGGCCCAGGTCCGGCAAGCCATCGCCGATCCGGGCGGAGCGCCGCTGCGCCCGGCCTGGGCACGGGGCCTGTAGGGACGGTAGCGTGTAGGGGCGGCTTCAGCCGCCCACGGACTCCGATCAAGCACCTGCGGGCGGCTGAAGCCGCCCCTACAACGCCCCGACACGTCCCCACGGCCCCGGCCCCCAAGCCCGTCACGGGCGCTGCGCTGCGGGAATGCTATGCTCGGCGGGTTCGCCGTCCGCCTGCCGGTGGGCTGGCCCCACCATTTTGGGGAGTCCCGACATGCCATCCACCCTTGCCCTGCGCCCCGCGGCCTTCGCCACCCTGCTGGCCCTGGCCGCGCTGCCCGCCCTTGCCCAGACCCCGGCCGCCAAACCGGCCACACCGGTTGCAGCCACACCGGCCGCCGCCACGCCAGCCCGCAGCGCCCCGGCAC
>JAFLDU010000362.1 GCA_017309145.1 Zoogloea sp. | reverse complement strand
CGGGTCATGGTCCGGGCCTACGGGGTCGTGCGTTATGATGATCGCACCTTGCAGGTCGTCATCCCGCGGGTTGGCGGCCGCATTGTGAAGCGGCACGCCGCGGCTCGGCATGTCGGCACCTTGGTCGGCGTGGGTGATCCGGTCATTGACCTATACAGTCCGGAGCTGTTTGCCGCCCAAGGAGAGCTGGCCGCTGCCATCAACCTTGGCGACCGTGCAACCGTCAAGGCACTGGTGGCCCGGTTTGAGAGGCTAAATCTAGGCGCAATCGCCAAGCGGATCGTCGATGGCGGCACGCCCACCGATACAGTGACCATCGCAAGTCCATTCGCCGGCCGGGTGGTGTTGGGGCCTGAAGTCGCCGCGGGGGCCATGGGCAATCAGTTGCCGCAAATCGGCCAAGAAGTGATGGCAGAGACTCCACTGCTGCTGCTCGTGGACCCCGCGGCTTACATGATTGCAGTGCAAGTCCCAGAGTCACGGGCGCATTGGGTTTTCCTCAATCAACCGGTCAGGCTTGCCACTGACGACCGGGGTGAGCTGCCCGAGATCGAGGCTTCTGTAACCTGGATCGCTCCGGAGCTGAACCTGGAAATTCGTTCCCGCGAGGTGCATGTCCATCTGCGGGACCCCAAAGGGCTCCTCATGCCTGGCAGTCTCGTCAATGCCCGGTTCGAGAGCGTGCTGGACCCCACCCTCAGCGTTGCGGCCGCCAACCAGCCGGATACGTGGGGCAAGTTCGTCCTGATTCCGAAGACTGCGGTGATTTCAACCGGGGTGCGACATGTGGCCTGGCGGGTGGCGGAAAGACACCGCGACGGCCGGATGAAATTTGAACTCGCTCCCCTGGCCCTCGGTCCCCGGCTGGAAGATGAGAACGGCAACGATCTCTACGTCGTTCGCGCAGGATTGAAGCCGGGTGACGAAGTCGCAACCCAGGGCGTGTTCCTGATCGACAGCCAGGCCCAACTGGCAGGCACACCCAGCCTGCTCTTCCCCAATGGAGCCGTCGCCCCGGCCGCCGCGCACCAACATTGATTTCTGT
Organism: Zoogloea sp.; assembly: GCA_017309145.1. Taxonomy (GTDB): domain Bacteria; phylum Pseudomonadota; class Gammaproteobacteria; order Burkholderiales; family Rhodocyclaceae; genus Zoogloea. Next base: position 2,530 of record JAFLDU010000362.1, on the reverse strand, counting down.
CCAAATTTCGCGAAGCCGCAGTTCGCATCGCGCCTAAATCCTCATCCGTCCGATGCTCTCGTTTGTTATTCGCAACTCGCTGCTGACCATTGCGGCTTCGCTCGTGCTGGCACTCGCTGGCTTCTGGGCCTGGCGCCACGTTCCCGTGGACGCAATTCCCGACCTGAGTGACAACCAGGTCATCGTCTGGGCCGAATGGCCGGGCAAGAGTCCGCACGATATGGACCAGCAGGTCACCTCGCGTCTGGCGCGGGAGCTGCAAGGACTGCCGGGCGTTCAGACGGTGCGCGGCATGTCGCTCTATGGCGCGAGCTACATCTATGTGATCTTTGAAGAGAGGCGGGATCTATACGAATGCCGCACCCGGGTTCTGGAGAGGCTTTCCCAATTGCAGGGCATTCTCCCCGCCGGCGTCACCCCTCGGCTTGGCCCTGATGCGACCGCCATGGGGCAAGTCTATGCCTTTACCCTCCAGGGTCCGCGGGACATCGAGAAAAAGCGGTTCATCCTCGATCAAATAGTGGTTCCGGCACTGCGAGCCGTGCCGGGCGTTGCCGAGGTGGCCCCCGCCGGCGGCGTGGTTCGTGAATACCAGATCGATGTCGATCCGGTTCGGATTCAGGAACAAGGCCTGACGCTCGATACGCTCATGATGGCCATCCAGCAGGCGGGCCGTGACGTGGGCGCAATGAGCGTGGAGCAGTCCGGCGTCGAGACCATGATCCGCGGCGTCGGCTTCATTCGCTCGGTCGAGGATGTAGAGAATGTCATCATCCGGGGTGACCGCATGCGGGGAGCCGGCCTGCGGCTGGGGGACATCGCCACGGTGCGTCTGGGTGGCCAGTTCCGGCAAGGTTTGCTGGCGGATGGCTACCAGGAACATGTCGGTGCCATCATCGGGATGCGGGTGCAGGAGGATCCGGAGACCGTGATCAAGGGCGTGAAGCAACGTTTGCAGGACCTAGGCCCGACCCTAGCGCGTGAGGAACTCAGCGTGGTTTCCTTCTATGACCGCTCCCAATTGATCCGGGAGACAACGGCAACGGTCACCTCAACCCTGCAAGAGGCCGTGATCACGACCATCATCGTGGTGGTGGCTTTTCTGCTGCACGTGCGGGCAAGTTTGGCGGTCGCGGTCAGCCTGCCGCTCGGCATGCTCTTCACTTTCCTCGTGATGCACCTGGTGGGTGTCAGCGCCAACATCATGAGCCTGGCCGGCATCGCCATCGCCATCGGCGTCATGGTGGATTTCGGAATCATCATGACCGAAAACATCACGCAGCACCTGGTGGACCTACAGACCAAGTGCAAAAGTGAAGGCCGGCCGATGCCCACCTCGCCGTTTGATCCAGAAATTACGGACACGGTGGTCAAGGCCGCCCAAGAGGTGGCTCGGCCGCTGCTAACGTCGGCCGCCACGACTGTGATCGGGTTTCTGCCCATCTTTGCGCTTTCGGATCAAGCCGGTCGGCTGTTCGCGCCTCTCGCTCTTACAAAGTCGCTGGCCATCAGCGGCGCCGTGATCTTCGGCACCTTGCTCGTGCCCGTCTTGTGCCGGTTGCTGTTGCCCCCCTGGCACATTCGCAAGCCGCTGTTGATAATCCTGGCCGGCATTGGCGCGGGGCTGGGTTTTGGCTGGTTCGTCCGGGACGGGTGGTCGATGCCCATGGAATACGGCCGTTGGACGCTCAGCGTGCCCGGGTGGCTGTTCGCGCCCTTGTTTGCCGCGCTGGTCGCGTCCGCGATCTGGCGAATCGGCAAAGAGCAGCTCGTCAACTACGAGGAGAATCCGATGAGCCACGCGATTCACGTGGCCTACGAGTGGGCCTATGCGCGCATTCAGCGTCACAAGGTCCTGTTCACGGTCACCATCGCGTGCATGGCGCTCGGAGGCTACCTTCTGGGCGCGGGCTGGCAGACGCTGAGCTGGCCCCTGCGAAAGGCCTTCACCGTTGCCGGAGGCGATTTCTCCCAGACGACCTTAGACCAGGCATTGACCCGGGCCTTCCCCGGGGTGGGTTCCAGTTTCCTGCCTCCCTTGGACGAAGGCAGCCTGCTCTTCATGCCCTCGATTCCAGCCACCGGCGGCGTTGGGGAGACCCAGAGAATCATGCTGACCCAGAATCGCCTCATCGAGTCGGTTCCCGAAGTGGACCGGGTCATGGGGAAAATGGGCCGCGCGGAGACCGCCCTGGATCCGGCACCGATTGGCATGATCGAAACCGTTGTCTTGCTGAAGCCCTACGCCGAGTGGCCGACCCATGAAATCACGCGACCTGACGGCACCGTGGAACATCGCCCCCGCACTCTGGCCGAAGTTCGAGCTACCTTGGCCGCCGTGACGGACATCCCTGGCGTAGCACCGAGTTGGCTCCAGCCCATCGAGACGCGGGTGGTGATGCTATCCACCGGCATCCGCAGCCTGATCGCACTTCAGATTCTGGGTGACGATACCGACACCTTGGAGCGTTTTGCCGAGGCCGCGGAAAAGGTGATTCAACCGACACCCGGAGCAGTGGATGTGCAGATG
>JAFLDU010000361.1 GCA_017309145.1 Zoogloea sp. | reverse complement strand
GCCGCACTGCGTGCGACAAAGGCCGCTCTCGCCTGGCCGAGGCGGAAGTACATCGGGACGATCTCGTCGGCGGGCACCTCGGCGAGCCAGCGGTCACCAAAACACCAACTCGCCAGCGCGGTGACCGAGAGCCGTACCTCCGCCGGCAATCGCTCGCGGATGGCGTGGACCGCAGCCTTCCAGAAAGGCCGCTGCGATGGCCTGGCCTCGAAGTCGAGCTGGATCAGCGGCGGTCGGCGCGCCAACGCTTCGGCCAAGACGAGGTCGCGAAGCTCGTCGCGTTGCTCGTCCGTGGCGGCAAATGGATGCGCTGGATCAACCTCCACATGAATGACCGGAATCGACACCGTGCCCGGCGGAAGGGTCAGCGCACTCCGCCGTGGCACACGGATCACGCGACTACCGGAGAAATAGACGTGCGTCGTCACCACGGCGGCGCCAATGCCGGGCCGGGGCACGGGCAGCTGGTGCGCGGGGCGATCCCAGTACCACCACCATTCGGTGGGAAAGGGTTCTGCCCGAACCGTACCGACGATCCATCCGGCCAGGGCGAGTACAAACGTTTTTCGGAGGTTGGGCATCGGCCAGGGGAAAGTGGCCTGAGGGATGGCGGAGGGCACACGGCGATTGCCCGCAAACCAGGTGCTCCAGGCCCATAGCGAGTCCATCGCCCACGTACACGACCCGGACCACGGGTTTCGAGCGGCGGCCTTCGCGTCTGGAACGATTGCCCTTCCGGGAAAGCGCAAACCCCGAGCGCGCCAGGCGGACACACGCATCGGGGCGTTCTCGGCGCGCTCACCGCATCTGTCGCGCTCCTGGTCCGCCAGTTTCATTCCGTCACAGCCGCTTCTGCAAGTTGCTCACCCATAGCCACAGGGCATACGCAATCGCCACGATCAGCAGGGGCGGCAGCATGGCCGGCATCGGCACCGGCACGATCATCCAGACCGCAAGCCCCACCAGGACGGTCCATAGCACGCGCACCCCGAGACTGTGCCGGATCGGACTCTGGGCCACGAAGGCATACTTGCGGATTTCCCGCACGAGCTGACCATCCGTGTACGCCGCCATCACCAGCGGAATCCCCGGCAACAGCCATCCCATCAGCACCTGCAGCCGATACGCGATGAGCCCGACCCACAGCCAGGTGACGACGACCCGCCCCTGCATCCAGTCGGCGAATCCGGCGGGATCCCAGGGCCCCTCGCCGATCGATCGAACGTCGCCGAGCCATCCCCGAAAGTCCCCGGCCAGAGAGAACTGCAGATCGTCCAGGGCCCGCCCGAAGAGGACACCCTCACCCGCACCGGCCACCGCGTACACCCCGGCCCGCTCGGTGACCCAGGCACTGCGAATCGCCGCCGGCGGAATCAATGCCCAGACGGCCGCGATCCCCAGAACCAGCGTGACGACGACAAGGGTGCTCCCGCGGGTCTCCCTGCGCGCCGCCTTCATGGCTCCCCCACCAGGATCGGAATCCGTCCCTTGAGCGTCCGGCCGCCCGACAGACGCGCCAGGAAGTGCAGCGGTGGCAGTTCACCGAGCATTGCCGCCGGGAAGAGTTCCGCGGCTTCCTCCAGGATCTGCTCCTGGTAGGAAGCCGTGTATTCGTCCTGAACGTGGCTGTCGGCGTTGTGTCCGTAGCGCAGCGCCATTGAACGTACCTTGATCTTGGGCATCCCTTCTGCCAGATACTTCTGGGTCTCGGAGTCCAGCACGCGCAGGGCGATCTTGTGGTTGGTGTTGGCGAGCACCTGGCGGGCCTTGTTCTCGTCGCCGAGGCGGCTCGCGAAATCGGCAAAGGTCTGCGTCGCGATGGTCACCCGGAAATCCGCCCCGCCGCCCTTGTTCATGAGCTGGATGGCCGGCTGGTTGAGGACCTCGGCGGCTTCGTCGATGAACAGATTGACCGGCGCCAGCGCGTCGATGCCATAGTTATACCGGTCGCCTGCCACGGCGGCGAGATCGGCGAGCAGGATCGACCCGATGGCACTGCCGACGGTCGCGTCGGCCAGCGAATCGAGGCCGATGTAGACCACCTTGTTGCCGTGGATGATCTTCGACATGTCGGTCACCAAGCGCTCATGGCCAGGCTCGAAATCCGGCGACAGGAGGTCCTGCAGCGGGTCACTGGTCAGCATCGAGAGAATCGGGATCAAGGATGCGACCATCTTCTGGAAATGCTCGCGGTTGTGCTCGTAGGTCGAGATCAGGCCGTCAAGTTCGACCGACCGGGCTTCGTGGACAGCGATCTCGCGGTAGAAGCCGAGGTAGGCTTCCAGCACCCGGTCCTTGTGGCGCTTGAGGCAGGACGCGACCCGGCTCTCCCAGTCCTTCACGTGACCGGCGAAGTGCACCTTCAAGGCCCGCTGCAGCAGTCCGTCGGGGCCACCTTCGACGTAGCGTCGAAGCTGCACGAGATTCGGGCGATGGCCGGTAGCGATCATGCCGTTGGTGATGTCGTTGAGCACTTTCCAGCCGAAGGCGGTGAAGGGATCGGCACCGGTTTCCGAGGGAATCAGCGCCGCGACGCGACTGGCCAGTTCGGTCTTGCGGTTCCAGTTGCGCAAAGGATCGATGCAGGCCGAGCGGTCGGGATGCGCCGGATGGAAGTAGACGAAGCGCTCCCCTGCCCCGCTGGCTTCGCACGCGGCACGCGCATTTCTCGCCAGCGCGTGGTCACCCTTCGGATCGATGATGATCACCGTCTCGCCGCGGAAGATCGCCTGGGCGATCAGCAGGTCGAAGAGCCGCGTCTTGCCGACCCGGGTCGTGCCGACGATCAGGGTGTGTCCGACGAGTTGGGCGAGTCCGGTATGGAGGTCGGCTTCGGGAGCGAGGCCGTGAACCCAGTAGGCGCCCTCGGTCTGTTGCGCGGCTTTGCCGAGGGTTCGGACGACCCCTAGCGTCATCAGGGTATGCAGCTTGTTGGCCTCGATGTCGGTCCAGGGGAAGCCTTTCCCGAGCCAGAGGGTCTGCTGCTCGGCCGACTGGCGGGCCTTCTTCTGCAGTTCGGCGAGATCGATGAACGCCTTCCCGAACAGCTTCAGCCGCGAGGCATCGACCAGCCGCCGGTAGGCCTGGTATCCCCGGCAAGCCGCCGCCAGGGCGCAGCCGACGGCAAGCATCGCCGCGAAACGGGAGAAGAGGGGAACCGCCAGGGAGAAGACGATGATCAGCGCCGATCCGCTGGCCCAGACCAGTGCCATCTTCGCTTCGAAGTTGGGGCGCCAGGGCACTTCGAAATCGTAGGGGGAAGCGGTGGCCATCGGACCTGTCCTCGATGCGCCGCGTCAGCGACTCGCCTCGGCACCCGTCCCGTGGGCTTGCAGGAGCAGGCGCACGACGGCCAGGCCGGACCAGATCGCCACCGGCCATTCGGCTGCGGGGAGCCAGGTGGCAAGGACCAGCAACACCTCGATCCCGATCGACAGCAAGGCCAGCGCGGCCACGAGCCGACGCTTCAGCTGCCCGCTGTGGCTCGACACGACGAACACGACCCCAAGCCAGAGCAGGGTGCTGTCGAAGGCAAGCTCCAGGGCATGGCCGTGCACCAGTTGCTCGGTCAGCCCGCCCAGAACCATGACGCCCAGGA
>JAFLDU010000360.1 GCA_017309145.1 Zoogloea sp. | reverse complement strand
GCCGCCCATAGGGACGAGAGCCTTCAGGCGAAAGCGGGGAGAGGCGGATTGATCGATGAATTCCTGCATCAGACTGGTGGTGTCAACCTGGACTTGCCCTGCGTCTCGCGCTGCGGCGATCCGGCCGGCGACGGCGGCGTTCCCCTGGGCCAGCACCAGCAGAACCTCGGGCGGCGCTGCAAGCGGGTTGATGCGCGCCGAACCACCATCGACGGTGATCAAGCTTTTAATTTTATCATAGGTTTCCAGATCGACCCCGAGCACCTGGAGCAGGTCTTCCGGCGCGCCGCCCGCCATGCCTTCCATCGCCACGTGCTACTGACCTGCGGCGACATCATGAGCCCGGCGGCGGCCCGCCTCGACTTTGCCACCGAGCTGAACGAAGCCTGGCGCACCCTGCGCCATCATGCGGCCGACACCCTGCCGGTGGTGGACCGGTCGGGCCGGCTGGAGGGCCTGCTCAGCCTCGGGGACTTCCTGCGCCACGTGGAGCCCGAGGACGGGCGCCGTGTCGGTGACAACGTCCGCCGCCTGCTGCGGCCGACCCCCGGCCCCCACGCGGACAAGCCCGAGGTGGCCGGCCAGCTCATGCTGACCCGCGCCCACGGGCTTCGCACGGTGCAGGCCACCGACGGCATCGCCGCGGCGGCCGATGCCCTGTCGGACTCCGCCCAGGCAGTGCTTCCGGTGCTCGACGGAGAGGGGCGCCTGGCCGGGCTGATCAGCGCAGCGCGACTGGCCTCGGTGCTATTCCAGCACGAGGCCCTGGACTACGTGCGCAACGACCGGCTCTGAAGCGGCTCAGCCGACCCGCGCAAAGTCGATCACGATGGCGCCCGGCTCGCGCTGGCGGTAGGTGATGCTCACCGTATCGCCATAGCGCTGCTGCAACTGGCCGAGCAGCGGCAGCGGATCGTGGTCGTTGCAGAAGCGCATCACCTCGCCGGGAACCAGGGCATCGAGGGCGCCGAAGATCGCCGCATGGCGGAAACGCTTGGCAATGCCGCGGGCGTCAAAGGGATACAGGGCTTCGGGGGTGGTGTGATTGCAGACGTGGATGGTTTGCATGACGGCTCCTGGGGTCGATCAAATCCGACTGGATTAGTCGGGTATCCGCAGTGTGCCGTCCGCTGGGCCCGTTTTCCTTGATCTGGATCGGGTTCCCGCCCAGAAGCAAAGCGGCCGCCCGGAGGCGGCCGCTGGCTGGCGATGGAGAAACCCAGGATCACAGGTTTTCCAGACGCAGGCGGGTCACCTGGCCGGTCACCGAGTCGAGGCTCTCGATCTTGGCGATGGCGGTGTCCACGTTCCCCTCGATGGTGAGGTGGGTGAGGATGATGATATCGGTCTGGGACTCGCCCTCTTCCGGCTCGCGCTGCAGCATGGCGTCGATGGAGATGGACTGGTCGGCCAGGATGCGGGTGATGTCGGCCAGCACGCCCGGCTTGTCGAGCACGCGCAGGCGCAGGTAGTAGCTGGTCTCCACCTCGTCGATGGGCAGCACCCGCACTTCGGCGATCTGGTCGGGCTGGAAGGCCAGGTGGGGCACCCGGTGTTCCGGATCGGCGGTGTGCAGGCGGGTCACATCCACCAGGTCGGCGATCACCGCCGAGGCGGTGGGCTCGGCGCCGGCGCCCTTGCCGTAGTAGAGGGTGGCGCCCACGGCGTCACCCTGCACCAGCACGGCGTTCATGGCGCCTTCCACGTTGGCGATCAGGCGCTTCTCGGGGATCAGGGTGGGGTGCACGCGCAGCTCGATGCCCTGCGGACGGCGGCGGGCGATACCCAGCAGCTTGATGCGGTAGCCGAGTTGCTCGGCGTACTTGATGTCGGCGGCTTCGAGCTTGGTGATGCCTTCCACGTAGGCCTTGTCGAACTGCACCGGCACGCCGAAGGCGATGGACGCCATCAGCGTGGCCTTGTGGGCGGCGTCCACGCCTTCGATGTCGAAGGTCGGGTCGGCCTCGGCGTAACCCAGGCGCTGGGCTTCCTTGAGCACATCGGCGAAGGGCAGGCCCTTGTCGCGCATCTCGGACAGGATGAAGTTGGTGGTGCCGTTGATGATGCCGGCGATCCACTGGATGCGGTTGGCGGAAAGGCCCTCACGCAGCGCCTTGATGATGGGGATGCCCCCGGCAACGGCGGCCTCGAAGGCCACCATCACGCCCTTCTTCTGGGCGGCGGCGAAGATCTCGTTGCCATGCACGGCCAGCAGCGCCTTGTTGGCGGTGACCACGTGCTTGCCGTTCTCGATGGCCTTCAGGACCAGTTCCTTGGCGATGCCGTAGCCGCCGATCAGCTCGACGACGATGTCGATCTCGGGGTCGGTGACCACGGAGAAGGCGTCGTCGGTCAGGCGGACATCACCGCCCGTCACGCTCTTTGCCAGGTCCAGGTTCTTGTCGGCCACCGCGGTAATGCGGATCGGCCGGCCGGCGCGGCGGGTGATTTCTTCTTCGTTACGCTTGAGAACGGTAAAGGTGCCACCGCCGACGGTGCCGATGCCCAGGAGGCCAACATTGATGGGTTTCATGGTCTTTTGGGGAGTGAAAAAGCAGGGTGTTGAATGAACGAAGGGCGCAGCCGGATGCCGCGCCCCTCTGGAATGATGTCAGGTGCCGTGACGCTTGCGGTAGTTTTCCAGGAAGCGGGCAACGCGGCCGATGGCGACCCGCAGGTCGTCTTCGTGGGGCAGGAAGACCAACCGGAAGTGATCGGGATTGGGCCAGTTGAAGCCCGTGCCCTGGACCAGCAGCACCCGCTCCTCTTCGAGCAGTTCGGCGATGAACTGCTGGTCGTCCTGGATCGGATAGACCTTGGGGTCGAGGCGCGGGAACATGTACAGCGTGGCCTTGGGCTTGACACAGGTGACCCCCGGAATGGCGGTGATCAGCTCATGGGCCAGATCGCGCTGGCGGCGCATCCGGCCACCCGGCGCCACCAGGTCGTCGATGCTCTGGTAACCGCCGAGGGCGGTCTGGATCGCGTACTGCCCGGGCACGTTGGCGCACAGGCGCATCGAGGCCAGCATGTTGAGGCCTTCGATGTAGTCGGCTGCCGGGCGCTTGTCGCCGGACACCACCAGCCAGCCCGCGCGGTAGCCGCAGGAACGGTAGTTCTTGGAGAGGCCGTTGAAGGTGATGGTCAGCACATCCTCGGACAGGGCGCCGATGGACGTGTGGGTCACACCATCGTAGAGCACCTTGTCGTAGACCTCATCGGCGTAGATGATCAGGCCGTGCTCGCGGGCGATCTGGACGATGGCCTTGAGGGTCTCGTCCGGATACAGCGCGCCGGTGGGGTTGTTCGGGTTGATGATGACGATGGCCCGGGTCCGCGGCGTGATCTTGGCGCGGATGTCGTCCAGGTCGGGCAGCCACTCGTTGGCCTCGTCACAGATGTAATGGCGCGGCGTGCCGCCGGACAGGCTCACCGCGGCGGTCCACAGGGGGTAGTCGGGGGCCGGCACCAGCACCTCGTCACCGGTGTTGAGCAGCGCATTCATGGCCATCACGATCAGCTCGGAGACACCGTTGCCGACGTAGATGTCCTCCAGCGTGACACCCTTGATGTGCTTCTGCTGGGTGTAATGCATGATCGCCTT
>JAFLDU010000359.1 GCA_017309145.1 Zoogloea sp. | reverse complement strand
ACCTGCGGCGCCGGCATGACCCTGCGCACCGGCAAGAGTGGCCGCTACCGCTACTACACCTGCGCGGGCTGCGCGCAGAAGGGCAAGTCGCACTGTCCCGGCCGCAGCATCGGCATGCCCCGGCTCGACTCGCTCGTTATCGACCATCTCGCGCAGCGTATGTTCACCCCCGAGCGCCTGACCCGACTCCTTGTGGCCTACACTGAGCAGTCGAAGCAGCAGGCCAACTCCCACGCCACCCAGGTGGCCCAGGCCCGCAAGGCCGTCACGGAGGCTCAGGGGCGGATTGAAAGGCTGCTGACCCTCGTGGAGCAAGGCGACATGGCGGCGGACGACCCCGCCATGCGACAGCGACTCGCGGCCGCGCGTCTGGCGCGCCATGAAGCCGAAGACCGGGTGAAGCGCATCGAGGCGGCGGCCAACGCAAGCACGCCCGTCATCACCCCCGCCAAGATCGATCGCTTGGGGGCTTCGCTCCGGGAACTCCTGTCCCAGGATGACACGGCCGCCCGCAAGGCATACCTGCGCCTCTTCATCGACCAGGTCGTCGTGGCCGACGACGAGATCCGGCTGAGGGGACCGATTGAACCACTGGCGAAGGCCGCGGCCACCGGGGAACTGCCGCCTGCCGCCTTGGTGCCCAGTTTTGTTCAGACCTGGCGTAGGATAGCGAACTGGGTGTGAAACCTCCCTGCTCGGGGCTGACAGAGAGCCCTGTGCCAACGATGGGTGACTGAAACTCATCCCTTTGTAGCGGCCGCTGACGGCCGTGACGGCCCCAGTAGGACTCTCCCTTCAGGCGGTAGTGAGAGGGAAAAGACTCCACAGGGGCCAATCTAGACGAAACCTCGCCGGAGGAAGTGCGTCAGGCTTCGAACGGTCGCCATCCTGCGGCCTTGGAGAGGGTGGGCCTGGATGCCGATGCGGCAAGGCGGTGACGGGTGCCGTAGCTCGGCCTATTTCTCACCTGAGGCATTTTGACCAAGTGTACGACACCTTCAGCTTATTGAGGTGGGTCCAAGGCAGCCAACCCTCGTTCTGCATACGACCCACGACGATGCCGGCAGCCACCCCAAGCTGCTTGGCGAGGGTCTGGACTTCTGCTGCCGAGACCGCGCCGCGGTCCGCGAGCGCCTTCAGCTTCTGGGCGGACGCTGCCGGTATAAGGAGATCACGCGCAAAAGCATCCGCCTGGCGCTCGCTGACTTCGTCCAGCGCATCGATTCCCTCAACAAACTGTGTCTTCTTGCTGTGAAGGAGGATGTGCCCTGCCTCGTGGAAAAACGTGAACCACAGATGGTCATTGGTCCGGTAGCGCAGACTAAGCATCAGGAGCGCGCGGTCAGGGGAGAGCCACCGAGTAGCCCCGCTAGCCGGGCACCCCTTTGGAGCCGGCGCAAAGACCACAGCGACTCCGTGTTGGGCTGAGCGTCGGACAAGCGCATCAGTGAAGCGGGCCGGCGACGTATCAGTCGTGAGAGCACGGAAGTCTTGCAAGGCTGAGCGGAAGCCGGCCTCGTCAAACGGCTGGCACGGCAGTCCTTCGGCAGTCCTCTCACCTTGACGAAGCCACGCGGCGACGGCACCGACCTCCATCGACCGACCTTTCGCCGCACGGAACGCAGCTACGGGGACCTCGTATCGCTGCCTCCACGCCTGCACAGATGCGACCCCGAAGAACCGGAGGCAGTGGTTCACCTGCTCGGCACGGTCCTTAACCTTCTCCAGCCAGCCGAAGGCAATCATGTCTCGGAGCGGCAGCTCATCGAGCCACGCCGTCTGGTCCAATCGCTCCTGGCGGGTCCGCTGCGCTTCCAGTGCCGCACGGAACTGAGCCTCGCGTCGTAGCCAGAACCCGGTGGTCGAGCCAAGGACCGTCGCGAGCCTGGCGGCAGCGTCAGGCGTCAGGCTCGTCCGGCCCTGAACGAGGTCGTTGACGTGCTTTCGCGTGAACCCGAGTCGCTCGGCGAGCTCGGCCTGCGTCCAGCCGCGTTCCTCCAGCACGTCAGAGATAGTCTCGCCGGGTGAGGAGACCCAGTCCGGGGCAAAAGACGACTCAATCATGGTAGTCCCCGATGAATACGATCTCGACGGCTGTAACGCGCTTCCAGTCCGGCGCAATGGGCGCTTTTCCAGCCCCGGTTTGCTTTGGCTGGAAGACCAACCTCTGACCTCCAGCCAAGTCGAGCGCGAACTGCCCGGCGCGGTTCCCGGTCAGCGGATGCGGACGACCCACTACGAGCTCGGACACCGTGTCTGCAGCTTGAATATCGGCAAGCCGCGCACGGAGTTTTCGCGCACCATCGGCCCCAAGGACCTTTATGGCCTCCCGACTGTCAGAGCACAGCTTCTCGAGCTTCTTCGAAGCGAAATGTATGTCCACGACTCGGGGAGGTCAAGGTGATGCACCTCGTGGGTGCATCAAACTGACCGGCACGGTCAAGTGGCTGAGAGCACAGTTTGGACAGCAGCTAACACCCATCGCACGCAGAACCTGATGCTATAGCGGATATCGAAGGCCGCTTAGGTAGCTCCAGTTTCGTGTCAACGGGATCCTTTGCGGCTTCGCCCTGCCCCATCCCGCTTCTCCCTGCCGTCGAGCGTCATCAAGGCGGCCGCGATCAAGCGGCGCGCGGTATCGACTACTTCCTCTCCAGTCTCGCCGGGCGGAAACACCAGTGCGAAGAGGGCTTCGAGCACCGTGTCAGATCGGCGCGCAAGAAGCACAAGGTGCTCGCCGCTGGGTCCACGGGCACCCGAAAGCCAGCTGCGGACGGTCCGATTGCTGGCGCCGGTCCAGCGTTCGAGTTGCTTCGCGGCGCCGCCCCCGCTTCCCACGCCCTGACGCAGCGCCCGCGCGATGGTGGCCGTGTAGTCCGGGACGCGACAAGCGTCCAGCATCTCCTCTGGCAACTTTTTGCCGCTTTTCGGTCCGTTGACCCTGTTTATTGGCAACATCCTGCCATGCCCTCCCTGCTAGTTTCAGGGCGAGGACGCGAGGGCACAAAACGCTCCAACGCCTCCGATGCGCATGCCTGCGCGAAGGTAGGCGATGCGGGCTACCTCCCACTATTGAGGGATGGAGCGGATGGGACGGCGGCGCGACAGATGGAGATCGGGCGAAGACGGCGCAGGCGCCACAGTCCGCGCCGCACAATACCTCCGCATGTCAACCGAACACCAGCAGTACTCGACGGAGAACCAGGCTGACGCAATCACCCGGTATGCGGAGGCGCGGAACATCCAGATCGTCCGCACCTACGCCGACCACGGCAAAAGTGGACTGACTATCGCCGGTCGCGAAGGGCTGCAGGCGCTGCTACGGGACGTTCAGTCCGGCCGCGCCGATTTCACTGTCATCCTTGTCTATGACGTGAGCCGTTGGGGGCGTTTCCAGGACCCGGACGAGGCAGCGCACTACGAGCATCTCTGCAAACGAGCGGGCATTACCATCCAATTCTGCGCCGAGCAGTTCGAGAACGATGGCAGCCCCGTGGCGAACATCGTCAAAGACGTGAAGCGAATGATGGCCCACGAGTACAGCCGGGAGCTGTCGGTCAAAGTTTTCTCAGGCCAGTGTCGCCTGATCGAGCGTGGTTTCCGACAGGGTGGCTCTGCTGGGTTTGG
>JAFLDU010000358.1:1832-3643 GCA_017309145.1 Zoogloea sp. | reverse complement strand
CCAAGATTTCGCCGGATTGAGTCTCGAACAATTCGACGCCAAAGAGCCCGATACAGCCGAGCGCCCGCCACAGGTGGGACAGGGCTCGCACAGCAGGTGGGCGAGGGATTCCCGGGTGCGCTTGCGGGTCATTTCCACCAGGCCGAGGCTGGTGAAGCCGTTGACCGTCATCTTGGTGTGGTCGCGGGCCAGGGCCTTGCGGAATTCGTCGAGCACTGCGTTGCGGTGCTCGGCGCTCTCCATGTCGATGAAGTCCACGATGATGATGCCCCCCAGGTTGCGTACCCGCAGTTGGCGGGCGATGGCCTGGGCGGCCTCGAGGTTGGTCTTGAAGATGGTGTCGTCGAAGTTGCGGGCACCCACGAAGCCGCCGGTGTTCACGTCGATGGTGGTCATCGCCTCGGTCTGGTCGATGATCAGGTAGCCGCCGGACTTGAGATCCACCCGGCGGGCCAGGGCCTTCTCGATCTCCGCCTCCACGCCATGCAGGTCGAACAGGGGGCGTTCCCCCGTGTAGTGCTCCAGCAGGGGCTGGACCTGCGGCATGTATTCGCTGGCGAAGTTGTTGAGCTTCTGGAAGTTCTCCCGGGAGTCGGCGACGATGCGCGTGGTGGCATCGGTGACCAGGTCGCGCAGGACGCGCTGGGCCAGGTTGAGGTCCTGGTAGAGCACGAAGGGCGGGCGGGCACCGACGGCCCGGTTGCGGATCTCGGCCCACAGTTTCTTGAGGTAGGCGATGTCGGCGGCCAGTTCTTCGTCGGTGGCGTTCTCGGCCATGGTGCGCACGATGTAGCCGCCCGGCTCGTTGGGCGGCAGCAGGCGGCTGACCCGTTCGCGCAGGGCTTCCCGGCCGGCTTCGTCGCCGATCCGCTGGGAGATGCCGATGTGCTTGTCCTGGGGCAGGTACACCAGCATGCGGCCGGCGATGGAGATCTGGGTGGACAGGCGGGCGCCCTTGGTGCCCAGAGGGTCCTTCAGCACCTGGACGATCAGGTTCTGGCCCTCGGACAGGATGCGCTCGATCGGCCGCACGGCTTCGCCGGCGTGGCGGTCGGACCAGATGTCGGCCACGTGCAGGAAGGCGGTCCGCTCCAGGCCCACGTCCATGAAGGCGGACTGCATGCCCGGCAGCACGCGTACGACGCGGCCCAGGTAGATGTTGCCGACGATGCCCCGGCTGGCGGTGCGCTCGACGTGGACTTCCTGGACGACGCCCTGCTGCATCAGCGCGACGCGGGTTTCCTGGGGAGTGAAATTGATCAGGTATTCTTCAGACATGATGCGGGTGACAAACGGAGATGGGCGATGGCCCCGCGTGAAGCCATCGCCGATCGCCGCTCGTCCGGCATCGGTGGCGTGGTGTCGGCCACGCTCTGATTGGTGTCTTGCTCCTCCAGGCCCGGCGGCTTGCGATGCGCCGCTGCCGGTCAGAGAGGATAGCCGAATTCCTGCAGCAGGGCGGCGGTCTCGAACAGGGGCAGGCCCATGATGCCGGTGTAGCTGCCGCGGATCTCCTCGACGAAGACCGCCGCACGCCCCTGGATGCCATAGGCGCCGGCCTTGTCGGCGGCTTCGCCGGTGGCCACGTAACGCCGGATCTCCGCGTCCTGCAGCGGACGGAAGCGGACTTGGCTGGTGGACAGGCGGTGGGCGTAGCGCTCGCCGTCGGTGACCACCACCGCAGTGAGGACCTGGTGGGTGCGCCCCGACAGGCCACGCAGGATGGCGATGGCGTGTTCGCCGTCGTCGGGCTTGCCGATGATCTCGCCGTCCAGTTCGAGGGTGGTGTCGGCGGCCAGCAGCAGGCGCGG
>JAFLDU010000358.1:0-1822 GCA_017309145.1 Zoogloea sp. | reverse complement strand
GAGCCCTCCGCCGCCTGCGTCGTCGCGCGAAGAAGCAGGAGCATACGGCGGCGTGGCGCTCAAATGGATCGCCATGCGGCAAGGTCGCGATCGAGCAGCGTCTCGAGCCGGTGGACGTCGTCGACGAAGCGCGGCAGGAGGCGCGCGCGCACGTCCTTCGCGATGCCCGGCGGCGGCCGCATGATCAGGTTGCCGAGGTGCGTGACGAGGCGCGGCGGCAGGTTGCGCCAGCGGATGCGGCTGACACCACCCTCGGCCTTGGCCCGCGCCACCCGTTGTACGTAGGTCACGGCGTCCTCGCCGGGGCGGCTGTCTTCGTTGATGTCGTCGTCGTGGCGCCCGGTGCCTCGGAACAGCAGGGGCTCGAAACCCACGTGGATCTGCTTGAGGAGCTCGCGCCGGCGTGGGCTGTTGGAGGCGAGGTAGATCGGCGGGTGGCTCATCTCACTCCCGGTGGTAGGGATGGTTCTTGAGCAGGCTCCAGGCCCGGTAGATGGCCTCGGCCAGCATCACCCGCACCAGCGCGTGGGGCAGGGTCAGGCTGGACAGGCGCATGGTCTCGTGGGCGGTGGCCTTGAGGGCCGGGTCGAGTCCGTCGGGTCCGCCGATGATGATGGCCACGTCGTCGCCGCCGGACTGCCAGTTCTCGAGCCGCCGGGCCAGGGCCCGGGAGCTGATGTCCTCACCCCGCTCGTCGAGGATGATCCGCCGGCAGCGAGCCGGCAGGGCGGCTTCGATGCGGGCCGCTTCGGCGGCCATCATGGCTTCGACCGTCTTGCCGGTGGTGCGGGGTTCGGCCTTGACCTCGACGAGCTGCAGCGGCAACTCGCGGGGCATGCGTCGGGCGAAGTCTTCGAAGCCGGTGTCTACCCAGGCAGGCATGCGGGTGCCGACAGCGACGAGCAGGAGTTTCATGGGGCGGGATGTTGCGGTCTGCGGGCCGGGCCGTTCAGGCGCTGCGGGCCACGGACGGGCGGCCAGCACGCAGCGGTGTGCCGGCCCACAGTTCCTCGAGGTTGTAGTAGGCCCGCACGGCGGGCTGCATGACGTGGACGACGATGCTGCCCAGGTCCACCAGCACCCATTCACCCGAATCCTCGCCCTCGATGCTGAGGACCTGCTGGCCAGCCTCGCGGACCTTGTCGGCGACGTTGCGCGCCAGGGCGCGGGTCTGCCGGTTGGAGTCGCCGGTGGCGATGATGACGCGCTCGAACAGGGCCGTCAGGCGGGTGGTGTTGATGACCTCGATGTCCTTGGCCTTGATGTCTTCAAGGGCGGAAACGACGAGGCTTTCGAATTGGGTGATGTCCATTGAGTCAGAGATAGAGTTGGTGCAGGGAAATATAGTCAAGAACCGACGGCGGAAGCAAATAGCGCAGGCTGTTGCCGGAGGCGGCGCGGCCGCGGATGTCGGTGGCGGAGATGGCCAGCGGGGTCATCGAGAAGGGCACGATGCAGCCGGCCGGCGTCGCGCCCAGCCCGGCTGCGGTGGCCTGCCGTCCGGCCAGCTGGGCCGCCAGCAAAGGGGACATGGCCGCGTTGTCGAGGCTGTAGCCGGGGCGGTTGGCGACGGCGATGTGGGCGAAGTCGAAGAGGCTCTTCCAGCGGTGCCAGGCGGGCAGGCCGAGGAAGGCGTCCAGTCCGAGCAGCAGCACCAGCGGGCGGGTGGGGCCCAGGGCGGCCCGCAGGCGTTCCAGGGTGAGGATGGTGAAGCTGGCCTGCTCGGCCTCCACCTCGGCAGGATCGATCTCGAAGGCCGGATTGTCGGCGGTGGCCAGGCGGGCCATGGCGAGCCGATGCAGGCCACTGGCACCCGGGGTCG
>JAFLDU010000357.1 GCA_017309145.1 Zoogloea sp. | reverse complement strand
GGGGCGAGATCGACGCCGCCGCAGGCGACTTCCAGGCGGCCCTGGCACGCTCCGATGCCGACCCCCTGGCCCACTTCGGCCTGGGCCCGCCGGGCCGAGCTGGAACTCGCCCTCGGCGACGCCGCCACCGGTGGCGACTCCGCCCACCGGGCCAGCGTCCTCGCCCCCGACACGCCACGCGTCCTGGCCCTGGCGGCCTTTGCACGCCTGATGCGGGGCGAGATCGACGCCGCCGCAGGCGACTTCCAGGCGGCCCTGGCACGCTCCGATGCCGACCCCCTGGCCCACTTCGGCCTCGGTCTGGCCCTGATGCGCCAAGGCAACACCGCCGACGGCCGCCGCGAGGTGGAGATCGCCGCCCTGCTCGACCCGTCCAATGTCGAGCTGCGCAGCTATCTGGGTCGCGCCTACCTCGAGGAAGCCCGCAGCAAGGTGGCCGGCGACCAGTTCGACCTGGCCCGCCGCCTCGACCCGGCCTCCCCCACACCCTGGTATTTCGACGCCTTCCGGGCCCTGCGCGACGGCGAGCCGCTGACCGCCATCGAGAACACCAACCAGGCCATCGCCCGCAACGACAACCGCGCCGTGCTGCGCTCCAGCGCCCTCATCGACCAGGACCGGGCCGCCCGCAGCGCCAGCATCGGCGCCGCCTACCAGCAGGTGGGCTTTGCCCCCGCCGCCCACAGCCTGGCCATGAACGCCATCGAGGACGACCCGGCCAGCCCCGCCGCCCATCGCCTGCTGGCCGACGTCTATGCGGATCTGCCGCGCTTCGAGAGCGCCCGCCAGTCCGAGCTGCTGCAGGCCAACCTGCGCCAGCCCATCGGCCAGTGGCCGCAGGCGCCCCAGCAGGTGATGCCGCCCACCCCGCTGTTTGACGGCCCGCGGGCGGTTTCGCCGGACGAGGCCACCGCCTTCTTCGACCGCAAGCCCACCCGCTTCGCCGCCACCTTCGGCGGCGGCACCCACAGCGCCCTGGCCGCCAGCGTGCTGCTGTCGCACTCCTGGGAGCAGGGCCAGCTGTCCTTCGGCAGCTTCGACTACCGCAACGCCGGCCTCACCGACCGCAGCGCCGACACCCACCTGGCCGGCAGCCGGCTGGACGGGCGCATCCGCCTGGCCCCCAGCACCACACTGCTGGCCGAAGCCCGCCACTCCGAGCTGGGTGGTGGCACTCCCTATCGCAGCCTGTTCGACGGCCAGTCCCAGACCCTCCAGCGACGGGCCATCAACGACCTGGGGCGGGTCGGCCTGCGGCACGAGCTGGGCAATGGCAACGAACTCCTGGTGGAAGCCAACACCCAGCGGGTCCGCTTCCTGCAGCAGGACTTCTTCCAGTACAGCAGCGCGCAATACGGGATCGATCTGGATATTGGCAGTGAAGCACTGGAGACGCAGCGAACCCGCGGCCTGTCGGCCCTGTATTCCCGCCAGCGGGAAGACCTGGCCCTCAGCGCCGGGGCCAGCCTCGCCCGCCAGTCCGGCAAGCGCGACATCACCGTCTCCACGGCCCTGAGCATGGACCCGAGCATCGTGCTGGATGTGACCCGCCTGCCCACCACGCCGCTGCAGGCCGACCGCGACACGGTGTTCGGCTATGCCCAGTGGCGCCTCCATCCGGCAGTTACCCTGCACGGCGGTGCTGAATACACTCGATACGAGAACAGCGGCATCAGCGCTGCAGAGCGCATCAACGGCAAGCTGGGCCTGGTGGCCCGCCCGGCCGCCGGCACCACCCTGCGCGGAGCGATCTTCCAGGGCGTATCGGGCTCGAAGTACGACGCCGAGAATCTCGCCCCCACCCAGTTCGCCGGCTTCAACCAGGTCTTCGACGAAATCGCCGGCACCCGCTGGCGGCGTGCAGCCGCGGCGGTGGACCAGCGTCTGGCCGGCGGCATCACGGCAGGCCTGGAAGCCTCGGGCCGCTGGCTCGACGCCCCGATGGTGGATCCCAATGCCAGCACCGGCTATCACCCCGAACGCTGGAAGGAGGCGCTGCACCGGGCCCACCTCGCCATACCGCTGGGGCGCCGCCTGGCCCTGAGCGCCGAATGGCGCCACGAATCGATCCGCTACGAAGGGCAGGACGGCCTGGTGCGCGACACCCCCTACAAGGTCAGCACCGACCTGCTGCCCCTGCGCCTGTGGCTGAAGACCGGCCCGGCCGATGCCCTGCTGGAGCACTGGCTGGTGCGCCAGCGCGCCTCCCAGGTCGCCGGCGACATAGGCGGCAACGAATCCGGGGCCCGCTCCACCTTCAGCGTCACCAACCTGCGCTTCAGCGTGCCGCTGGTGGAACACCGGCTGAGCGCCAGCCTGGGGGTGTACAACCTGTTCGACCGACAGTTCCGCTTCCACAACACGGATCTCAACGGCGACCCGCGCGTGCCCCTGTTCTATGCCCAGCGCACCCTGATGCTGCAGGGCCAGCTCCGCTTCTGAGGCTCCACACCCAAACCCCCTTTTTCACCCACCCACGGAGATCATCGTCCATGAGGCAGCACCGCGCCCCCTTGCGATCCACCCTGCTAGCCCTCGGCCTGCTGGCCGGCCTCACCCTGCAGGCCCCCACCCACGCGGCTGGCGACCTTGCCCAGACGGCCAAGGGCACAATCGCGCCCGCCGACATCAGCAGTGGGGTCATCTTCGGCAAGAATGGTGAAGTGGTTCAACTCGGCGCCAAGGGGAAACCCCTGAAAGCCTGCGTGATGTCCAAGCGCGCGCCGGCGAAGGCCAAAAAGACTTCTCTACCAGAATGCTCAACCGATGCCGAGGCCAGTCCCCAGACTGAAGCCCCCCAGACCAGGGATGGTGGCGTGCCCTGCCAAGGCTACTACATCATCTGGGTAGGTGGAGTCCCGGTAAAGATCTGGTACCCCTCCGGCTGCACGCCGCCGCAGTAAACTCCAGGCGATACAAGTAGCATCAGGGGCCGCATCTGCGGCCCCTGGCGTTTCTGGCGCATGAACTTGCGGGGGGATCAGCGGAGCCCGGCGCGTAGCAACCGGGACGGGTCACGTTCGTGGCGAACGAAGCGGGTCAGCACCAGTTGCTGCAGGTCGATCTCATCGGGCAGGTTGCCGACATCGAGGTGCTGGCACTCACCGCAGCAATGCTCGGCTTCCGAGCATCGGGACAAAGCCTGCCAGCATTCAGGGGGGGTAGAGGTGACCATTGCAGAGCACTCCTCCAAAGGGAGCGGTCCGGGGTGGCGCACAGGCCAACGACGGCAACGCCCAAAGGCAGAAGCTTAGGCAGGCTCAGCCTGCAAGGCAAGCGCGCAGATCACGCCCCCGCTGTGCGCGGATCCACAACGGCATGCGGCAGGCGCCGCACGCCGCCCCTCAGCGGTGCACCACGAAGGGCTTCAGCTTGAGGGTGGTGGCGATGCGCTCGGCAATGCTGCGCGCCTCCGGTGCGGAAGGGAAAGGCCCCACGCGCAGGCGGTACTTGCCGTCGGCGGCCAGCACGGACACCGACTCCGACAGCCAGGCCAACTCATGCTCGACGAAGTTCTTGAACTGCTCGGCATTGAGCAGGGACGGGAAGACCCCCAGCTGCAGGAAGACCTGCGGTGCCGCTGCCCGCTCGGCCGGGCGGGCGGAGGGGGCCGCCACCGCCACATCGACGGTCGCTCCACGGGCCTCGACAGGGGCGACGGC
>JAFLDU010000356.1 GCA_017309145.1 Zoogloea sp. | reverse complement strand
CCGGCTTGTCACCGGCCACCACGTCGAGGTTCTTCCAGAGCAAATGAATCTCACGATTCATCAGCGCCTCAAAAACCGTAAGCGGCCCGACGAGATCCTGAAGAAACATGCCCGGATAGACCAGCAGGCCGATGCTCACCTTCGGGCCATCGGTCAACGCGGCATAGCGTTGCATGGCCTCCATGTGATGCTTGTCAGCCGTCTCGGCGGAGGGCACGTCTGCCTTGCGGCCATCCGATGCCTCCGCCGGCGCCGGCGCCCCCAACAGGCGCGCCAGCCCCAGGGTGGCGGCCCACTGCGCAAAATCACGTCGATCCATCACGTTGCTCCGATGGTGCGGGCAGCCGGCGGCACCGGGCTGCCCGCCAAACAGCTAGAAGCTGAAGCTCGCGGTCGCGGTGATCGTCCGGGGCAATGCAGGAATCACCTGACCACCACCAAAGTACGCGGCGGGAACGTAGTACTTCTTGTCGGTCAGGTTGACGACGTTCACCCCCAGACGGGTCTTGCCAATCGTGTAAACAGCCTGCGTATCCCAGACCGTGGTTGCCGGCGTGAAGAAAGTGTTGGTCACATCGCCCGGCAGCTTCGCGCTGTGGGTCACGCCCAGCCCCAAGCCCAGGCCCGCCAGACTTCCCGAGCGGAAATCGTAGCGCGTTGCCAGGCGGGCGGTCCGCTCGGGAACATTGAACATTTGCTTGCCCACCAGCGCGGTGTTGCTGTCTTCCGTGATCTCGGCCTTCTGCACGGCAAGCGCCGCAATCCAGGCCCACGACGGGGTTGCCTGCCATCTCAAGTCGAGATCCACCCCTTTCGAGCGCTGCTTGCCGGCCTGAATCGAATAGCCAGGATTTGCCGGATCGCCGATGGCGACATTCGTGCGGGTCAGATCGAACCACGCCAGGGTTGCGGTGACGCCCGCCAGATCCTTGAGGCGGATGCCCACTTCGGTCTGCCGGGATTCCTCGGGCTTGGGCGGCTTCGAGAAGATCGAGAACGCCGGCACCTGCATGCCTTCGCCGTAACCTGCAAAGGCCGAGAAGTTCGGCGTGAATTCATAGACAGCCCCAACCCGCGGCGTTGCCTTGGAATTCTTGCTGACGTTGTTGATCCCCCAGGACGGGTTCACGTCGATGATCTTGATCTCGGAATGACGAACACTCCCCAGGAAATGCCATTTCCCCAGATCGATCTGATCCTGAAGATAGGCAACCTTCGAGGTGTAGCGGTTCTGCCAGTCGGGCGTGGAGGGCGAAGTGGGTTCGACCCACGCCGGATAGACCGGGTTGGTCAGATCGACGTTGGCAAAGGAGATCGGACCGATCCCGTTTGAATACGCCATGATCCCGTCGTCCCGCGTCCGCTCGTAATCGATGCCCAGATTGAGCGTATGCCGGGCATCTCCCGTCGCAAACTTGCCGGTCAGGGCCGGCGAGACGGTCGTGGTGGTGGTGTGCGCCCACATCCTCAGGCCACACATCGTATTGACCGTGGGCGTCGCGCTGCCATAGCTCATGCAGCCCATCATGCTTGCCGAGTCCACCAGCCAGGTGCCTCGCTGATCGAGCCTGATCGCGTTGTAGGCGGTGGTGAGCGAGAAAGTCCAGGCATCCGTCAGCTTCTGCGACCACTGCAGATTGGTCCCCGTAGATTTGTTCGTGGTCTCGGGAAGGCCGCTGGCACCGATGAAAGTGCTTCTGGGCAGCCGGAAACTCGACGTATTCAGCGTGCCATTGGTGGGCAGCGCGCTGTAATCCAGCGTGGCGTTCTCGAGGTAGCGCAACCTCAGCACAACCTTGGTATCGGCATTGGGCGTCCAGGACACGCTTGGAAACAAGGCGTGCCGCTTGAGATACACGCGGTCGGTTTCACTATCGCTATCCGACCACTCGCCCGCCATGCGAAAAGCCCACGCGGAATCCAGCGGCTGATTGACGTCGAAGTGGGCCCCCTTCTCGCCATAGGAACCCAGCTTGAAACCAAGCGTCCGGATGGTCTCCTGCGTCGGCTCCGCCGTCGTGATGACGACCATCCCGCCAGTCGTCGCGTAGCCACCCACCCCCTGACTGCCGAAAAGCGCACCGGACGGCCCCTTCACCACATCGATCCGCTCGGCATTGACCAGGCTCTCCTGGTTGACGAAATTGCCTTTCATGGCAACGCCATCCACAACGCTGCCCGCAGTGAAGCCTCGAATCTTGAACACCACGTTATTGGCGTCGCGCGGATCGATGGCGTTCACGTTACTGACATTTCGCAGCACGTCCGACACCGTTCTCGACCCCTGATCCTCGATCATCGCGCGCGTCACGCTGATGATGGACTGGGGAATGTGCTCGACCGGCGTATCGGTACGCGTCCCTGCGCTGACCGACTTCACGCCATACCCGGCATCGGCCGGCGCCTTGACCTCCACCGTGCCAAGCTGCGTCGGCTCCTCGGCAAATGCAGTGCCGAAGCACGCCGCAACAAGCGTGGAAATCATGGATTTCCGCAACCTGCCGCCCATCACACATCCGTTCCCAGTGCTCTTCCCCATACCCTCCCCCGAATCATCAAAGTTCAATGTCGGGAGATGATTGGTAAAAACCTCCCCATTAAACCCGGCGGAGGATTACAAAATCGACACACAGGGAGAACGTGGCAAATGGTCGCATGACGGGTTTGCGGTGGTTCTCGGCAATGTGTGACGACTGCTGGCTAAACACGGGGACAGGCGTAAGAGATCCCTCGAGTCCATCAACAAAGCCAGATGCAGGCATCCGTTGACGCTCGGGATGACAGCCGCCACAGCATTTGGGGCCGCAACGAACAGGGCATAGTCATTGAACCATTGCCCCGCAGCAATCGTCGCCAGGATCATGGAGATCACTGATAACCAACGTGGGCAAATAAGCCGTCGCAGTGAGATGGTCGGCGCGGGTCAAGGATGAAACGGGGGCACCTCGAGTCCACGCGGCGATCTGTCGCGCGACCATGGGTCACTTCTACGCGCCCATCCCTTTGGCCAGAATCCGCTCCGTCCGATGCTCCAGGGTTCGGACAGTCATTCCGCCGACAGCGCTCCGCGAGGGCCTCCCGGCACCCTTCACCCGATCCCTGCGGGAGCTTCCCTAGATGAAATCATTGTCGTTTCCGTCCAGTCGGCTTGCCCGGGACATCACTGTCACCATTACGGTCAAGTTGCTTTTGGTGGCCTGCCTAAAGTTCGCGTTCTTCAGTGAGCCTATGGACAAGGCCGAGGCCGCCCAGCGGATTGCCAATCGTGTGTCGGGGCCTTCCGCGCCGGCAGGCGATGCGACACCGCCGTCATCCCATCCACATTCGGAGTAACCATGATCAACGAAACCGTCGTCGATCTATCGCGGCTACAGTTTGCCGCCACCGCGCTCTACCACTTCCTGTTCGTTCCCCTGACCCTTGGCTTGTCCTGGCTGCTGGTGATCATGGAGGCCACCTACGTGATGAGCGGCAAGGAAATCTACAAGGACATGACCCGCTTCTGGGGCAAGCTCTACGGTATCAACTTTGCGCTCGGCGTTACCACCGGTATCACCATGGAGTTCCAGTTCGGCACCAACTGGGCCTACTACTCCCATTACGTGGGTGACATCTTCGGTGCGCCCCTGGCCATCGAGGGGCTGATGGCCTTCTTCCTGGAATCGACCATGGTCGGTC
>JAFLDU010000355.1 GCA_017309145.1 Zoogloea sp. | reverse complement strand
AGGGCGTTACAGCAGTATCATGAACGCGACTGTGCCGCTCTCGCGCCTCATCTTCCGGTCTCCCACACAGTTCTACAAGACAGGTGTTGTGTTTCTGGCCTGGCTCAATGGGCATCAGGATCATTTTGTCATGGTCGGCGGCGCGCAATCGGCGCGGCCCCTGCCCTATTTTGTCGAAGCCTTCAAACTCGCGGACAAGGCCGGCCTGCTGGCCAAGCCGCCCACGCCCCTCGCCGAACCCTGGACGCCCCGCGCCACCGGCATCAGCCTGTCATACAGCGCCCAGGCGGGCCCCAGCCGGGTGGACGACCCGGACACCGCCGGCTTCACCGGCGCCGACATCGAGTTCTTCCATGTGGACGCCCTCGGCGTGGCCCGCGAACACGCCTGGCTCGACGCCCGACGGCCCTGGGCACAGCAGGACGGCGTCGCCCTGCTGCCGCCCCACCCGGACGGCGGCGAGCTGTTCATCGGGCTCGCAGGCTGCGCCCCCGGCGACCCGCTGAGCCTGCTCTTCCAGGTGGCCAACGGTAGCGCCGACCCGGCCGCCCACGCCCTGCCGGTGAGCTGGTCGGTGCTCGCCGACAACGCCTGGTACCCCTTGACCAACGGCCGCGGGATCAGCCTGGACAGCACCCACGACCTACGCGCCAGCGGCCTGCTGGCCCTGACCCTGCCCGCCGAGGCCGGCACCGAGCACAGCCGCCTGCCGGCCGGCCTGATCTGGCTGCGCGCCGTGGCTGGCGACCCGGCCGCGGCCTGCCGGCTGATCGGCCTCCACACCAACGGCGTCGAGCTGGTCTTCGACGACCAGGGCAACAGCCCCGGCCACCTGGCCACCCCGCTGCCGGCAGGCCGCATCACCCGCTTCAAGGCCGCTCCCGCAGCGGTCAAGGAGGTCGTCCAGCCCTACGCGTCCTTCGGTGGCGCCCCGCAGGAAGACCCCATGGCCATGGCCCGGCGGGCCGCCGAGCGCCTGCGCCACCGCAACCGTGCGGTCAGCCGCTGGGATTACGAGCACCTCGTCCTCGAGGCCTTCCCCGGCGTCGAGCGGGTCAAGTGCATCCCCCACGCCCGGCCGGGCAGCTGGCTCGCCCCCGGTCACGTCCTGCTGGTGGTGGTACCCGACCTGCGCCAGCGCAACGCGGTCGATCCCCTGCGCCCGCGGGTGGACCTGGACACCCTCACGCGCATCCGCGACTACCTGCTGGAGCGCGCCCCGATGGCCCTCGGGCCCGACACCCTGCACGTGAGCAACCCGGCCTACCGCCCGCTGCGTGTCGACTTCAAGGTCGCCATGCGCTCGGGCCATGCCTTCAGCTTCTACCGCCAGGCCATCAACGATGCGCTGGTACGCGCCCTCTCCCCATGGGCCTTCGACACCGCCCAGCCCCTCGACTTCGGCGGCCGGGTGCGGCGTTCGGCCCTGGTCAACTTCGTCGAGGAGCTGCCCTGGGTGGACTACGTCACCGACTTCCGCCTGAGCCTGGCCGAAGCCGGCGCGGCCGACAGCGCCGAACTCGCCCCCGACGCGCCGGACGCGATCCTCGTGTCTGCCGCCGACCACCTGATCACCGAACTCCGCCCATGACCGACTCGACCCGACCCTTGAGCCTGTCCCGCGAGGCCGAGCCCACCGGCCGCGACGCGGCGGCCCTCTATGGCGAAGCCTTGGCGCAGCTGCGCCTGTTGGCCGGCCAGACCTGGACCGACCACAACCTGCACGACCCGGGCATCACGATCCTGGAGATCGCCACCTGGGCCCTCGCCGAGCTGGGCTACCGGGCCGACCTGCCCCTCGAAGACCTGCTGACGCCCCCAGACGGCAGCCTGCCCGGCCCCGCCCAACAGTTCCTGCAGGCCCGCCGGGTGCTGCCCATGCGCCCCCTCACCGCCCGCGACTGGCGCAAGCGCCTGATCGACCTGCCCGGAGTCAAGAACGCCTGGGTCCAGCCGGTGACGCCACCGCCCCTCTATGCCGACCTGCTGGCACGCCGCCTGAGCCGCCACCCACCCGACCACGAGCGCTACCGGGAAGTCCGGCTGCGCGGGCTGTATCGGGTGCTCATCGACTGCATGGACGGCCTCGACACCCAGGCCGAACGCGCACCGGTGCTGCGCGCGGTGCGTGCCGCCCTGGAGGCTGGACGTAACCTGTGCGAGGACTTCATCGCCGTGGACATCGTGCCCACCCAGTCCTTCGCCCTGTGCGCCGAGGTAGACCTGGAGCCCACGGCGGACCTCACCGAAACGGCAGCCCAGCTGCTGTTCGCCGCGGCCCACTGGATCGCCCCGCCGGTCCCTGCCCACCGTCTCGGTGAGTTGCTGGCCCGCCCCGGGCCGGACGGCCAGCCACGCAGTCCCGACCAGATCTTCGACGGCCCGCTGCCCGACAACGGCTTCATCGACGACGCCGAGTTGGCCCTCGGCGACCTGCCCGACGCGCTGCACCTGTCTGACCTCATCAACGTGCTGATGGACGTCCCCGGCGTGCGCGCCCTGCCCGAGCTGCTGCTGACGCCCCTCGACGGCAACGGTTTCGGCCAGCGCGTCGCCAACCCCTGGATGCTGCCCGTCACCCCGGGCCACCTGCCGCGCCTGGCCCTCGGCAACGACGGCCAGGCCGCCGGCCGCCTGGTGTTCCGCAAGCGTGGCCTGCCGGTGGCCGGCTGGAACCTGGACGCTCTCCCGGCCCCCGTCGCGGCCCGCCTCGCCGAACTGCAGGAGGCCGCCCGCCTGGCCCTCGAAACCCCCGACACCGAAGACCTGCCACTGCCAGCCGGACGCCACCGAGACGTCGCCGCCTGGCGCTCGCTGCAGCTCGACTTCCCGCCCCTCTACGGCCTGGGCGAAAGCGGCCTGGCCGGCAACCCCGACCCCCAGCGCCAGGCCCAGGTGCTGCAGCTCAAAGCCTGGCTGACCTTCTTCGACCAGCAGATCGCCAACGACCTCGCCCTCCTCGGACAGGCCCGCGACCGCCTGTCGCTGGCCCCAGCCGACCTGGCCGCCACCGATACGCGCTTCAACGATCCGTCAAGACCGCCGCAGCTACTGGTCGGCCAACGGGTGGACAGCATCCCCGGGCATGCCCGCATCTACACCGACGACGTGACCCCGGCCCGGCTCGCCGGCCTGATGGAATCCCCCGCCGAGGCAGTGACCCGCCAGCAGCGCCTGCAGGACCACCTGCTGGCCCGCCTCGGTGAGGACTTCTCCGACTACGCCGGGGCGATGGCCTCGGCCTTCGGCCACAGCGACGCCCGGGTGATCGCCGACAAGAGCCGCTTCCTGGCCGACGCCCCCGAGGTGGTCGGCCAGCGGGCCGGCGCCTACCATCAGACCGCCGATGCCCCCGAAGCCCTGTGGAACAGCTTCAACGTCAGCGGGCTGGAGATCCGCCTGGCCCGCCTGCTCGGCATCGCCGACTTCAGCCGGCGCAATCTGGGCGCCGTGTCCTACGACACCTACGCCGAGATCGATGCCACCCCCGGCGACGAATTCCGCTTCCGCGTGCTACGCGCCGGCGACGACAAGATCCTGCTCTCCTCCACCGGCAACTTCACCACCCGGGAGGCCGCCCGGGCCCGCATGATCGAAGCCATCGAGCGCGGCCAGCGCAGCGACGACAGCCACTACCGGATCATCCAGGGCAGCGACGGGCGCTTCTACTTCAGCGTGCAGACCGCCGAC
>JAFLDU010000354.1 GCA_017309145.1 Zoogloea sp. | reverse complement strand
CGCGGATCCGGCCCAACGTCCCGTCTTCAACTGGGGCGCCTCCCGCCTGTGACAGGCGAATCCAGCCGGCCGTCTCCACCCAATGCCCGCCCCCCTCACGCACGCAGCTGCGCGGGACCTGCAACTGCTCTCCGATCCATTGGGGCGGGCCTTCCACGAGTACGTCGGCGCCCTCTGCCAGCAGCAGGGTGCCTGCTTCGACGTGGGTCAGATACACGGCGTCGCGGGGCAGGGGGAGGGCTTCATCAGGGGCTTGCATGTCCGTTCTCCAACGTGATGGGAGGTTCTCAGGCTACGGATTCCGGGGGCGCGGCGGCAGGTACAGCCGGGGACTTTCTGTATCGGTTCAGCGGCCTTTTCCGAGGGCTGTTATGGTGTGCTTTTGCCTCGTCTGTACCTGTGGCCGATCAGCGGCTTCGGGGATGATTGCGGGATGGACGCCGAGCACACCGAAACCCTTCTTTATGCCCGCCTGGCGGGCCACTACCGCCAGGCCATCCAGTCCGGCGTGCTGACGCCGGGAGCGCGCATGCCCTCGGTGAGGACCTTGGTCCGACAACATGGAGTCAGCCTGTCCACGGCCCTGCAGGCCTGCCGTACCCTGGAGGACGAAGGCCTGCTGGAGGCGCGGCCGCGCTCGGGCTATTTCGTGCAGCCCCTGCGCCGGGCGGCTCTCCGTCCGGTGACCGAGCCGGATCCGCGCAGCTTGGCGCTGCCCGCCACGCCGGCGCCGGACCCGCAGGCCTTCACCGGCATCCACGATCGGGTGTCGGATTTCGTCACCAAGTGCGAGCGCTATCCGGTGAAGACCAATCTGGCCCTGGCTTTCGGCGCCCCCGAGGCCTATCCCCGCGATGCGCTGCGGGCGGCCGCGCAGCGGGCTCTGCGGCGGCGCCCCGAGGTACTGGTGAGCCCGGTGCCGCCTCAGGGTGACCCGGGGTTCCGGAGCGTGCTGGCGCGGCGCGCTCTGGCCTCGGCGATGAGCCTGACGCCCGACCAGATCCTGGTGACCCACGGCTGCACCGAGGCGATCAACCTGGCCTTGCGGGCGGTGGCCCGTCCGGGGGATCTGGTCGCCGTCGAGTCGCCCACCTACTTCGGCTTGCTCCAGGTGATCGAGAGCCTGGGGCTGCGGACCCTGGAGATCCCCACCAGTCCGAGCCGGGGCATCTCGGTGGAGGCGCTCGAGCTGGCCTTTCGTGGCCAGGAGCGGATCGCTGCGGTGGTGGTCATCCCCAACTTCCAGAATCCGCTGGGTTGCGTCATGCCCGACGAGGAAAAGCGGCGCCTGGTGAACCTCTGTGAAGCGCACGGCGTGCCCCTGGTGGAGGACGACATCTACGGCGCGTTGAGTGATGGGGCCGAGCCTCTGAAATGCTGCAAGGCCTGGGACCGTAGCGGCAACGTGATCCACTGCGGCTCCTTTCACAAGACCCTGGCGCCGGGCATGCGCGTCGGCTGGATGACCGGTGGGCGCTGGCAGGACCGCATCCGCATGCTCAAGCATGCCCAGAGCCGGCCCAATGATGCGCTGGCCCAGCTGACCCTGGGGGAGTTCATGGGGAGCCGTGCCTTCGATCGCCATCTGGCCCGTCTGCGTGCCCAGTTGCGGATCCAGCGGGAGCGTACCGCCGAGACCATCGCCGCCCACTTCCCTTCCGGGACCTGCCTCAACATGCCCGGCGGCGGGATGTTGCTGTGGGTTGAACTGCCCGAGGGCTGTTCGTCACGGCGCATCTTCGAGGCGGCCCTGCGGGAGGGTATCCGGGTGGCACCGGGGGCGCTGTTCTCGAACTCGGACCGTTTCGACCGTTTCCTGCGGATCAGCTGTGGCTATCCCTATTCCGCGCAGATCGAGGCCGCCCTGGTGAGCCTGTCCGGAATCGTTGCAGCAGACCGGGGTTGAGCAGGCCCGGCGCATCGCGGTCGCCCATCCCGGGCTATCTGCCAAGCACAAAGCACCCGGGAAGACAGCGTACTATCTCCTCCCTGTGACAAAATGTTGCCCTGTGCAGGCCCTCCGGCCGCAGGGGAAGAGTGCGATGGGCTTACGACTTAAATTCAATCTGGTCTTGCTGGCGGTGTTTCTGGCTGGCTTCGGGGTGGCAGGCTACATTTCCCACGACCTGCTCGATCGCCATGCGCGTGAGCAGGTGCTGGGCGAGGCCCGGCTGGTCATGGAGGCGGCGATGGCCGTGCGGGGCTATACCGTGGCCCAGGTGCGGCCGCATCTCAACCCCTTGATGGACAAGCAGTTCCTGCCCCAGACGGTGCCGGCCTATGCGGCCACCGAAACCTTGGCGGTCCTCAACAAGAAGTACCCCAACTACGCCTACAAGGAAGCCACCCTCAATCCCACCAACCCCCGCGATCGGGCGGCGGACTGGGAGGCTGACCTGGTCAATGTGTTCCGCAACAACGCCGACAGCAAGGAGATCTTCGGGCAGCGTGACACCCCGACCGGCCCCGCACTGTATATCGCTCACCCCATCCGCATCGAGACGGCGGCCTGTCTGCCCTGTCACAGCACGCCGGATGTGGCGCCGGCCAGCATGCTGAAGGTGTATGGCAACGCCAATGGCTTCGGCTGGAAGCTCAACGAGGTGGTGGGCGCCCAGGTCGTGTCGGTGCCGATGTCGGTGCCCCTGGAAAATGCCAGCCAGGCCTTCCGGACCTTCATGGTGTCCCTGGCGGCAGTGTTCGCCGCGGTGTTCGTGGTGCTCAACCTGATGCTGTCATGGCTGATCATCCACCCCGTGTCGCGCATGTCTGCGGCTGCCGACAAGATCAGCACCGGTGATTTCGACCAGCCCGAGTTCCCGGAAGGTGGGCGTGACGAGGTGGCGGTGCTGGCCAGTTCCTTCAACCGCATGCGCCGCAGTCTCGAGAAGGCCATGCAGATGATCGATGGCTGAGACGCGCATGCCGGAGGGCCAGGAGCAGGGGGGCGGCGCCGCGCGCAAGGGCGGCTCCACGGCCCTGCCGAACGGCCACGTGCTCAATGAGTACCGCATCGAGCGCGTGCTGGGTGGCGGCGGCTTCGGCCTCACCTACCTGGCCCGAGATACCCACCTGGACTGTCTGGTGGCGATCAAGGAGTACCTGCCGAAGGATGTGGCCCTGCGCGACGAGGAGGGGCGGGTACGCCCCAGCTCCGAAGAGGCGACGCGGGCCTTCGACTGGGGGCTGCAGCGTTTTCTGCTGGAATCCCGCGCCCTGGCGAGCTTCCACCACTCTGGCATCGTCCGGGTGCTGCGCTATTTCCGGGCCAACGAAACGGCTTACATGGTCATGGAGTACGAGACCGGTGAGCCGCTGCAGCGCTGGCTGGTGGGACGCCTGCCCCTGGATCGGGCGACCCTGCTGCGGATCGTGCGGCCCCTCCTCGACGGCCTGGAGGCGGTGCATGCGGCAGGCTTCCTGCATCGGGACATCAAGCCCGGCAACATCTACATCCGTGCCGACGGTTCGCCGGTGCTGCTCGACTTCGGCTCGGCCCGACGGCTCGAGGCGGACAGCACCGATCAGGCCCTGACGGCAATCGTCACGCCGGGCTTCGCGCCGGCCGAGCAGTATCACCGGCACGGCAAGCAGGGGCCCTGGACTGACCTGTATGCCCTGGCCGGCGTGATGTACTGGATGGTGACGCGCCAGCCGCCGGTACAGGGGGCGAACCAGCGCTCGCGCCGAACCGGGTCGAGTT
>JAFLDU010000037.1 GCA_017309145.1 Zoogloea sp. | reverse complement strand
GACCTGCCCGCGCCACCCTCCTCGTTGCCTGCCCAGGCGCCGGTCGCGGCGGCGGTCACCGCGCGGACACCCGTCGGCCAGCATCTGCAGCGCGTCGTGGCGGAGGGGCCGGTCGAAGCAGCACCGGTCAGCGGCTGGCTACCCATGCTGCTGCTGGCGGCCTTCCTGAGCGGCCTGCTGCGTCAGTGGCGCCCGCGTCGCCCGGTCGCCGCGTCCTCCCTGTCCGTCGATCCTTCTCTGGGGGCTCCGGTGTCCCCGTCGGCCACCCCTTTTCCTGCCCGTGGAGTGTGAACCATGCTGAACTTGATCGAAGGCCTCATGTACGAGGCCGGCCAGTTGTTCCTGGCGCCGGTGTTGCTGGCCATCGCCGTCGCCTTCCTGTACGCCTTCCATGCGCTGGGCGCTTTCATGCTGCAGGCCGCGCAGCGTCGTGCGGGCAGGCCGGCCGGCTTTGAACTGGAGGCGGTGCGCCGCAGTGATCCGCAGCTGGACCTGGCGGCCCTCGAGGCGCTGGCCGTGAAGCGTCTCGAACCGGTGCGTCTGGCGGCTCGGGTGGCGCCCATGCTGGGCCTGGTGGCGACCATGATCCCGATGGGGCCGGCCCTGCGTGCCCTTGGCGAGGGGCAGATGGCGGAGGTCTCGCGCAGCCTGTCGGTGGCCTTTTCGGCGGTCATCCTGGCCCTGCTGGCGGCTGCACTGAGCTTTGTCGTGGCCACCGTGCGGCGGCGCTGGTACGCCCAGGACCTGGCGGCGATCGAGGCGGGGGGTGGGCATCCGGTGCCCGGAGACGGTGCGATGGAGCGTGCATCATGAAGGCGCTGCGGCCGAGGCTTCATGAGGAGGGCGACGATGACGATCCCCTGCTGTCCGTGGTGAATCTGGTGGATGTGTTCCTGGTGCTGGCGGCCGCGTTGCTGGTGGCCCTGGCGGGCATGCCGCCGGGGCTCGGCGGTGGCGAACGGGTGACCGTGATCCGCAATGCCGGATCGCCGGACATGGAGGTGATCATCCGGGATGGACAGCGCATCGAGCGCTTCCGGGGTGATGGGGGCGCCGCCGATGCGCGCGGTGGGACTCGGGCCGGCACGGCCTGGCGGATGCCGGACGGCAGCCTGGTCTTTGTGCCGGAGTGAGGTGCCCGGCCTGGCGCCGTCTCAGGCGCCGGGCTGCACCGGGGGCAGGCTGGCCCGCTCTTCGTCCGAGAGCAGGCGGGATTCGGTGACGAAGGCGCGGCCGCGGCCGCAGTCGAGGGAGAAGTCTCCGCCGTTGCCGGGCTTGGTGCCGAGGATCAGCTGGCAGTTCTCGTAATACTGGAATTCCTGGTGGCCCAGGTAGAAATCGGCGCCACCCACCTGGCCGATCAAGAGCATGGTCTGGCCGGGGATGACTTCTCCGACCTTGTAGCAGTTGGGCACGCTGCCATCGCAGCAGCCGCCGGAGAGCAGGAACATCAACGGGCCGTGTTCTGCTCGAAGTTCGTCGATGAACTGGAGGGCGTCTGCGGTGGCGACGATGCGTTCGGTCATGATCGGGGTGTCCGGTTTCAGAAATAAAAAAACGGGGCGAGAGATCCCGCCCCGTAACACCTTGCCTTACACGTACAACTCTTGGATCAGAAGAAGCCCAGCTTGTTGGGGCTGTAGCTGACCAGCAGGTTCTTGGTCTGCTGGTAGTGGTCGAGCATGACCTTGTGGGTTTCACGGCCGATGCCGGATTCCTTGTAGCCGCCGAAGGCAGCATGGGCCGGGTAGGCGTGGTAGCAGTTGGTCCATACGCGGCCGGCCTTGATGTTGCGGCCCATGCGGAAGGCACGGCTGCCGTCGCGGCTCCACACGCCGGCGCCGAGGCCATAGACGGTGTCGTTGGCGATGGCCAGGGCTTCGGCTTCGTCCTTGAAGGTGGTCACGGCCAGCACCGGCCCGAAGATCTCTTCCTGGAAGATGCGCATCTTGTTGTGGCCCTTGAACAGGGTCGGCTGGACGTAGTAACCGCCGGCCAGCTCGCCATCCAGGTGAGCCTGTTCGCCACCCACCAGCACCTGGGCGCCTTCGCCCTTGCCGATCTCGAGGTAGGCCTTGATCTTGGACAGCTGGTCGGCGGAAGCCTGGGCACCGATCATGGTGTCGGTGTCGAGCGGGCTGCCCTGCTTGATCAGCTTGACGCGGCCCACGGCACGTTCGATGAACTTGTCGTAGATGGATTCCTGGATCAGGGCGCGGGACGGGCAGGTGCACACTTCGCCTTGGTTGAAGGCGAACAGCACCAGGCCTTCCACGGCCTTGTCGAAGAATTCGTCGTCAGCGGCGGCGATGTCTTCGAAGAACACGTTGGGGGACTTGCCGCCCAGTTCCAGGGTGGCGGGGATCAGGCTGGTGGCAGCGGCCTGGGCGATCACGCGGCCGGTGGCGGTGGAGCCGGTGAAGGCGATCTTGGCGATGCGCTTGCTGGTGGCCAGCGGCATGCCGGCTTCGCGGCCAAAACCGTTGACGATGTTCAGCACGCCCGGGGGCAGCAGGTCGGCGATCAGCTCGACCAGCACCAGGATGGAGATCGGGGTGGATTCGGCGGGCTTCAGCACGACCACGTTGCCGGCGCCGATGGCGGGGGCCAGCTTCCAGGCGGCCATCAGGATCGGGAAGTTCCAGGGGATGATCTGGCCGACCACGCCCAGGGGCTCATGGAAGTGGTAGGCGACGGTGTTCTCGTCGATCTCGGACAGGGAGCCTTCCTGGGAGCGCAGGCAGCCGGCGAAGTAACGGAAGTGGTCGACGGCCAGGGGAATGTCGGCGTTCAGGGTTTCGCGGATCGGCTTGCCGTTATCCACGGTTTCGGCATAGGCCAGCAGCTCGATGTTCTGTTCCAGGCGGTCGGCGATCTTCAGCAGCAGGTTGGCGCGCTCGGCAGCCGGGGTGCGGCCGAACTTGTCGGCGGCAGCGTGAGCGGCGTCCAGGGCCAGTTCGATGTCCTCTGCGGTGGAGCGGGCAGCCTTGGTGTAGGGCTTGCCGGTGATCGGGGTGATGACGTCGAAGTACTCGCCCTTGACCGGGGCGACCCACTTGCCGCCGATGAAGTTGTCGTACTTGGACTTGTATTGGACCTTGGCGTCGGCAGAGCCGGGCAATGCGTAGAGCATGGTATCTCCTCCTGAATTTGGTTTCGGAACGCTCGGTGCAGCGTTGCCTTGTATTCAGCAGGGGACGTGCCAAGATTCGATCAGGATTGCTGATGGATTGAAAGGCCTTATTTATCAGCGTATTGAGGGTGTTGCGCCAGAATGTTGCAGCGCATGATGTATCGCTTGAATGTGTTCAATTGTGGAGCAGTTGCTCCATGGTGTCTGTGCCATGGAGCACCAGGCTGGACTGTGTCAGGCGATGCGGAAGCGGGAGGACAGGGCTTCCAGGGCGCGGGCCAGTTCCTCCAGTTGCTGGGCCGATTGGGTGATCCGGGCCGCGCTGGCCGCATTGGACTCCGAGGCGCCGGCGATCTGCTCGACCCGTTGGGCGATGTCCCGTGCGGCGGCCGATTGCTCGGTCAGGCCGAGGGTGATGCCCTCCACTGAGCCGAGCACCTGGGTGCTGCTTTCCTGGATGCTGCCGATGGTGCTCCCGGCCTCGTCGGCCAGGGTCACGCCCCGTGCGGCGCCCTTGACCCCTTCGTCCATGTCGTCGGCGGCACTGCGGGTGGCGCTCTGGATGCGCTCGATCATGGTGGTGATCTCGGCGGTGGAGTTGGCTGTGCGTTCGGCCAGCTTGCGCACTTCGTCCGCCACCACGGCAAAGCCCCGCCCCGACTCGCCGGCCCGCGCGGCCTCGATGGCGGCGTTGAGGGCCAGCAGGTTGGTCTGGTCGGCGATCTCGCGAATCACGCCGACGATCATCGAGATCTCGCCGGAGAGGGATTCCAGGTTGCGCACCGACTGGGCGGTGAGGTTGACCGAATCGGCGATGGCCCGCATCTCGTTGACGGCATGGCCGATCACCTGGGAGCCGGTGGCGGCCCGCTCGCCTGAGGTTTCCGACAGTTCCCGGGATTCACGGGCGTGTTCGCTGATGTGGTCGATGGAGACCGACAGCTGCTCGATGGCGGCCGCCATGCCCGATGCGGATTCGGCCTGCGCGTCGGCCAGCACGCGGGTGTCGGATGCCGTGCTGCTAAGTGCCCGTGCATTGCTCATCAGGGCGTTGACCTGGTTGCGAATGGAAGCGACCAGTTCGTGCAGGTTGTTGCGCATCACCGCCAGGTGGATGATCAGCGCTCCGAGTTCATCGTTGGAGGCCGGCGGCAGGGGCTCAAGCATGTTGCCCTTGGCGATGGCCTCCGCCACACGCTTGCCTGCATCGACCGAGTGGCCGAGGCGCCGGATCAGCTGGAGGGTGGCAACCGCCGCCAGCAGCAGGCCGGCCAGGCTCAGCCCGATGATCCACTGGCGGGTGGCGGTGTTCTCGGCTTCGATGCGTTGCAGTGCTTCCTGGCTGGCGCTGGCGTGGCGCTGCAGGCTTGCGCGCAGGGGATCGTCGGGGGGAAGGGACAACTGCCGGACGATGGCGGCCTCGTCCGTGACGGCGACCTTCAGGGCCTCCCGGGCGTGATCGGTGGCGTTGAGGCCGGCCGCGGCGACGATCACCGTCAGGACGGCCAAGCCGCCGCAGATCAGGTGGATGCGGGCCTTGAGGCTCGGATGGGGGAGCACCTTGCCGAGGGCTGCGGCGAGCCCGGTGGGGGCGAGCTGGCCTTGCTCCAGGCGGATGCCTGCGTCGGCGCGCATGCGGGCGTACAGCGCATCCGCGGCGGCGATCTCGGCGCGGTTCGCCTTGACCCGGACCGACATGTAGCCCGACCGGTCGGCCAGCGGCGTGGCGGTGGCCTTGACCCAGTAGAAGTCGCCGTTCTTGCGCCGGTTCTTGACGATGCCGCTCCACGGCAGGCCGCGTTCGAGCGTGGACCACATGTCCCGGCAGGCCTCCGGTGGCATGTCGGGATGGCGCAGGATGTTGTGGGGCTGGCCGATCACCTCGTCTCTGGTGAAGCCGCTGGCAACCACGAACTCCTCGTTGCAGAAGGTGATGTGACCTTTCAGGTCGGTGTGGCTGATGATTGCCGAGCCATCCGGAATGGGGTACTCATTTTGGGTGATTGGGAGATTCTGGCGCATGGCGGGTTCCTGGGCATGACTTCCAGACGTATTACGGCGATTTCTCCATACGCTTTAGCATCTTGAGGGAGTAGAAAGTCACTACTGGCAAGGCATTTAACCCCTTGTCTGGACCGTACGGCTGGTGCTGGTTACGCGCCCGTCCTCACCGAAATGGATGTTGAAGAACACCTCCGCGCTGAATTCCGGCGGCATCCGCCAGTCCCACACCTCTTCCTTCTTGAGCGCGAACTGCTGGACCGAGCGGGGCTTGCCAAGCAGTCGGCGGACCTGGTCCTTGGTCCAGCCCGGTTCGACCCGGGCGAGGTTGGCGGGCGTCAGCACATTCTCCAGGCTGCGCAGGATGTTGTCCGGCCCGATGGTGGCCATGAAGCACTCGGTGCCTTCCGGTTGCCGGGTGTATTCCCAGGTTATGCTACCGTCGTCATTGCGCCACTCGATGCCCGGCTTGCCCAGGCGGTCGCGCACGTCGAAGCCCGTGGAGACGCCGGGTTTCAGGTCTTTCATGGTGACGGCGTCACAGCCCGCCAGACCGAGGGCGGCCAGGGCGCCCAGAAGCAGGTAAAGCAGCCTGCGCATGGTGATTCCTTGTTGTGGATTGCGGCTCTGGTAAAGCCGGCCGGGGTGGGTACAATCCGCCCTGATATGGGCAGTGCTTTGCCCCATTCTGGCATGAACCCCAAATGCAGGAGGACAGGCGCGTGAAACTGAGTGTAAATCGACTGGCGGTAGCAGGCTGCCTGTTGGCAGGCAGCCTGGCTGCCCATGCCGACGTGGTGGTGAAGATCGGTTTTGCCGGTCCGCTGACCGGGCCGATCGCCCACGTCGGCAAGGATGAGCAGTTCGGTGCGCAGCTGGCACTGGATGACGCCAATGCCAAGGGCGTGAGTCTGGGGGGGCAGAAGGTCCGGTTCGAGCTGATGGCCGAAGACGATCAGGCCGACCCCCGCACCGCCACCACCGTGGCCCAGCGCCTGGCTGATGCCGGCGTCAAGGGGGTGGTGGGGCATGTGACCTCCGGTGCGTCCATCCCGGCCTCGCGCATCTACGAGCAGGCGGGCATTCCAGCGATCACCCCCTCGTCCACCAGCCCCAAACTGACCCAGCAGAAGTTCCGGACCACCTACCGGGTCATCGCCAACGATGTGCAGCAGGGCGCGGCGATGGCACGCTTTGCCACCGAGGTGCTCAAGGCCAAGCGCATCGCCGTGATCGATGACCGCACCGCCTATGGTCAGGGGCTGGCGGATG
This sequence comes from Zoogloea sp., assembly GCA_017309145.1. Classification (GTDB taxonomy): domain Bacteria; phylum Pseudomonadota; class Gammaproteobacteria; order Burkholderiales; family Rhodocyclaceae; genus Zoogloea. The sequence continues at coordinate 19,533 of JAFLDU010000037.1, read as the reverse complement.
CGCTGGTGGACAGCCTCAAGAAGCTCGGCACGCCACCGGTCGGACGGGAGTTCACCAGCGACAAGGCGACGGACTTTGCCGCCATCCTCACCAAGCTCAAGGCCGCCCAGCCTGATGCGATCTTCTACGGCGGCATGGACGCCCAGGGGGCGCCGCTGCTCAAGCAGATGAAGCAGCTGGGCATCGGCGCCAAGTATCTGGGCGGCGACGGGGCCTGCACCGCCGAGATGATCAAGATCGCCGGCGCGGCCATGAGCAGCGATGTGTACTGCACGCAGGCAGGCATCCCGATGGACAAGATGCCCGGCGGGAAGGATTTCAACGAGCGTTTCAAGAAGCGTTTCGGCGTGCCGGTGCAACTCTATGCGCCCTACAGCTACGATGCCGCCACGGCCCTGATCGAAGCCATGAAGGCGGCCAATTCCGCTGAACCGGCCAAGTACCTGCCGCAGCTGCAGAAGGTGTCGTTCAAGGGCGTTACCGGCAACGTGGCCTTCGATGCCAGCGGAGACAGCCGCGAAGGGGGTGTGACGCTCTATCAGTTTGCCAATGGCAAGTGGGAAGCCCGGCCCTGATGGTGACAGGAGATCTGACCCTGTAGGGGCGGCTTCAGCCGCCCGCCGAGCTTTGGGCTGCGGACTCTCGGCCCCGAAGTTGCTTGAACGCACAATACCGTACAAACCAGAGGAGAAACCCGCATGAAACGCAGCCTTGTCGCCCTTGCCGTGCTCGGTCTTGGTGCATCCCTTGCCCAGGCCCAGGAAGTCATCAAGCTGGGCGTTGCCGCGCCCCTCACCGGCACTCAGGCCCACCTGGGCAAGGACATCGAGAACGGGGTCCGGCTGGCCCTCGATGAGTACAACGCCAAGGGGGTCACCCTGGGCGGCAAGAAGGTCAAGTTCGAGCTGCAGGCCGAGGATGACCAAGCCGATCCGAAGACCGCCACCACCGTGGCCCAGCGCCTCGCCGACAGTGGTGTGAAGGGAGTGGTCGGTCACCTCAACTCGGGGGCCTCCATTCCGGCCTCGCGAATTTACAACGAGGCCGGCCTGCCCCAGGTCTCGCCGGCCTCGACCAATCCCAAACTGACCCAGCAGGGCTTCAAGGCCACCTTCCGGACCATTGCCAACGACGTGCAGCAGGGCCTGGCCATTGGCAAGTATGCCGCCACCAAGCTGGGCAAGAAGGTCGCTCTGATCGACGACCGCACGGCCTACGGTCAGGGGCTCGCCGACGAGGTCGAGAAGGCCGTCAAGGCCAACGGCGGCAGCCTCACCGGGCGTGAATTCACCAGCGACAAGGCAACCGACTTCCTGGCCATTCTGACCCGGATCAAGGCCCAGAACCCGGACGTGATCGTTTACAGCGGGATGGACACCCAGGCCGGTCCGATGCTCAAGCAGATCAAGCAGCTCGGCATCAACGCCAAATTCATCACTGGAGATGGCGCCTGCACGGGCGAGGTGATCAAGCTGGCCGGTGACGCCATCGGTGCCAGCGCCTACTGCACCCAGCCGGGCCTGCCCCTCGAGAAGATGCCGGGCGGGAAGAACTTCAACGAGCGTTTCAAGAAACGCTTCAACGCCGACGTGCAGATCTACGCGCCGTACTCCTACGACGCCGCGTCGGCCATCATCGAGGCCATGAAGGCCGCCAACTCCGCCGATCCGGCCAAGTACGCGCCGGCCATCGGCAAAGTGAACTTCCCCGGTGTGATCGGCACCGTGGCCTTCGACGCCAAGGGTGACATCAAGGACGGTGCGGTGACGGTCTATCAGTTCAAGGCCGGCAAGTGGGAGGCCGTGCAGTAATTGCTTCCTGAGCGCGCTGTAGGGGCGGCTTCAGCCGCCCTCAGTGCCAGATCCGCGCCCGAGGGCGGCTGAAGCCGCCCCTACATCGTTCTGCCGTCCCATTCACCTCTTCCGGTCGTCACCATGGAAACCCTTCTTCAGCAAACCGTGAACGGTCTCGTGGTGGGCAGCGTCTATGCGCTGGTCGCCCTCGGCTACACCATGGTTTACGGCATTCTCGGGCTGATCAACTTCGCCCACGGCGACATCCTGATGGTGGGCGCCCTGGTGGCCCTCGAGGCGATCCGCCTGATCCAGCTGCATGCCCCCGAACTTGGCCTGGTCCCCACCCTGCTGGCCGGCCTGTCCGTGTCGGTGCTGGTGTGCATGCTGCTCGGCTACACCATCGAGCGTACCGCCTACCGCCGCCTGCGCAACGCGCCGCGGCTTGCACCCTTGATCACCGCCATCGGCGTGTCCTTCCTGCTCCAGACCATCGCCATGATCATCTGGGGCCGCAACTACCACACCTTCCCGCAGCTGGTGTCCACCACGCCGCTGGAGCCGATCTCCGGTGTATTCATCACGCCGGTGCAGATCGTGATCCTGGTGGTCTCCGCCGTGCTGATGGTGGCGCTGGTGATCCTGGTCAACAAGACCCGCCTCGGCCGCGCCATGCGGGCCACCGCCGAGAACCACAAGGTGGCCAGCCTGATGGGGGTGGATACCAACAAGATCATCGCCGCCACCTTCGTGATCGGTTCGGGCCTGGCCGCGGTGGCGGGCGTGATGTTCTCGTCGAACTACGGGATCGCCCACTATGCGATGGGCTTCATGCCCGGCCTCAAGGCCTTCACTGCGGCGGTGCTGGGCGGCATCGGCAACCTGGGCGGGGCCATGCTGGGCGGGCTGGTGCTGGGACTGGTGGAGTCCATCGGGGCCGGCTACATCGAGGACATGAGCTTCGGCTTCCTGAATTCCAGCTATCAGGACATCTTCGCCTTCATCATCCTCGGCATCGTGCTCATCTTCCGGCCCACCGGCCTGTTGGGCGAGCGTGTCGCCGACCGGGCCTGAGGACCTCCCCCATGAATGAACTCGCCCTCGCCATCCCCTGGCTCGGCAAGCGCCATCCGGCGGCGGCCCGCTGGGTCGTCGTCGCCCTGGCCCTGGTTGCGCCACTCATCGCCATCCTGTTCGGCAAGACCTGGGTACGCATCCTCGATTTCGCCATGCTCTACGTGATGCTGGCGATCGGACTCAACCTGGTGGTGGGCTTTGCCGGCCTGCTCGACCTCGGCTACATCGCCTTTTATGCGGTGGGGGCCTACACCTTCGCCTTCCTGGCCTCGCCGCACTTCGACATCCACCTGCCGTTCTGGATCGTGCTGCCGCTGGGGGCGGGCTTCGCGGCGCTGGCCGGCATCATCCTCGGCCTGCCCACCCTGCGCCTGCGGGGCGACTACCTGGCCATCGTGACCCTGGGCTTCGGTGAGATCGTGCGGATCTTCATGAACAACCTGAACCATCCGGTCAATATCACCAATGGGCCCCAGGGCATCAACATGATCGACCCCCTGGTGGTCTTCGGCTGGGACATCTCCCGGCCGGTGAAGATCGGTGAGGACATCACGATCAACTCGCTGTTCCTCTATTACTACGTGTTCCTGGCCTTCGTGGTGCTGTCGGTGATCCTGGTGCAGCGTCTGCAGATCTCGCGGGTCGGCCGCGCCTGGGCGGCGATCCGTGACGACGAGCTGGCGGCCAAGGCGATCGGCATCAACACCCGCAACATGAAGCTGCTGGCCTTCTCCCTCGGGGCCACCTTCGGGGGCGTGGCCGGCGGGCTGTTCGCGGCCTTCCAGGGCTTTGTGTCGCCGGAGAGCTTCTCGCTGATGGAGTCCATCGCCGTGCTGACCATGATCGTCTTCGGCGGCATGGGCAACCTGGCCGGGGTGATCGTCGGTGCATTGGCCCTCACCGCGCTGCCTGAAGTGCTGCGCCACGTGGCCGTGCCGGTACAGCAGGCGGTGTTCGACCGGGTGATCCTGGACCCGGAGGTGCTGCGCATGCTGCTGCTGTCCCTGGCCATGATCCTGATGATGCTGCTCCGTCCGTCCGGCATGATCCCCGCCTACAGCCGCTATTCCCGCCCCGAATTGGTGGTCGGCAAGGCGGCCGGGGAGGGGGCCAAGTGATCACCCTGCTCGACGCCAGAAACGTCACCAAGCGTTTTGGTGGCCTCACTGCTTTGTCCGATGTGTCCCTGACCATCCGCAAGGGCGAGGTGTATGGCCTGATCGGCCCCAACGGGGCCGGCAAGACCACCTTCTTCAATGTGCTGACCGGTGCCTACGTGCCTGATGGCGGGGAGCTGGTCTTCAACGGTACCGAACTGCCCAGTGGCAAGCCGGACCAGGTGGTGGCCGCCGGCATCGCCCGCACCTTCCAGAACATCCGTCTGTTCCGCGACATGACCGCCCTCGAGAATGTGATGGCGGGCCATCACATCCGCTCGCGGGCGAACCCTTTGTCGATCCTGTTGCAGACGCGGCAGGCGAAGGAAGAGGAGCGCCTGATCACCGAGCGGGCCTTCGAACTGTTGCGCTACGTGGGGATCGAGCGCTTTGCCGATACGGTGTCGAAGAACCTCTCCTACGGCGACCAGCGGCGCCTGGAGATCGCCAGGGCCCTGGCCACCGAGCCCCAGCTGCTGGCCCTCGACGAACCTGCCGCAGGCATGAACGCCACCGAGACCGCCCGCCTGCGCGAGCTGGTGCAGACCATCCGTCACGATGGTGTCACCGTGCTCCTCATCGAGCATGACGTGAAGCTGGTGATGGGGCTGTGTGACCGCCTCGCCGTGCTCGATTTCGGCCGCAAGATCGCCGAGGACGTGCCGGCCGTGGTGCAGAAGAACGAGGCCGTGATCGCCGCCTATCTGGGCGGCCACGGGACTGCAGGAGCGGCCGCATGAGCGCCACGCTGAATCCAAGGCCGGACGCCACCCCCATCCTGCAACTGCGTGACACCCGGGTGGCCTACGGGGCCATCGAGGCGGTGAAGGGCATCAGCCTGGCATTGATGCCCGGTGAGCTGGTGTCCCTGATCGGCGCCAACGGCGCCGGCAAGACCACCACCCTCAACGCCATTGCCGGCACCCTCAACACCAGCGGTGGCGAGATCCTCTACGACGGCAAGCCCATCGACAGGTTGCCGGCCCACAAGCGCCTGCGCCAGGGCTTGGCCCTGGTGCCGGAGGGGCGTGGCATCTTCACCCGCCTGACGGTCGAGGAGAACCTGCGCATGGGGGCCTACTGCCGACGTGACCATGAGGCGGTGGAGGCCGACATGGAGCGCATCTTCGGCATGCTGCCGCGGGTCAAGGAGCGTCTGCTGCAGGTGGCCGGCACCCTCTCCGGTGGCGAGCAGCAGATGGTGGCGATCGGCCGGGCGCTGCTGTCGCGGCCGCGCCTGCTGCTGCTGGACGAGCCCTCCATGGGGTTGGCGCCGCTGGTGGTGGAGAAGATCTTCGAGGTGATCCGTTCGGTGGCCGCCGACGGGGTGACCATCCTGCTGGTGGAGCAGAATGCCAACCTGGCGCTGGAGTTCTCGAGCCGGGCTTATGTGATGGAGTCGGGCAGCATCACCCTCAGCGGCTCGGGTGCCGACCTGCTGGCGGACCCCAAGGTGCGGGCGGCTTATCTGGGGGAATGAGCCCTGTGGATGAGGGGTATCGGCCCCCTCTCGCGGGGTAGCGGATCGATGGCGGCCGGCTAAGCTGAGAGTGCCGGGCAGATCTTGAATCTTCAGCATCATGGCCATCTCATCCCTCAATGCCGCTTCGTCCGCCAGCACCTGGCCGGCAGTCAGCCGTGCCGGGGGCCGGGAGCTGAGTGCAGAGCAGCAGCGCATCGTCGACAAGCTGGCCCAGCGTGACAAGGAAGTCCGGGCTCATGAGCAGGCCCATCTGTCGGCCGCGGGCGGACTGGCCACCAGCGGTGCGAGCTACACCTACGAAACCGGACCGGATGGGCGCCGCTATGCGGTGGGTGGAGAGGTCAGCATCGACGTGTCTCCCGGCCGCAACCCGGAGGACACGCTGGCCCGGGCCCAACAGATCCAGGCTGCGGCGCTGGCGCCGGCCGATCCTTCCGGGGCCGACCGGCAGATCGCCGCCCAGGCGGCGCGCATGGCTGCGACTGCCCGCATCGAGCTGGCCCGTCAGGACTCCGCTGGCACGAGCGGCGCGGCCACTGCCACTGGTGGTGACTCCGCACGGGGGGCTGGGGCTTCCGACCCCTCTCCGGCCGATGCCTATCAGCGCATCGGCAGCCCCTACCCCCCGACCGGTAGTGGGATCGACATCTACGCCTGAGCCGGTGGAGGGGCGCTCCTCGCCGTCCATTCCACCAACTGCCAGCGTCCTGGCGCGAGCTGCCACGGTACGTAGCTGAACGGGCCGCGTCCGCCCAACCGGAAGGTCTCGTGGTCGTTCACCGTCAAGGTGCCGCCTTGCCAGAAGCGGGCCAGGGTGCTCTCCAGGTCGTCCTTGCCAGCCAGCGTGACGGGCGTCGTACATTGGGGTGGGCGCTCCGTGGAGGCCACGTCGTGGTAGCTGGCCCAGGGCTGCCCGGCCAGATGCTGGTTCAGCAGGGCGGACCAGGTGGCCTCGGGGGCCGGAAGCTGCCCGAGCACATTCGAGAACAGGACGGCCGCGTCGGGAAAGGCCGAGGCCAGCCCCGCCAGCCCGTCCGGGGTGCCCAGGCAGTCTGCCGCCAGGAAGCGCAGCCGGGTCGCATCCGGGCGTCGGGCCAGCCACCAGCGGGCAAGGGGGTCAGGCTCCAGCGCCACCACCTCGTCGAAGCGGGCCAGAAAGCCCCCCGGCAGGGCATGGCCGGCGTTCGGACCGACCAGCACCAGCCGCCGTCGCGCCGGCTGCCAGGCGTCCAGCCAGCCGGCCACCGTCTGGTGGAAACCACGCCACAGCCCATGTCGATGACGCAGCGCCCTCAGGTGATAGACCAGCCCGCCGCTCGGGTGCAGCAACTGGTCGCGCAGGGGCGGCAGGGAGGGCGTCACGGCGGCTCCGCTAGGATGGGGACACAGGATTATGCAGGATGGGGCTGGTCAGGCGCGCCCTGGCAATGCGATCCTCCCGGCCTGAACCTGTGAGTGGCCCAAGGGAGAATGGAATGAAAGACCCTCTGCACGAGGAGCAATTGTCGACGGAAGCGGTGTTCGAGGGACGCCTGTTGAGGGTCTACCGGGACGAGGTGCGGCTGCCGGATGGCAGCACAGGGGCGCGTGAGTATGTGAAGCACCCGGGGGCGGTGGTGGTGATTCCAGTGCTGACGGATGGGCGGCTGGTCTTTGAACGCCAGTTCCGCTACCCGGTGGGGCGCGCCTTCCTGGAACTGCCTGCCGGCAAGATCGACCCGGGCGAGGACATCCTGGTCTGCGCCCGGCGCGAACTGCAGGAGGAGACCGGCTATGTCACCAAGAACTGGCGCTACCTCGGCGTGATGCATCCGTGCATCGGCTACTCCAATGAGCGCATCGAGATCTTTCTTGCCCAGGGCCTGGAACATGTGGGCCATGCCTGGGACGAAGGAGAGTTCCTGGAAATCCTCACCCTCAGCCTGGAGGAGGCTCGCGCTGCGGTGTTCGATGGACGCATCACCGATGCCAAGACCATCACGGCGCTGTACTGGGCGGAGCGGGAACTGGCCATGAAATGACGAAGGCCTGAATGGATGGGCACGAGCAAGCGGGGCGCCTGGGCGCCCCGCTTGTTTTTGGGTGTTCATAAGAAAATGATTAAATTCTCTTGAAATGTGCAAAATGCACATTTAGAATTCGAGGCAATCATGTTGCACGAGGTTTCACCGTGAGCGCCGGGTCGGAAGAACGGCCGGCAGAGGCCGGGGCGCCTGTCGATCAGGCTCTGGGAGACGCGCTGCGCGCCGTGCTCGGGCCGGTGGCCCGGCTTGCGCTGGCCAAGGGGGTGCCGTTCGCGGTGCTAGAGGAAATGATGAAGGAGACCTTCGTGGATGAAGCCTTGAAAGCCCAGCCCGCCCAGGCGCCTTCACGCCTGGTGAGCCGCATCAGCGTGGCGACCGGGCTCAACCGGCGGGAGGTCACCCGCCTGACCCGCGAGAGGCGGGCCGCACGGGCGGTGCGTCAGGCGCCGGCCGCCGAGGTCTTCGCGCGCTGGCAGACCGATCCGCTGTACCTGGACGACGCGGGCGCGCCGCAGGCCTTGCCCCGCGTGGCCGCGCCGGCGGGCGGACCCAGCTTCGAGAGCCTGGCCCAGAGTGTGACCCGCGATGTGCATCCGCGCAGTCTCCTCGAAGAAATGTGCCGCCTGGGGGTGGCGCGCCTGGATACCGCGACGGATGAAGTGAGCCTGGTCCGTAATGCCTTTGTCCCCAGCGATGCCCAGACCGCGATGCTGGGCTTCCTGGGGGACAACGCGGGCGACCACCTGGCGGCGGCGGTGGCCAACGTGCTGGCGACAGAAGCGCCGCATTTCGAGCAGGCGGTGTTTGCCGACGAGTTGTCCGTCGAGTCCATCGAACGCATGCGGGGCTTCGTCCTGGGGCAATGGACTGCGCTGATGAAGTCTGCCGTGCCGATGCTGGAAGGTCTGATTGAGGCGGACCGGCAGGCCGGTCGCCGGCAGGATCAGCGGCTGCGCATCGGTCTTTACAGCTACGCAGAGGTCGCCGGGGGCGCGACCTCGCCCATTTCCTCGGAGCCGAATCGTGAGTGAGCACCCGAAGTCCGGAGCAATGAACAGGTTTTATCGCTGGGTCGCCAGCCTGATCGCAGCCGGGGTCCTGGTTGCCTGCGGCGGCGGCGGCGGGGGCGAGCTCGCCGGGGTCGGAACGGGCGGGACGGGGACGGTATCCAGTGCGGTGACCGTGGGCTCCATCTCCGGCTTTGGTTCCGTCATCGTCGCCGGTGTGCGCTTCGACGATACCGGCGCCAGCGTAGCCGACGAGGACGGTAACACCCGGAGCCGTGCCGATCTGCGCCTGGGCATGGTGACCACCATCAGCGGTACGGCCGACTTCGTCGCACGTACCGGCCGGGCCAGCCAGATCGTGTACGGCAGCGAGATCGTCGGTCCGGTGAGCGGCATCGACTTGGCACGGGGGAGCTTCACCGTGCTCGGCGCGACGGTGAGCGTCAAGCCCACGACTGTCTTCGATGAGCGGCTGAATGGTTTGGCAGCCCTGCGGACGGGTGACCTGGTGGAGGTCTACGGCGCCTACAACGCGGCGACTGGCGCCTATACCGCGACCCGCATCGAGCCGCGCAGCGGCGTGAGCCGCTACCGCCTGCGCGGACCGGTGAGCGGTCTGGATGGAGCCCGGCGGCGCTTCGTACTGGCGGGGGTGGTCATCGACTACCAGGCTGTGCCGGCGGCGCAGTTGAGCGGCTTGGCCGAGGGCCAGATCCTCCGGGTGTCGTCGTCACGGGGCCCGGTGGGCGGGGTGTGGAGTGTGGATAGCGTTTCCGGGGCACGGCGTGTCGCCCTGGCGGATGGCGAGGCCAAGGTCGAGGGGAGTGTGTCCCAGCTGCTGTCACCCACCTCCTTCGTGGTTGACGGGGTCACGGTGGATGCGGCGCGGGCCCGCATCAAGGGGAGCCTGGTGCAGGGGGCGCGTGTCGAGGCCGAGGGCACGGTGCGCAGCGGTGTGCTGATCGCCGACGAGGTGGAGACCAGTGATGAGGATGCCTCGAGCGGCGAGGACTTCGAAATCACCGCAGTGATCGAGGCCTTCGACCCGGCCACCCAGCGTTTCACCCTGCGGGGGCAGGCGGTAGATGCCAGCGCCGCGGTGAGCTTCGAGGGGGGCAGCCGGAGCAACCTGGCCAATGGACGCAAGATCGAGTTGAAGGGATGGTTCGACGCCAGCCGCGGTGTCGTGGTGGCCACGCGCATCCACTTCGAGGACTAGTTTCGGTGCGCTCGCCGTCGCGGGCGCCGTGATGGAGGGAGCAACATGACAGCCAATGGAAAGATCTTGCCCGGCGCACTCGCCCTGGCCCTGCTGGGGGCGGCCAGTGCTTACGCGGCACCGCCGCCGGGGCGCCTGCTGGCGGCCCAGTGCGCCCAATGCCATGGCACCAACGGCCAGGCCGTGTCCGGGATGGAGAAGCTGGCGGGCGAGAGCGAGGGTGAGATCTACAAGGAACTCATCGAGATGAAGGCCAAGCTCAAGCCCGGCGAGATCATGCACCGGCAGGCAGCGGGCTATTCCGACGAGCAGATCCGCTTGATCGCCCGGTATTACGCCTCCCTCGGCAAGAACGGCACCACCGCTTCGGGTGGGGCGTCCTCCAAGACCCGCAAGTCGCGGGACGACTGAGCGCATCGATCAAGAAGGAATCAACCATGTTCTCGAACAATCGTCGCAAACTCCTGCAGGCTTCCGGTGTGCTGGCTGCCGCAGGCTCCCTCGGGGTCGCCGGCCGTGCTCAGGCGGCCGCACCCCGGGTCGTCGTGGTTGGCGGTGGCTTTGCCGGCGCCACGGTGGCCAAGTATGTCCGCCTGTGGAACCCGCAGATCCAGGTCACCCTGATCGAGCCCAACCCGAGCCATGTGTCGTGCATCCTCAGCAACCTGGTGATGACCGGGGCCACGGGCATGAGCACCATCACCCTGCGCTATGACGCGCTGCGCACCAAGTACGGCGTCAATCTCGTCGCGGACCGCGCAGCCGGCATCGATACGGTGAACCGGGTTGTCACCACCGCCAACGGCTCCCGGCTGCCCTACGACAAGCTGGTGCTGGCTCCGGGGATCGACTTCGACCCCATTCCCGGGCTCGACAGCGCGGTGCTGCCCCACGCCTGGCAGGCCGGGCCGCAGACGCTGGCCCTCAAGGCCCAGCTGGATTCGGTGCCCGCCGGCGGCACCTTCGTGATGTCCATTCCGAAGGCCCCCTATCGCTGCCCCCCGGGGCCCTATGAGCGGGCCTGTCTGCTGGCCGACAGCCTGCTGCGCCGCCGCCGCGCGGGCAAGGTCATCGTGCTGGACGCCAACTCCGACGTGGTTGCCGAACCGCACACCTTCCATACGGCCTTCCAGACCACCTACGCCGGGGTGATCGACTACCGGCCGAGCTCCGAGGTACTGGCAGTCGATTGGGCCGCCCGGAAGATCGTCACCAACTGGGAGACCATCGCCTTCGATGCGGCCAACGTCATCCCGCCGCAGCGCGCCGGCAAGCTGGTTGCCGCTGCAGGCCTGCTCGGCTCCGATCCGGCAACGCGCTGGGCGCCGGTCAATCCCCTCAGCTACGAGTCGAAGCTGGTGCCCAATGTGCATGTGATCGGCGACTCCCAGGGCACTGGGCAGCCCAAGTCTGGCCACATGGCGAATGCCCAGGCCAAGGTCTGTGCGGATGCGCTGGTGCGCTACTTCGCCGGTGAGCAGCCTGATCCGGCCCCGATGACCAGCTCTGCCTGCTACAGCCCGATCACGGCCACCACCGCCTCATGGCTGACCGTGGTGTTTGCCTACGACCCGGCCACGGGCTTGATGAAGCCGGTCCCCAACACCCTGGCGGAGGCTCCGGCACCCACCAAGGGTCACTACGAAGACATGTTCGGCTGGGCCCGGAACCTCTTCGCCGACAGCTTCAGCTGACCCGGCCGACGCTTCAGGCTTTGTGGAAGTAGCGCTTCCACAGGCCGAAGCTGCACAGCCCGAGCGCCAGGTAGGCGGCCATGCTGCCCGCCAGGCCGCCGGGCGTATCCCACAATGCGGGGGCCACCAGGCCGGCGGTGAAGGCCCCCACCAGCATCTGCAGGAAGCTCTGGCAACTGGCTGCCAGACCCCGATGGGTGGGGAAGTGGTCGAGGGCCAGCAGGGTCAGGCTGGGCATCGCGATGGCCATGCCGAAGTTGTACAGCACGATCGGCAGCACCGATTGGGGCAGCCCCGGCTGCATCAGGAAGCTCACGCCCAGGTTGGTGGCGGCGGCGCTCAGCATCAGGGCGAAGCCCAGGGCGATGGTGCGGGGCGGCGGCAGGCGGCCGGCCAGCCGGGCCGACAGGGCGGAGCCGCACATCATGCCCATCACCCCGGGGATGAACATCCAGCCGAACTCCGTCTCGCCCAGCCCCAGGTGGCGCATCAGGAACACCGGCGCCGACAGCACGTAGATGAAGAAGCCATTGAAGTTCAGCCCCACCGCGAAGGTCAGCAGCAGGAAGCCCGGCGTGGTGAAGACCTGGCCGTAGCGCCGCGCCAGCGGCCCCGGATGCAGGGGCTGACGGGCGGCCACCGGATGGGTTTCGGGCAGCTTCCAGGCGGTGAGCGCGGCCAGGGCCAGGCCCAGCAAGGCCAGGAACACAAAGATGGCGCGCCAGCCGAAGGCGGTGTGGATCCATCCGCCCAGCACCGGCGCGATGGCGGGGCCGACGGCGAAGGCCATGCTGACATGGCTCATCAGGCGCTGCGCCCGCGGGCCCTCCATCAGATCGCGGACGATCGCCCGTCCCACCACCATGCCGGCGCCCGCGCTGATGCCCTGCAGGGCACGGCCGAGCAGCAGCATCTCGATGCTGGAAGCCAGCACGCAGACCACCGACGCCAGCATGAACAGCAGCATCGACACCAGGATCACCGGCTTGCGGCCCCAGGCGTCCGAGAAGGCCCCATGCCACAGCACCATGATGCCCATCGGCAGCATGTAGGCGGTGAGGGTCTGCTGGACCTGCACCGGGTCGGCCTGCAGGTCGCTGCCGATGGCGTGCAGGGCGGGCAGGTAGGTGTCGATCGAGAATGGACCGACTGTGGCGAGCGCCGCGAGGAGCATCGCCAGTTGGGCGTAGGGCATCGGGAATTTCCGGGAAGAGAAGGGGGCGGAGCCGCCCCCGGGGCTTTACTCGACGGCGTGGATGCGAGTGACGTAGTAGCCGGTCTCGCCGAAGCAGGTCGATGGGATGCCGATGTGCTGCTCGTAGGAGAGGGACACGCGTTTGCCCATCAGGGCATTGATGTTCGCCGCCACCTGGTCGTCACGCACTGTGAACTGGAAGATCTCCGGCAGGCTGCCAGGAATTGCGACGATCGCCAGCTCGCCCTCCCAGGTCTTGCACAGCCAGCCTTTCTGGGAGAACTTCTGTACATAGCCGGCCCGCTCACCGGCCGAATAGCTCCAGTTGAGGACCAGCCAGGTGTAGCCGGCGGCCAGGCCGCCCAGCACGATGATGAATCCGGCAAGCCAGAGTAGCCACCGTGACGAGCGGCGGGCGGTGGCGGGCAAGGACGATGACAAGGGTGAGCTCCTGACAGATTAGGGGGTGGTGCCCGGGCCGCGCCGACTTTGGACAGCCTCGGCCACATGGGGGGCGCAGACCGTATCGGTGCCCCCCATGTCCGCAATTGTACGCGCGACCTTCAGGATCCGATGGTAGGCACGGGCCGACAGGCCGAGTCGGTCGATGGCGCCAGCCAGCAGCCGCGCGCCCGCGGCGTCGGGTGTGCACCAGTGGTCGATCTCGCCCCCGGCCAGCAGGGCATTGGGCTTGCCCTGGCGCGCCAGCTGCACGGCCCGGGCCCGGGCGACCCGGGCACGCACGGCCGCCGAGGTTTCACCCGGGGTTCCGGCCTGCAGTTCGCTGGCCGGCAGGGCAGGGACTTCCAGCATCAGGTCGATGCGGTCCAGCAGCGGCCCGGAGAGCTTGTGGTGGTAACGGGCGATCTGCTCCGGCGAGCACCGGCAGCGTCCGTCCGGGTGGCCATGATAGCCACAGGGACAGGGGTTCATGGCTGCGACCAGTTGTACGCGGGCCGGAAACTCGGCGCGCCGGGCCGCCCGCGAGATGGTGATGCGACCGCTTTCCAGGGGCTCCCGCAAGGCCTCCAGCACCCGCTTCTCGAACTCGGGCAGTTCGTCGAGGAACAGCACCCCGTTGTGGGCCAGGCTGATCTCGCCGGGCCGGGGTGTGCTGCCGCCTGTAAGATCTAAAATTAAATGATAGTGTGGCGAGAGTTTACAGAGATAAGTGAAAATGCCTGATCCCCTACCCTCGGAGCCAGTTCGGAAAATCGGCGTCAGTACGCGAGGTGTGACTGGCTCCGTCCCTTCGTTTGGTCGGTACGAGTCCTCCCTTGAACGCGATCTCATGGAGATCTTGCGCTTCGACCCACATGTCGACCGCTTCGCGCCTCAGCCACTCACCATTGAGTTTTTGGATAGAGACGGGCGAGCACGCAGCTACACGCCCGATGGGTTGATTCACTTTAAGCCTGACTCCACAGGTTCGTATCCGACCCCAGTGTTGTTCGAAGTGAAGTACCGCGAGGACTTCCGCAAGCACTGGAGAACTCTCCTTCCCAAGTTCCGCGCGGCCAAACGCTACGCCCTTGGCGAGGGGTGGCGGTTTGTGGTCTTCACTGAACGTGAGATTCGTACACCGTACCTAGACAACGTGAAGTTCCTCTGGCCGTTTGTGGAGCGAGCGCCCTTACCTGAAGTCCGTGATCGGATACTGCAAACGCTGTCGGATCTGGATGAGGCTGATCCGGACATGTTGCTGTGCGCGTTGTGTCACGACGCGGGGAATCGAGCCCGCATGATTCCATCGTTGTGGCATCTCGTTGCCATCGGAGCCATCGGCTGCGATCTGAATGTGCGGCTGACGATGCGTTCCTTGATCTGGGCTGTGCAGGAGTGCTGACATGAAGACTATTCGTCCTGGCCAGCTTGTTTACTGGCGAAATAGCCCGGCCATCGTGCTTGAACTGAAGGGCTTTTCCGATGCAATCCTACGCATGGTCGAGGGGGAGAGCACGGATGTTGCTGCAGTCGCAGATTTGGCGTTGTCACCCAGCTCGGAGACCACTCCGTCTGCACCTCATCTGTTGGCCAAGGACAAGGAGTGGGATAAGGCAGTCAAGCGGTACGAGCTGATCCGCCCCCTTCTGAATATGCCTGGTCGCCAAGCCATGGATGTCCAACGGGTTGCCGATGCGGCAGGCAAGAGCATGGTCACCATTTATCGATGGCTGAACCGTTTTGAAGAGACAGGCTTGGTTTCCTCATTACTACGCCCTGCACGCTCTGACAAGGGAGAGGGGCGCCTTACCGAGGAGGTTGAGCAAATCATTGCCTTGCAGATCCAAGACTACTACTTAAAGCAGGAGCGCCCTTCGGTTGTGAAGCTGTATCGTCGCATCAAGGAGCAGTGCCTTGAAGTTGATCTTGATCCGCCGCACAAGAATACGGTCTATGCGCGTGTTCGTGAAATTGAAGCGCGCGAATTGCTGCGTAGGCGTTATAGCCCCAAGCATGCACGTGAAAAGCTCGAACCCTTGCATGGCCAATTTCCGGGCGCTGATTACCCCAACGCCGTGGTACAGATCGACCACACTCCGGTTGATGTAGTGGTGGTGGATGAGGAGCATCGTCTTCCTATTGGTCGTCCGTATCTGACGCTGGCTATCGACGTTGCAACAAAAATGGTGTCAGGGTTCCTCATGACGCTTGACCCTCCTGGGGCTCTGTCTGCCGGGCTGTGTGTTGCACATGCCGTGATGCGGAAAGAGCATTGGCTAGCGAAGCGTGATATCCCGGTCGAGTGGCCGATTTACGGCAAGATGAACAAGATCCATCTCGACAATGCTAAGGAGTTCCGGGGGAAAATGCTGGAACGAGCCTGTCAGCAGCACGGGATCATCCTTGAGCATCGTCCGAAGGGGCAGCCCAACTACGGCCCTCACGTTGAGCGCGCGTTCCGTACCTACATGGGCGAATGTCACAGCCTGCCGGGTACGACTTTTTCGAACGTTCAGATGAAGATGAAGTACGACTCGGAAGGTAGAGCCTGCCTTACTTTGAGTGAGCTGGAGCACTGGTTCACTTGCTTTATTGTCTACTGTTATCACCATCGCCCTCATGCGGGCATCAGCGACATTCCTCCGGTCAAGCTATACCACCAGTTTGTGCATGGCTCGGAGACTCAGCCAGGTATCGGCCTACCTGCGCCAATTGAGGACGAAACTAACTTTCGGTTGGACTTTACGCCCTATGTCGAAAGAACAGTGCAGCGGCATGGTGTCGTGATTGACAGCATCCATTACTACGCTCCAGTCTTGCGCCGTTGGGTGCAGGCGGAAGATGAGAATACTGCGTTGGCGCGCAAGTTCATATTTTCTCGTGATCCGCGGGATATCAGTATCGTGTACTTCTTGGATCCGGAGACCAAGAACTATTGCCCCATCCCCTACCTCAACAACACCCGACCTGCCGTCAGCTTGTGGGAGCTGCGAGCTGTCACAAAGAGGCTTCGAGAGGATCCAGCCAATCGCGTTGATGAGGAGACGATCTTTGAAGGGATTCGTCGTATGAGGGAAATTGAAGAAGCTGCAATTGAAAAGACCCGCCTTGCCAAGCAACAGCGGTCTACCGAAAAACGGAAGCGTCGGATGGCTGCACGGCGAAATGGTTGGCAGGGGGTGCATAAGTCAGCTGCAGAGGCAGTCATCACTCAGGCTGAACCAGATCAAGGTCAAGCGACTGAAGATGATGATGATATCCAGCCCTTCAACGACATCCAGTTGAGCTAGGAGAATGGTTGTGGGTAAGTACGATCATCTGCACCCTAGCGCGGCGGAGTGCATTGAACAGGATGCGGAGACACGTATTCAGTGGATGAAAAGGACGCGATGGATCGGCTATCCGCGTGCTCAGGAACTGATGGGCAAGTTGGAGGACTTGCTGCGGCATCCGCGCGAAGCGCGGATGCCGAGCATGCTGTTGATTGGTGGCACAAACAACGGCAAGACGAGGTTGGTGAGAAATTTCGCGCAGCGACATCCGGTTCAGGAGAATCCTGATGGCGAGCACGTCATCGCGCCGGTCCTGTATGTCCAGGCGCCGCCATCCCCGAGTGAGGCAGGGTTCTATGCGGAGATTCTCAATACGTTGTTCGAAAGGGTTCCCACTGCGTCCACGGATGCAAAGCGAGCGCAAGTGGTGAAGGTGCTGCGCGGCGTCCAGTTGAAGGTGCTTGTTGTCGACGAGATGCATAATATTCTGGCCGGAGCATCCGTTAAGCAGCAGCAGTTTCTGAACATGATCAAGTTTCTCAGCAACGTGTTGGAAGTCTCAATTGTCGGGTGTGGTACTGGCGATCTCCTGAGGGCTGTCAGCGTTGATCCACAGATTCAGAACCGATTCTCGCCTGAGTTACTTCCGAAATGGCAGATGAGCAAAGAGTTCAGGCAGTTGCTCATGTCCTTTGAACGCATCTTGCCGCTACGCGAGCCTTCCTCGTTACATCGGCCGGTCCTTGCCAGGAAATTGCTGGCTATGAGCGAAGGTAGTATTGGTGAGTTGTCGATGCTGTTAAACCTCGCTGCGGCCCACGCCATCCGCAAGGGAGGAGAACAGATAACGGCTGATGTACTGAATGCCTGTGGGTACGTCTCTCCGAGTGACCGTACCCGTCAGGCCGCGCGCGTCTGAGCTGCTTGTCCGCGTTTGTAGTCAGTGTTGGACATAGCTCGTTTTTGACGAGTGTTCCGGTGGGCTGTTGAAATGGGCTTTGGCTTGATACTTCTAGTTGCACAGGAGACTGTACGTGTCCGCGAACTCTCCTCCACCCCTGCCAGGTTCAGGCAACCCGAATAGCAGTGATGGCCTGTGGTGCCCAACCAAGAGACTTTGGCCAATCCACCCACATCGACTAGATGATGAGCTGCTGAGTTCCTGGCTAGTGCGGATGGCTCATGGTAACGGGATGAAGCTTCAGTCATTCACTACGCTCACGTTGGGCCGGGGGGCAAATCTTTGGAATAGAGATGTTGACCGGAGCGCCACTGATGGCCTTCTGGTTGCCTTGAGCAAGCAGACCGGTTCAACGGTTGAGGAGCTTCGTGGGGGGCTCTTGTCGGCGTATGAGGGCTCGGTCTTTGAGCGCCACAACCCAGTAGGAAACTCCACCTGGATCATGCCGTTGGGGATCTACCATAGAACTCGACGTGCGTTTGGCATGCAGTTCTGTCCCTCGTGTTTGTTCTTCGATCCTGCTCCGTACTTTCGCCGACGTTGGCGCTTGTCTCTGACGACAGTTTGTGATGTTCATGGGACATTGATGCATGATCGATGTCCCGGTTGTGGAGCCCCAGTGATCTTCTTTCGAAATGACCTTGGTCATCGACGAGACTATCAACTTGGAGCTATTACTCTTTGTTGGCAGTGTGGTTTCGATCTGGTGAGAGCCGCAGCCTACTCACCGCCTGCACCTGACTCCATGTCGCTTGTCGCTATGCGCTCAATAGCAACTTTCCTGGACATGGGGTGGTGGTTTTGTGGTGACGAAGCACTCCACTATGCACACCTTTACTTTGAGGTCCTGCGGTTGCTGCTGGTCGTATTGTCCTCCTCTCGCGGTCATGGCTTACTCAAGTACATAGAAGACACGGCAGGTATGTCGCGTCTTTCTGGAGTAGTGCTGTCTCGCAGGCCGTTCGAGAGCAGGCCATTGGTCGATAGACACTGGCTCTTGGCGTGTGTGTTATGGCTCCTTGATGATTGGCCGCGAAGGTTTCTCCGCACGTGTAAGTCCGTCGGGGGTACACGGAGTTGGTTTGCCCGCGACATGGATGTACTGCCTTGGTGGTTTGACCGGGAGTTGAAAGCGCACCTTGATAGGACTCATTACAGCCCTTCAAGTGCCGAGGTCGCCAGCGTAGCGGCCCATCTTGAGCGCGTTGGTGTTCCAGTGGCGAAAGCCTCGATTGCTCGAGTCTTGGGGGTGAAAGACATCGTTGCTGCAAGTCACTTTGCAGTTGAACGCCTACGTCCTTGGGAATTGTCGGCGTCGAACTATGCGCAGATTGACCTGAGAATTTGTGAGCAGTTGCGCGGCCTGCAAGTGGGCAGCCCTCGCTGGCTCACGGTCAAGAGGAATCACGCGCTTTTCCAGGTATTGAAGGAAACGGGTTGGCGTCCGGAGCGCGTTCTCGAACTCCAAGTGGCTGATGCATCCATTTGGCATCGAGCTGCGCAGGGGGGAGTGCCACTGTCGCCTCGCGTTCATGGCTTGCTTCTAAGTTATCTGCGAGATGTTAGGGCAAAGCTGTTACCGCCAGATGGAGAGTCCGCGATGTTCATCGGATATCGCTCGGGAGGGATCAAGATGAACAACCTAAGAAGGATTCTGGGCTCCTTGTTGAAGAGCCTGTAAGCATCTCAACAATGAGGTGTGCCTCTTGGCTCTGGTAATGCGGGGCAACCGTCTGATCAGCAATGCTCTTGCCGGCATGGGGCTCTCTTGATTCGATGTCGGGCCCCACTGGTTCTTCGATCCCAGTGTTGTCGAAGTCATCCGCGTATAAAGCTTGATCCCATACTCATCTCAGCTGGAGCCACTCTCCCTTAGTGCATGGGTGCGACGGGCGTCAACCGCACAGTGAAATGGAACGTGGAGCCGACTCCTGGCCGACTGGTGACGCCGATCTCTCCGTTCATCAGGTGCACCAACTTGCGGCAAAGAGCCAAGCCGAGCCCTGTGCCGCCGTGACGCCGAGTGGACGAGCCGTCCCCTTGCTCGAAGAGAGTAAAAATCCGCTGCAGGTCGGCCTCGGGAATACCCATTCCTTCGTCCTCCACGCTGCAGTGAAGGCTGAGGTGGGTTGATGTCTCGGAGGCGATGCGGAAGCGGATAGTAATCTCTCCCCTTTCCGAGAACTTGATCGCGTTGTCTGCCAGAT
>JAFLDU010000353.1 GCA_017309145.1 Zoogloea sp. | reverse complement strand
GGTCCAGAGCGGCCTGCCGCCCCCCCTCACCAGCCAGCTCCTGGGCCCCGTCCGGATCGGCCGCCTGCCGGCCCTCGACGGGCTGAGCGGCCCCTGCCGCAACGACACCCTGCGCGATCCCGTGGCCAACTGGGCGGGCCTGATGCGCTACGCGCGCTGCACCGACGGCAGCGACTGCCTCAGCGGACACCCGCCCACCCGCTGCCGGGGCGCTCTCCTCTTCGGCGGCGAGCGCCTGGCCAGCCAGGCACGCCTCGACCCCACCGACCCCGCCCCGGGCGCCTATCTCGAAGCCGCCACCCTGGCCGCCCTCGGCACCGGCACCCTGGCCCCGCTGGCCAGGCACATCAACCTGCCCTTCACCGCGCGCCTCAGCCCGGCCGCCACCGACGTCGCCCTGTGTCTGCCATGAAATCGCCTCCCCTGCCCCCTTCCTGCCCCCGCCTTCCGAGGCCCATGTCCACGCCGTCCGCCCGGCAGGCAGCCGGCTTCACCCTCGCCGAACTGGCCGTCGTGCTGCTCATCCTGGCCCTGCTGGCCGGCCCCCTGACCGCCGGCCTCAGCGCACGGGTCGCCCTTCAGGCCGAACAACGCACCGACGAAGCCCTCGCCGAAGCCCGCGACAGCCTGCTCGGCCACCTCGTCCGCCACAATCGGCTGCCCTGCCCCGCCAAGAGCCCCACCGACGGCGCGGAAGCCTACGACGGCAGCCAGTGCGCCCACCACAACGGCCTGCTGCCTTGGGCCACCCTCGGCATCCGCGGCGAGGACGGCTGGTCCCGGCGCCTGCGCTATGCCGTGACCCCGGCCTACACCAAACCCCTCGCCCACCTCGAAGACGGCAAGCTCGAGGTCTTCACCCGCAACCTCGACGGCGCCGAGTTGAGCCTCACCACCACCACCGGCCAATCACCCGCAGTGATCCTCTCCCACGGCGCCAACGGCCTCGGCGCCACCCACACTGACGGCAGCCCGCAGGCATCCCCCATCACCGGCACCGACGAAGCCCGCAACGCCACCGCCAACGGCACACGCTTCTACAGCCGGACACTCTCCGAGAACCCCGGCGCCCCGGGCGGCGCCTTCGACGACCGGGTCACCTGGCTCTCTCCCAACCTGGTGGCCTACCACCTCAGCAGCGCCGGCAAGCTGCCGTGAGCACGAGCGCCAGATCCTAAAACTCTGTTAACTCTGCACAAACAGCCCGTCCGCAGCGCCCATAAAATCCATATGGCATTAACATGACTCGCCGACATCCACCGGGCCATCCGGCCCGCAGAACAAATAGGGGAGACACCATGCGCCAGACACAAACGGGTTTCACGCTGGTCGAGATCGCCATCGTGCTGGTCATCATCGGACTGCTGCTGGGCGGCGTGCTGAAGGGGCAGGAGCTCATCAACAGCGCCAAGGTGAAGAGCGTGATCAACGACTTCCGCGCCACCTCCACCCACGTCTATGCCTACCAGGACCGCTTCCGGGCCATGCCGGGCGACGACCCGGGCGTGGCCAACCGGCTCACCGGCGCCATCCGGGCCAGCACGGGGGGCACTGTCGGCAACGGTCGCATCGACGGCCCCTGGAACGCCAGCGTCGCCACCGATGAAGCCGTGCTGTTCTGGCAGCACGTAAGGCTGGCCAACCTCGCCACTGGCGACGGCCGCAACCCCGCCTCCGAGGGCATCACCCTGGCCGAGTGGCTGCCCCGCAACGCCATGGGAGGCCGCATCGGCATCACCGGGCAAAGCCCCATCAGCGGCTGGGCCGGCAGTTTCTTCATCTGCCAGGACAATCTCAACGGCAGCTTCGCCCGCCAGATCGACATCGGCATGGACGACGGCCAGCCCAACAGCGGCAGCATCCGCCTGCTCGCCGGCAGCGCGGCCAGCGGCAACGCCGTCACCACCGCCGAACTGACCGACAGCGGGCAATACACAGTGTGTGCGTCGTATTGAAGCCGCCCCTACACCTGTCCTAAACGCCCTTGAAGAGGCGGGCTTCGGCGAGGGCGAGTTGAGACGGAGTACCGAGGAGTACCAGGACGTCGTCCAGTTCCAGGCGGGTTTCGGGGAGGGGGTCCACCATGCGCACGCGCTGGCGGCGGACGGCGCTGACTTCCACGCCGATCTCGGCCAGGTGCAGCTCCTCCAGGGAATGGCCGATGGCGTGGGCCCCCGCCGCCATCACCACCGAATGCAGGCGGTTCTGCTGGCGTTCTTCCAGGGCTTCTTCGTGGAGGTGCTCACCGCCCCGGTAGATACCCCGCAGCAGGTGGTAACGCTCGGCCCGGATCTCCCGGATGCGCTTCAGGATGCGTGGCAGCGGCACCCCCAGCAGGGCCAGCGCGTGGGAGGCCAGCATCAACGACGACTCCACCGCCTCAGGCACCACCTCGGCGGCGCCGGCAAGCCGCAACTTGTCCAGATCCACCTCGTCGGCGGTACGCACCACCACCGGCACATCCGGCCGCACGGCCCGGATCTGGGCCATGGCGCGCAGCGCCGCCTCGGTGTCGGCGTAGGTCACCACCACCACCGAGGCCCGCGAGATGCCCGCCGCCACCAGGGTCTCGCGCTTGGCCGCATCGCCGAACACCACCGTCTCGCCCGCCGCGGCGGCCTCCCGCACCCGCTCCGGGTCCAGGTCCAGGGCGATGTAGGTGATCCCCTCCTGCTCCAGCAGGCGGCCCAGATACTGCCCGTTGCGCCCGAAGCCACACAGGATCGCATGCTTGTCCACGAACATGGACTGGGTGGCGATGTTGGTCAGCTGCAGCGAGCGGCTCATCCACTCCGACGGCACCAGGCGCAGCACGATCTTCTCGCTGTACTGCACCACCAGCGGCGCCAGCAGCATCGACAGCACCAGGGCCGCCACCACCACCTGGGACAAGGCCGGCGGCAGCAGCCGCGCCTCGTCGATCTGGCTCAACAGCACAAAACCGAACTCCCCGCCCGCGCACAGCCACAGGCCGGTGCGGGCTGCCGTGCCCTGCGGGCTGCCCACCAGTCGCGACGCCCCACCGGCCACCAGAAACTTCACCAGCAGCAGCCCCCCCAGCATGGCCAGCACCGCCGGCAGGCTGAGGATGATCTGCCCCACATCCAGGAACATCCCCACCGTCACGAAGAACAAGCCCAGCAGCACATCGCGGAAGGGCTTGATGTCCTCCTCCACGTGGTAACGGTACTCGGTCTCGGAAATCAGCATGCCGGCCAGAAAGGCCCCCAGCGCCATCGACAGCCCGGCGATCTCGGTGAGCCAGGCCAGGCCCAGGGTGATGAACAGCACGTTGAGCATGAACAGCTCGGCGGAGCGCCGCCGCGCCACCAGAAAGAACCAGCGGCGCATCAGCTTCTGGCCCAGGAACAACACCAGCGACAGCATCAGCACCGCCTTCACGCTGGCCAGCGCCAAGGTGCCCAGCAGCTGGTCCGCCGGCTTCGACAGGGCCGGGATCAGGATCAGCAAGGGCACCACCGCCAGATCCTGGAACAGCAGCACCCCGATCGCCTCCCGACCGTGCTTCGAATCCAGCTCCAACCGGTCGGACAACAGCTTGGACAGGATCGCCGTGGACGACATGGCCAGGGTACCGCCCAGGGCGAAGCTCGCCCCCCAGCCCAGCCCGGTCAGCCCGCCGGCCAGCATCACCACCAGCATGCAGCCCAGCACCTGCATGGCCCCCAGCCCGAACACGATGCGCTTCATGCTGTACAGGCGGGG
>JAFLDU010000352.1 GCA_017309145.1 Zoogloea sp. | reverse complement strand
AGCACGGAGCCGACCATGACCGACCTCGCCCACCTCCGCCAGCTCGAGGCACGCCTCGACCGCCTGGAAAGCGAAGGCGCCATCCGCGCCTGCATCAACCGCTACATGTTCCTGTGCGACTACCTGGATGCCCGTACGCCGCTGGACGAACTGGCCGGGTTGTTCACGCTGGACGCGGTGTGGGAAGGCATCGGCGAGAAGTACAAGGGCACCTTCGGGCGCATCGAAGGGCGCGAGGCGATCGCCGCAATGATGGCCAAGTACATGGTCGAGCCGGCGCACTTCGCCCTCAACGTGCATTTCCTGACCAGCGAGACGATCCGCGTGCATGCCCCGGATGCGGCCACCGGCTCGTGGGTCATGCTGCAGACCTCCACCTTCGCGACGGGCGCCTCCCACCTCAACGCGGCCCGGCTGAGCCTCGACTTCGCCCGTCAGGACGGCGTCTGGCGGATCAGCCACTTCCGTACCGAGAACCTCTTCAGCCGCCCGGTGGACGCCTGGAACGCCACTGCCGCGCTGCCGGTGCCCCGCTAGGGCCGGCGCGCTCCGATCATCGATTGAGATACAAGGAAGACACACCATGACGCTTCAAGCAGCAAGCCAAGGCCTGACCCTGGCCGACCTGGTGCAGAAGGACCGGGTCCACACCTCCCTCTACACCGATCCCGCCATCTTCGAGCAGGAGATGGACAAGGTCTTCTCCAGCACCTGGGTGTGGGTTGCCCACGCCAGCGAGATTCCCGAAGCCGGCAGCTACAAGACCACCTTCGTGGGCCGCCAGCCCGTGGTGGTGGTGCGCGACCGCAAGCAGCAGGTGCATGTGCTGCTCAACCGCTGCCGCCACCGCGCCGCCACCGTGTGCGAAGGCCACAAGGGCAAGACCAACAGCTTCGTGTGCCCCTACCACGGCTGGAGCTACTCCCTGGACGGCGCCCTGCGCGGCGTGCCCAGCCCGGAGAGCTATGGCGACCTGCTCGACAAGGCCGACTTCCCGCTCATCAAGCTGCGCGTCGAAGAGTACGCGGGCATGATCTTCGCCACCTTCAAGGACGACATCGAGCCCCTCGTCGATTTCCTCGGCCCGGCCAAGAAGTGGATGGACCTGTTCATGAAGCAGGGCGGCGGCTTCCCGGTGAAGGTAGCGGGCGAACACCGCTTCCGCTTCCCCGGCAACTGGAAGATCCAGCTCGAGAACACCACCGACGCCTACCACTTCCCGCTGGTGCACAAGTCCTTCCTCAGCTCCGTGGATGAGCAGACCGAGAAGATGCTGGACTTCGTGGAAGGCCCCGGCCTGGTCGAAGACCTGGGCAACGGCCACAGCGTGATGGTGATGATCCCCGAGCTGGTGGACCTGGAAGCCAACCTGGATGCGCCCATCCCCGACCGCTTCGCCGAGCTGGCCGAGGAACTCCGCAAGGACTACCCCGAAGACCAGGTGCGCCGCATCGTGCGTGCGGTGGGCGGTTCCGGCTTCAACCTCAACCTGTTCCCCAACGTGGCCTGCTCCATGGCCTTCTTCCGGGTGCTGCGTCCGGTGTCCGTCACCGAGACCGAGATCCACCACGCCGCCATCGTCATGGACGGCGGCCCGGCGGCTGCCAACCAGGCCCGCCTGCGTCTGCACGAGCACTTCCAGGGCCCGATGGGCTTCGGCACGCCCGACGACGCCGAGGCCTGGGACCGGGTGCAGCGCGGCTCCTTCGCCGGCACCAACCAGTGGATCATGCTCAACCGCGGCCTGGCCAAGGAAGTCGAGACCCCGGATGGCCGCCGCAGCGACGTGAGCGCCGAGACCGGCATGCGCGCAGCCTACCGTCAATGGAAAAAACTGATGACCGCCTGAGGCGGAGGACCCACCATGAACATCGAATTGCTCAATCAAGCCGCCGCTTTCGTCAGCCTCGAAGCCGATCTGCTGGACCACAGCGAGTACACCGAATGGCTGAACCTGTGGGATGAGTCCGGCACCTACATCGTGCCGATCGACCCCAACGAGACCGATTTCGCCAATACGCTGAACTACGCCCATGACGACGCCACCATGCGCCGCCTGCGGGTGGAGCGCCTGACCAGCGGCGAATCCGTGTCCACCGTGCCGGCTCCGCGCACCATCCGCAGCCTGTCCCGCTTCCGCCTGCTGGGCGACGACGGCCAGGCCGTGACCCTGCGCTGCACCCAGATCCTGGGTGAGTTCCGCAAGGACGTGCTGAAGCACTACACCGCCGATGTCACCTTCGTGCTGAAGCGCGCCGGCGACAGCTTCCGGATCCAGCAGAAGGTGGTGCGCCTGCTCAACTCCACCGATGCCCTGGCCTGCATCGCCTACATCCCGTAAGGAGTCCCGCATGAGCCAAGTCGCCCTCGTCACCGGCGCCGCCCAAGGCCTCGGCAACATCATCGCCCGGCGCCTGCATGCGGCCGGCTACAAGGTGGTCATCACCGACGTCAGTTCGGAGCTGGCCGCCAGTGCCGCCGCACAGCTGGACGCGAGCGGCGACACGGTTCTGCCGCTGGCCCTCGACGTGATGCAGAAGTCAGCCTTCGAAGCCGCCCTGGCCGCCGTGCGCGAGCGCTGGGGCGGGCTGCAGGTGGTGGTCAACAACGCCGCCATCACGCCCACCACGCCGGTGATGCAGATCACCCCCGAGGAGTTCGACAAGGTGCTGGCGATCAACCTGCGCGGCACCTTCCTCGGCTGCCAGGTGTTCGGCGCGGCGATGGGCGCGGCCGGCTACGGCCGCCTCATCAACGTGGCCTCGCTGGCCGGCCAGAACGGCGGCACTGCCTCCGGCGCCCACTACGCGGCGTCGAAGGGCGGCATCCTGACCCTCACCAAGATCTTCGCCCGCGAACTGGCGGCCTCCGGCGTCACCGTCAATGCGATCGCCCCGGGCCCCATGGAGCTGCCCTCCGTGCGCGCCGCCGTGCCGCCGGAGCGTCTCGAGAAGCTCATCGAGATGATCCCGGTGAAGCGCCTCGGCAACCCGGAGTTCGTCGCCAACCTGGTCGTGCAGCTGGCCTCGGCCGAAGCCGACTTCGCCACCGGCGCCGCCTGGGATGTGAATGGCGGCATCTTCATGCGCTGAGCGGCGCAGCGAAACCAACAGAAGGGAAAACACAAAAATGTCTGAAGAAACGCTCCGGGTTGTCGTCCGCCGCAGCGAGTCCCAGGGCCAGGGCGTCCTCGTCCTCGACCTGGCGGCCGCAGACGGTGGCGAACTGCCCCCCTTCGAAGCGGGGGCCCACGTGGATCTGCACCTGGGCGAGGGCCTGGTACGCCAGTATTCCCTGTGCGGTGACCCGGCCGATCGTCAGGTCTACCGCCTGGGCATCCTGAAGGATCCGAATTCCCGCGGCGGCTCCATCGCCGCCCATGAGCGCCTCAGCGAAGGCACCGAGGTCGACATCGGCCTGCCGCGCAACCTGTTTCCGCTGGAGGCCGGCGCAGGCCGCTCGATCCTGGTGGGCGGCGGCATCGGCGTGACCCCCATGATCGCCATGGCGCACGCGCTGCACGCTGCCGGCAAGCCCTTCGAGCTGCACTACTGCGGCCGCAGCCAGGCCTCCTGTGCCTTCCTCGACGAGCTGGCCGCGGCGCCCTTTGCCGCTTCCGTGCATACCCACTTCGACGATGCCGGCGACGCTCAGCGCCTCGACCTGAAGGCCGTGCTGGCCGGCACCGATAGGATAAATGCATTAAGGTAGTTTCTTCCTGGAAATTTGAATAAGAATTAGAAGTTTTAGTACTTCAAAAGCAGGCAAATTTGCCTGCTTTTTTT
>JAFLDU010000351.1 GCA_017309145.1 Zoogloea sp. | reverse complement strand
TTTCAGCGACCCGGTGGACATCCTTGCCCACCTGATGATCGGCTCCGAAGGCACCCTCGGCTTCATCGCCGGCGTCACCTACCAGACCGTCCCCGAGTATGCCCACAAGGCCAGCGCCCTGGCCTTCTTCCCCGACATGGAGACCGCCTGCCGCGCCGTGGCCGGCCTCAAGGCACGCCCGGTGGATGCGGTGGAACTGCTCGACCGCGCCTCCCTGCGCTGCGTCGCCGACAAGCCGGGCATGCCGGCCCTGCTCAAGACCCTGCCCGACGGCGTCACCGCCCTGCTCATCGAGACCCGCGCCCCCAGCGCCACCGAACTGCAGGTCCGGATCGCCTCGGTGCTCGAGGAACTGCACGCCTACCCCCTGATCGAAGCCCCCGCCTTCACCACCGACCCGGCCGAAATCGAGCGCCTGTGGAACGTACGCAAGGGCACCTTCCCCGCCGTCGGCGCGGTGCGCAAGCCTGGCACCACGGTGATCATCGAGGACGTGGCCGTCGCCGTGCCCGACCTGGCCGCCGCCTGCCTCGATCTCCAGCACCTGTTCGCCAAGCACGGCTACCACGAGGCCATCATCTTCGGCCACGCCCTGGAGGGGAACGTCCACTTCGTGTTCACCCAGGACTTCGGCATCGAGTCAGAGGTGGCCCGCTACGCCGCCTTCATGGACGACCTGTGCCAGGTGCTGGTGAGCAAGTACGACGCCTCCCTCAAGGCCGAGCATGGCACCGGCCGCAACATGGCGCCCTTCGTCGAGCTGGAATGGGGCACCCAGGCCTACGCGCTGATGAAAGAGATCAAGGCCTTGTTCGACCCGGAAGGCCTGCTCAACCCCGGCGTCATCATCAATGACGACCCCGCGGCCCACCTCAAGCACCTCAAGCCCATGCCCGCCGCCGGCCAGCTCTACGCCCCGGTGGACCGCTGCATCGAATGCGGCTTCTGCGAGCCCCAGTGCCCGTCCCACGGCCTCACCCTGTCGCCCCGCCAGCGCATCGTCGGCTGGCGCGAACTGTCACGCCGCCAGGCTGCCGGCGAGGCCCCCGGCCAGCTCGGCGAGGACTACCTCTACATGGGCCTCGACACCTGCGCCACCTGCGGCCTGTGCTCCACGGCCTGCCCGGTGGGCATCGAGACCGGCGCCCTGACCCGCGCGGTACGCGGCGAAAAGCTTTCCAGCGTAGCCCGCAGCCTCGGCCAGGTGGCTGCCAATCACTTCGGCGCCACCCAGGCCCTGGCCCGCACCGCCCTCAAGGCCGGCCACCTCGCCGAAGCCGTGGTCGGCACCCAGGCCTTGTCGCGCCTTACCGGCGGCGCCTGGAAGGCCCACATGCCGACGCCCCAGCCGCTCGGCCGCGCATCGCGCAGCAGCGGCGACAAGGTCGTCTACTTCCCCACCTGCGCCGGCCGAATGTTTGGCGCAGACACGCCGGAACAAGCCCTCTCCGCCACCGTCATCCGCGTGCTGGAGCGGGCCGGCTACGCCCCCATCGTGCCCGACGACGTCAACAGCCTGTGCTGCGGCCAGTCCTTCGCCAGCAAGGGCCTCGAAGCCGACGCCGACCGCAAGTCGGCCGAACTGGAGGCCGCCCTGCTCAAGGCCAGCAACAACGGGGAATACCCCATCGTGCTCGACGCCAGCGCCTGCTCCCTGCGCATGAAGACCTTCCTGGCCCAACGCCTCAAGGTCTACGACCTGGTCGAGTTTGCCCACGACGCCCTGCTGCCGCGCCTGATGCTGCACAAGAAGGCCGACCCGGTGCTGGTGCATCTCAACTGCTCGGCCCGCCGCATGGGCTTCGAAAGCAAGCTCAGGCAGCTCGCCGGCGCCTGCGCCGAGCAGGTGGTGCTGCCGGCCGAGGTCAAGTGCTGCGGCTTTGGCGGCGACCGCGGCTTCGTGGTGCCCGAACTCAACACCCACGCCCTGCGCAAGCTGCACGCCGACGTGCCGGCCGGCTGCTGCGGCGGCTACTCCAGCAACCAGACCTGCGAGATCGGCCTGACCCATGCCACCGGCCTGCCCTACCGCTCCATCGTGCATCTGCTCGACGAATGCAGTGAGGAGGCCAGCCGCCTGGCCACCTGCTGAGCATGGAAACGTAGCGCCGTAGGGGCGGCGAAAACCGCCCCTACCCCCAAACCAATAAAAGCAGCACCACACGCATTAACGACAACCGCCTGTAGCCAAAGCAACCCATAGCGACCCCCACCGCATTCACCAAGGAGGAAACACGAATGCAACCCTGGATGCAGATTTACGACCCTCTGGGCAACCTCTGGTTGTCCTCGCTGGTCGCCGCCCTGCCGATCATCTTCTTCTTCGTCGCGCTCGCCGTCCTGCGCCTGAAGGGGCATGTGGCCGGCACCATCACCGTGGCCATCGCCCTGGCCGTGGCCATCTTCTTCTACAAGATGCCGGTGCAGATGGCCCTGGCCTCGGCCGGCTATGGCTTCCTGTACGGCCTGTGGCCGATCGCCTGGATCATCATCGCAGCGGTGTTCCTCTACAAGATCACCGTCAAGACCGGCCAGTTCGACATCATCCGGGCCTCGGTGGTGTCGATCACCGATGACCAGCGCCTGCAGATGCTGCTCGTCGGCTTCTCCTTCGGCGCCTTCCTGGAAGGTGCGGCCGGCTTCGGCGCCCCGGTGGCCATCACCGCCGCCCTGCTCGTGGGCCTGGGCTTCAACCCGCTCTACGCCGCCGGCCTGTGCCTGATCGCCAACACCGCCCCAGTGGCCTTCGGTGCCATGGGCATCCCCATCATCGTGGGCGGCCAGGTGACCGGCATCGACCCCTTCAAGATCGGCCAGATGGCCGGCCGCCAGCTCCCCCTGCTGTCGGTGATCGTGCCCTTCTGGCTGGTCGCCATGATGGACGGCTGGCGCGGCATCAAGGAAACCTGGCCCGCCATCCTGGTCGCCGGCCTGAGCTTCGCCGTGACCCAGTTCTTCACCGCCAACTACATCGGACCGGAGCTGCCGGACATCACCTCCGCGCTGGTCAGCCTGATCTGCCTGACCGTCTTCCTGAAGAACTGGAAGCCCAAGCGCATCTTCCGTTTCGACAACAAGCCCAGCGCCGTGCAGGGTACTGAAGAGCAGCACAGCTTCGGCCAGATCGCCAAGGCCTGGTCGCCCTTCGTCATCCTGACCATCATGGTCACCATCTGGAGCCTCAAGCCCTTCAAGGCCCTGTTTGCCAAGGACGGCCCGCTGTACTCGCTGGTGTTCCAGTTCCCGGTGCCGATGCTCGACAAGCTGGTGATCAAGATGGAGCCCATCGTCGCCAAGGCCACGCCCTACGCCGCGGTGTACAAGCTGGACATCCTCTCCGCCACCGGCACCGCCATCTTCCTGGCGGCCCTCATCAGCATGGTCGTGCTGGGCATGCGCAGCAGCGACGCTGCCAAGGCCCTGAAGGAGACCGTGGTCGAGCTGAAGCGCCCGATCTACTCCATCGGCATGGTGCTGGCCTTCGCCTTCGTGGCCAACTACTCCGGCCTGTCCGCCACCCTGGCCCTGCTGCTGGCCGGTACCGGCGCGCTGTTCCCGTTCTTCAGCCCCTTCCTGGGCTGGCTGGGCGTGTTCCTCACCGGCTCGGACACCTCGTCCAACGCCCTGTTCTGCTCCCTGCAGGCCACCACCGCCCATCAGGTCGGCGTGTCCGACACCCTGCTGGCCTCCTCATGCTGGGGATGAACGATGCGGGGGGCGAGTACGATCCCCGCGATTCGGCCGAAACCCGGGATGCTTTTCGCGCCGCAAAGGTCGCCGCCTATCGC
>JAFLDU010000350.1 GCA_017309145.1 Zoogloea sp. | reverse complement strand
TTTCAGCTTTGAGTATTCGTTTTCCTTAGTATGATTAATATACGGCTTGCCCCTCCCCGACAACCGGGTGGCGCAGGCCTGGCTGGCCCGCAGCCTGCAGCTCACCCGCAAGGGCCTGACGGCCCTCGAAGCGGGCCGGGCCGCTGCCCTGCGCATCTTCGGCGACGCCCCCGGGGCTTACAGCGCCGGTGTGAACCGCCTCGCCGAGCGCTCCGGCGCCTGGCGCGAGCGGGAGGAGCTGGGCCGCGTCTATCTCAAGCGCATGGGTCACGCCTACGGCCTCGACGGTACCGGCGATGCCGCGCACCTGGCCTTCGAGACAGCCCTGGCCGGGGTCGCCCGCAGCTACCACGGCCGCGCCAGCAACCTCTACGGCCTGCTCGACAACAACGACGCCTTCGACTACCTGGGCGGGCTTTCGGTCGGTGTCGAAACCCTCACCGGACGCCGCCCGGAGGGGCTGATCCTGCAGCACGCCGATCCCGCCCACCCGGCCGTCGAGCCCCTCGCCACCGCCCTCCTGTCGGAACTGCGCGGCCGCTACCTCAACCCCGAATGGCTCAAACCTCTGATGAAGCACGGTTATGCCGGCGCCCGCACGATGGGCCAGGAGTTCCTGGAGAACCTGTGGGGCTGGCAGGTGACCCGGCCCGACCTGATCAAGCAGTGGGCCTGGGACGAGGTCAAGGAGACCTGGTTCGACGACAAGCAGAAGCTCGGCCTGCCGCGCTTCCTGTCCCAGGGACACAACGCCCACGTCAAGGCGCAGATGCTGGCCATCTTCATGGTGGCCGCCGAAAAGGGCTTCTGGCAAGCCGACGCGCCCACCCTGCGCCAGATGGGGGGTGAGCTGGCCCGCCTGGTGGCGAAGAACGGCCTGCCCGGCAGCGGCCACACCGCGCCCAATCACCCGATGTGGGCCTGGCTCGCGCCACGCATCGACCAAGCTGACGCGGACGCCCTCGGCGTGGCCCTGGCGCGGGCCCGCGGCGAACTGCCGGCCCCTGCTGCCGCAACGCTCCCCACGTCGGCGCCAGCCCTCCGCGCAACAGCCAACACCACGCCGTCCGCTGCCTCCACCGGCCAGAAGCCCCCGCCCACCGCCGAGGCCCCGCCGCCTGCACCTGCGGCGCCCCCGCCGCACTACTTCGAACTCCACGCCCGACCGCCCACCCGCGCGCCGGATCTTCCCGCCTCCCTGCTGGCCGGCGCGCCCCTGCTGTTCCTGCTCGGGCTCGCCTGGAGCCGGCGCAACCCTGTCCCCAAGAAAGGCTGACCCATGCATGACATCACTTCCCTGGCCTGGCTCCACCAGGCTGTCACCTGGCTGCTCACCCCGGCCCTGCTGGCCCTGGTGGCTGCCTGCGCCATCGCCCTCGCCGAGGCCGGGCTGGCCGTCGGAGAGCGACTGTGGGGGCTCAAGCGCCTCGCCGCCGCCAATGACCTGCTGTTCATCCAGCGTATCGCCCGCCATCGCCTGGAGCGTGCCGACCTGCTGGCGCGCATTCCGCCCATGCTCGGCCTGATGGCCACCATCATCCCCCTCGGACCGGGTCTCGCCGCCTTGGGCCAGGGCAACCCGGGCGAGCTGGCCAGCGCCGTCACGGTGGCCTTCGACGCCACCGTGCTGGGCCTGGTGGCCGGCATTGGCGGACTGGTGGTGGGCAAACTGCGCCGCCGCTGGTACGAGGAGCTGCTGGAGACCCTGGAGGACGCCGCATGAAGGCGGCCCAAGCTCGAAACGCCTCCCCGCGCAAGCGCCTGCGCCTCTACGCGCGCCTGGATGCCCGCTTCGATGACCGGGACGAAGACCCGCGAGCCAGCCTGGTGAACCTGGTGGATGTGATGCTGGTCTTCGCCTGCGGCCTGCTCGCCGCGCTGGCCGCCAGCACCCAGGGCGCCCTCTCCACGCCCAAGCCGGTGGACAAGGGGCGTGCCATCGAACGCCCTGCCGACGGCCAGGGCCAGGTGGGGGCCGGCATGGACCGGGTCGGCGAGGTCTTCCGCGACCCGAAGACCGGTCAGCTGATCCTGATCGAGCCTGGGCCGGGCAAAACCACCCACTGATTATTCCAGCGTCCTTCCCTGGCGGAAGGCTTGCACCGTCCCGGTGCATGCGGTTAGACTGCGCGGCGTCACAGGTGCCGAGCCCGCTTTCAGCGGGCAAGGTGAAACGGGAAGTCCGGTGAAGTCGTGAGCCAGCCCTCACGCCCATTCCGGCGCAGCCCCCGCTGCTGTAAGCCTGACAACTCTGCTTTACGCCACTGGGTGCCCTGCACGCGGGAAGGTTGGCAGACGAGGATGAAGGCGAGCCAGAAGACCGGCCTCTGACGTAGTGGTGTGGTATTGGCCCCGGGGTGCGGGCGGAACCGACCGAGGGCTTCGCCCAGCCGCTTCGTCCGTCCGCTCTGCGTCATCCATGCGTTTGTCATGGCTCTGCGTTGAACCGCTCCCGATCCCGGCATGTGCCTGCCCGGCCCCTGGCAACCGGTCCGTTTTTTCGTTTTTCCTTCCTACCCCCTTTGCCTTGCCGCACTTCGTCCATCCGTCACGAAGGGAAGCAAGATGCACATCGAACCGGGGTACGTCGCCAGTGCCAAGATCCTCGCCGCCA
The DNA here is from genome assembly GCA_017309145.1 of Zoogloea sp. Lineage (GTDB taxonomy): Bacteria > Pseudomonadota > Gammaproteobacteria > Burkholderiales > Rhodocyclaceae > Zoogloea. The sequence goes on along the minus strand of JAFLDU010000350.1, from coordinate 1,178 downwards.
ATGCCGGCGCCATCGCCCTGCTGGGCAGCCAGTCGGTCCACCTCCTCCGCCAGCCGCAGCTGATCGTCCGCAGCCTGCTTGCCGCGGTGTTCTTCACGCTGGCCATGCAGGCCTTCCACCTGCCCGTCGGCCCCTCCGAGCTGCACTTCCTCGGGGCCATGCCGATCTATCTCAGCCTGGGCTTCCTGCCGGCCCTGTTCGGCTTTGCCATCGGCTTGCTGGTGCAAGGCCTGCTGTTCGAGCCCACTGACCTGATGCACCTGGGCATCAACTTCCTGTCCCTGGCGCTCCCCCTGGTGACCGTGCATGCCACCCTCGGCAAACGCCTGGGCGCCCTGTCCCTGCGCAGCATCCTCAAGCTCGACGCGGCTTACTACAGTGGCGTGACCCTGATGGTGGGCTTCTGGCTTGCCATCGGTGAAGTCGCCACACCGGTTTCCGCCTGGGCGGCCTTCGCCCTGTCCTACGCGGCCATCGTGCTGGTCGAGCCGTTGGTGACGCTGCTTGTCCTGCGGGCCCTGCAGGGCCGTCCGGCACATCCCGTGCTGCAGCTCTGCTTTACCCCCCGGGCGCACTGAGCCATGCCCGGAAAGATCTGGTTTGTCGGCGCCGGGCCGGGAGACCCGGAGCTGCTGACCCTCAAGGGGCGCCGGCTCATCGCCGAGGCCGGCGCGATCCTGTACGCCGGCTCGCTGGTCAACCGTGCCGCCACCCTGTTCTCGCCCGCCGGCTGCGAGATCCGCGACTCGAAGGACATGACCCTTGAGGAAATGACGGCCTGGCTGCTTGAGCGGGCCGCCCGGCATGCCACGGTGGTGCGCCTGCAGACCGGCGACCCCGGTCTGTACGGTGCCCTGCAAGAACTCACCCGCCCGCTCAGCGCCGCCGGCATGGACTGGGCGGTGGTGCCCGGTGTGTCCTCGGCCTTCGCGTCGATGGCCGCGGCCGGCGAGAGCATGACCCTGCCGGAAGTCACCCAGACGGTGATCCTGACCCGCGTCGAGGGCCGCACCCCGATGCCGCCGGGAGAATCCCTCGAGGCCCTCGCCGCCCATGGCTGCACCCTCTGCATCTTCCTGTCCATCACCCTGCTGCACGAAGTCCAACGGGCTCTGCGTGCGGCCGGCTGGGCCGAGGACGCACCCATGCTGGTAGTGCAGAAGGCCAGCTGGCCAGGT